>JAUWXV010000114.1 GCA_030616165.1 bacterium | reverse complement strand
CCTTTTTTATGCCTTTTCTTAACAATTCCTTTTCAACTCCAGTCTGAGTAGCAATTCCAGCATTGTCAGTTCCAGGCATCCATAATGCCTCGTAATTTTGGATTCTGTGATATCTTATTAATGTGTCTTGCAGGGTACCTTGAAGTGCATGCCCCATATGGAGTATCCCTGTAATATTTGGTGGAGGTATAACTATTGTAAAAGGCTTCTTACCTAAACGCGATTCCGCATGAAAATAGTTCCCCTCCAGCCAGTATTTATACCATTTTTCTTCTATCTTTTTCGGATTATAGACTTTATCAACATCTTTCGTTTCCACTTGAACTCCATTATTTTTTTAATAATAATTAAAATCTTAAATTTGGCATATTGGCATGAGATTGCCACTCTAACAAATCCCTATGACAGTAACATTACCTGTTATTCCGAACTTGTTTCGGAATCTTATGTATAACATTATTTTTACTTTTTTACTTTTCGCAAACACAATATATACATGTCATTGCGAGGAGCAGAACGACGTGTTAATTTCCTTAAATATTATTGCATTAATTTTAATTATTATTTGATTTTTGCCCAAAGTTCTGCTATTAAAATAAATTTATATCAGTTATCAGATATTTCCATTTGATTTTTAAGCATCTCGATTAACATTTTAGCATTCTTCACTGCATGACCTTGATGACAGTTGTTAAAGAAGAGATATGTTTTTTTAGTATTTTTTCTCATTTCTCTAATTTTTTCAATCCATTCCGAGAGTTCTTCCTCTTTGTAAAGATAATCGTATCTATCCCCTTTGCTTGAATTCCACCATGCTTTATAGTTCCTCCCATGAAACCTAACATACCCTATATCCGTAGTAGAGATGCTCTGTGGTGGAATCAATCCCTTAAGATTAGGCTCGTCAACACAGCAGTAACCAATTTCATTTTCTTTTATAAACTTATATGTTTCTTTATTTACCCATTCTATATTTCTGAATTCGACGAAAATCGGAATATCATCGCATTTCTCTTTAATTGAAATTAAATATTTTTTGGCATTAGCATTATTTTTAAATGACCAAGGAAACTGAGCCAAAAATCCCTTGAGTTTTCCTGATTCTATAATTGGAGCAACAGATTCTTTGATATCTTCCACTGCTTTTATTCCATTTTCTATCTTATGTGTCGTTTGTTGATTCAGTTTCACAATAAACTCAAAATCATCGGGAGTCTTATTTGAAAGATGATAAAAAACCGAACGGTTAAGAATCCGGTAGTATGTAGAATTTATTTCAACGGTATCGAAAAACTGACTATAGTAATCAAGCATTTTACCTTTTTGAATGCCCTCAGGATAAAAATTTCCGATCCAGTCATTAAAACTGTAGCCTGATGTCCCAATTTTCAATATATTTTTCATCAAATATTTTTATGATTTTTACTCACTGCATTCCAAAAATACTATAAAATAAAAACCGAGAGCTCTCCCGGTTTTTTGAACACAAATTCATAAATTAAAAATCGCAATTTTATAATAAATCAAGCAAAATAGATGCTTCTCTGACATATATAGACGAAGGATATTTTTCAATAATTTCCTTATACCCTTTTTCTGCTTCACTCTTCATACCGGCAAGTTCATAACATCTTCCCATATCAATTAAATTTCTGGGTGCAGTAAAACTATCCGGAAATTTCTCAGCAGTACGTTTGTAAAATTCAGCCGCTTTTAAATATTCTCTCTCCTCCTCTAAACAGGCAGCGATTCCAGAAATAGCCGAACTGGTTAAAATATCGTTATCCTCATAATCATCCAAATACTTCTGAAAATAATTTTTTGCCTCATCAAATTCCTTCAATTTATAATAACAATCTCCGGCATAGTAGGTTGCTATCCCTGCCCCTTTTGTTCCATTATATTTGTTTAATACCTCTTCGAAAGCACTTTTTGCAGCGGTGATGTTGCCAGATTCGTATATTAACTGTGCAATCCCAACTTCTGAAATCGCACTGCCTTCCGAGCGTTTTTTCGACATATACATTCCAGATATAACAAATATAAGGAAAATTGATATTAATGTAACATAACCAATCTTTTTTGAATTCTTTCTTATATATGCATTTAACTTAAAGGTATAAGTAACAAGTTTATCTTCTTTTAAAACCTGCTTAGTTATTCTTTTTCTGGGTTTAAGCATAGCAATATTAATGAAATTGATTTTTTGATTAATTATTTATCTATTGCAACTTTTAAAAGACATGCTTTAAAGACTTAAAGAATCTCTTATTAATAATATAAAAAAATATTCTATAAAAAACAACCGATTATTAATAATCATTAAATCTGACCAATAAGGTCAGCCATCTCTATAGCGCCCATAGCAGCTTCAAATCCTCTGTTTCCTGCTTTTGTACCCGCTCTTTCAATTGCCTGTTCAAGAGTATCCGCATTAATTACACCGAAGGCAACAGGTACACCGGTATCTAAACCCACCTTTGCTATACCTTTTGTAACTTCGGAAGATACATAATGATTATGCATAGTATCTCCTTTTAATATCGCTCCCAGGCATATAACTGCGTTGTATTTTTTACCCTCTGCCAATTTTTTAGCAATAATCGGTATCTCAAACGAGCCCGGAACCCAGAAAGTATCAATATCTTTTTCACTGCATTTATGCCTTATAAGACAGTCAATTGCACCGCTCAAAAGTTTTGATGAGATAAATTCATTGAATCTGCTTACTATAATTGCAAATCTTCTGCCTTCTGCTGACAGTATTCCATTATATACCATAATTAACTCCTCTAAGATTAATTTTTAATAAATTTAAAAGACTCTATTTTATTATAAGAAATTTAAAAACATTCTTTACAATAAATTAAAGGATAAACTATCCTTTTTCTCTCAGTATTAAATGACCAAGTTTATCCCTCTTTGTTTTCAGATATTCTTCGTTTATTTCATTTGGTGGAATTTCAATCTGTATCCTTTCAATTATTTCCATACCATATCCAGATAGCCCTACTATCTTCTTAGGATTATTTGTAAGAAGAGCGATCTTTCTTACCCCAAGGTCAGCAAGAATCTGGGCTCCAATGCCATAATCTCTTAAATCTGCCTTAAATCCAAGAGCATGGTTAGCCTCGACCGTATCTTTCCCCTCATCCTGCAGTTTGTATGCAAGTATTTTATTCCTAAGCCCTATACCCCTTCCCTCCTGATGCATATACAAAAAAACTCCTCTTCCCTCTTTTTCAATTATTTTTAGAGACTTATCAAGTTGTTCTCCACAGTCGCACCGAAATGACCCAAGTGTGTCCCCCGTCAGACATTCAGAATGTACTCTAACAAGAATCTTCTCATCTTGTTCGATTTTTCCTTTCACCAGTGCAATATGGTGACTATCATCTATATCACATCTGTATAAATAAAGATCAAAATACCCATACTGGCTTGGAAATTTCACTTTTGCAATATTTTTCACATGGACTTCGTTTATCCTTCTGTATTTAATCAAATCGCGAATAGTCACAATCTTCAGGTTAAACTTTTTTGCTAATTCCAAGAGTTTTGGAACCCTTGCCATATTCCCGTCATCGTCCATAATTTCACATAAAACACCAGTATGTGTCATTCCAGCAAGTTTTGCCAAATCAACAGATGCTTCAGTATGTCCCGCCCTTCTTAAAACCCCACCATTCATAGATTTTAAAGGGAAAATATGTCCCGGTTTTGCAAGGTCATCCGGTATTGTTTTCGGGTCAATTGCCGTAAGTATAGTCTGTGCCCTATCATATGCTGAAATGCCAGTGGTAGTATTTTCTTTCGCATCTATAGTAACCGTAAACAACGTTCCATGGAGAGCAGTATTCCTATCTACCATCAAGTCAAGCCCTAAATGTTTAGTTCTCTCCTCAGTCAAAGATAGGCAGATGATTCCCCTTCCATACTTTGACATAAAATTTATAATTTCTGGTGTTATATTTTCAGCAGCGGCTATAAAATCACCCTCGTTCTCCCTATCCTCATCATCCACAACTATAAGAACTTTCCCATTCTTATAATCCTCAATTGCCTCTTTAATAGTGTTAAATTTATACATTTATCCTCCCTTATTATCAGTAAAAATTAATTATAAAAATCCAACACTCTTCAGCCATTCCGTTGTAATCTTTTCAATTTTCTCCCTCTTCTCTAAAAATCTCTTAACATACTTTCCAATAATATCGACTTCAATATTTACTTTATCCCCAATCTTTTTTTCTCCTATTGTTGTATTTTTTTCTGTAAATGGTATAATGGAAATTTTTACTATATTTTCTCTCAGTTCAGCAATAGTCAAACTAATCCCATCAACCGCAATCGAACCTACTTCAACAAAATACTCAGAAATACTCTCAGGAACACAAATCGAATAAATCTTGCTGGCATCAAGATTTTTAATTTCAGTAATAGTTCCAATTCCATCAATATGTCCAAGGACGATATGCCCACCAAGCCCCTCAGATATTGTAACAGAACTCTCAAGATTAACTCTATTACCCACTTTTAAACTTCCGAGCGTTGTTTTTTTAAGTGTTTCCTGAACTGCTTCAACATAAAACATGTTTCCACTTATCTTGACGACAGTCTGACATGCACCATCTATGGAAACACTTGCCCCAATATCAAGTTCATTTATAACCTTTTCCGATTTAATTCCAAGTATTACTTTCCCTGCTTCCCTGATACTTTCTCTAACAATACCAATTTCTTTTATTATTCCAGTAAACATTATTTTTTATTTTCAAATTATTTAAAAAAAATAGAAGTTTTTCATGTAACTTTTTTCAAAAGTATTCAAATTATAAAACTTTCAACATAATTTATTTTACCACTGCCTCTATCATTAAGTCGTTTTTTATTCTTTTAATCTTTTCAAATTTAAGATTAATATTTTTGATTAGTTCTAAACCAGTCACAGAATTACTAAAAGTGTTTATTCCTTTAAGAAACAACTTTGGAGCAATGAACAGATAAATTTTATCGACCAATCCCTCGTTTATGAAGGAAGTAAAAATCTTTGAGCCTCCCTCCACAATTATTGATGATATGCAAAGTTTCGCAGATTTTCTCAACATAAACTTTAAATCAATTAAGCCATTTTTATCCTTTTTCGCCAGAATTATTTCCACACCTTTTGATAAAAGTTTTTCTTTAATCTTATGGTCAAACTCGGATGTAGTAAAAATCAAGGTGTTTTCCGACAATGGTCTGTTTAATAAATTCAATCTTGTATCAATTTTCAGATTCTCATCGAGAATTATCCTTTTCGGAGACCTCCCTTTGCACAACCTGACAGTAAGAGCAGGATTATCAATAACAGCAGTATTTTTCCCTATCAAGACTGCATCATAAAAACTTCTTATTCTGTGAACAATTCTTCTCGAATCGATTGAAGTGATATTTGTCGATTTGCCTTTTTTCTCTGATATCTTTCCATCAACTGTCTGCGCAATCTTCAGCCCTATATAAGGCATTTCAGTAACCATATATTTATAAAAAACTTCATTCAATTTCCTGCATTCGTCAACCAATATTCCGCAAGTAACATCAACTCCATTTTCTTTAAGATAATTTATTCCCCTTCCTTTTATTTTGGGATTAGGGTCTATATCTCCAATTACTACCTTCTTTATTCCTGCTTTAACCACAGCTTTAACACAAGGCGGCGTCTTACCGAAATGAAAACATGGCTCCAAATTAACATACAATGTACTTTTTCTAATATCTTTCCCCGCCCTTTTAATAGCATCGATTTCTGCATGAGCACCACCAAAAAATCTATGATAACCTTTTGAAATCATCTCCCCATTTTTCACAATCACTGCCCCAACCATAGGATTTGGACTTACCTTTCCAAGACCTTTTTTCGCAAGCCTCAATGTCTCTCTGATTAATTCTTCTTCTATCAATTTTTTTCTCTGCTCTTTCAAATAGATTAAAATTCAGTTCTAAAAATAAAAAACCCCAAATATTAGTTCTTCGGGGTCATATTACAAAAAATTAATTTTGTCTTCTTCCATCCGGACTTTCACCGTCGGCATCGGAATTTCACCGATTCTGCAGAATTCTCAATTCCGCTCGCGGGCTTTTAACCGCCGGTCAGGAATTTCACCTTGCCCCGAAGACTATAATAATATACAAATTTTTTTTCTATCTGTCAAGTATTGTATATATAAAGAAATTAAAATAAAATTAAAATATTCCTTGATTTATTTTTAAATATTCAATAATTTAATAAATTAAATTCTTATAATAATAAAAATATTAAAATAAACAAATAATTACAAGAGAGGTTTATGTGTTTATAGGCTCGGCTGTTGCCCTTGTCACACCATTTAAAGATGGTGAAATAAATTTTGAAACTTTAAAAAAACTGATTAATTTTCACATTGAGAATAAAACAGACGCCATAGTTGTGTGCGGAACTACTGGTGAATCCTCTACTCTCACTGATGAAGAAAAGAAGGAATTATTCAAAATAGCAATTAACGAGGTAAAAGGCAGAGTTCCATTAATAGCAGGAACCGGGAAAAATATTACAAAAGACACCATTGAACTTACAAAGTTTGCCAAAAGTGCAGGTGCCGACTGTGCCCTGGTTGTGACTCCTTACTACAATAAAACTACTCAAACAGGACTTATAGAGCATTTTTCAATTATCGCTGATGAATCGGATTTTCCTGTAATTTTATATAATGTTCCATCAAGGACAGGGCTGAATACGACACCGGAGACTGTATTTGAACTATCAAAAAATAAAAACATAACAGGCATAAAGGAAGCGAGCGGTAATATTAGTCAAATATCGGAAATTGCACGGCTCTGTGGAGATAAAATAAATATTTATTCTGGAAACGACGACCATATTTTACCTGTCCTTTCGGTCGGGGGCAAAGGAGTTATATCGACCGTTGCCAACATTGCACCAAAAGAGACTTCAGAACTGGTTCATAGTTTTTTTGATGGAAATATAGAAAAGAGTCGAGAAATCCAGTTCCGACTTATTCCACTTATTAATGCACTATTTATAGAAGTTAATCCTATTCCAGTTAAAACTGCAATGCGCTTACTTGGATGGGAAGTCGGCGAATTAAGAAGACCATTAACCGAAATGAATCCTGAAAACTTAAAAATACTCAAAAGAGAATTGAAAAATTTCGGTTTCAAAGTAAAGGAGTTATAACAAAAATTTGCTAAATTTCAAATAATTCAACAAAAGTGTCGAAAATTATTATTTTTCTCCCTGACAGAGGAGGAATTTAATCATTTCTAATTCATTATCTTACGATGAATCAGAAATGACTTTAAGTTTTTTTTGAGCAACTTTTTTTAGGAAAAAAAGCTGCAAATATAAATAAAATTTTACTATTTACTAAAGTTATTATAATTATATAAAATGTATTACAGAATAGAAGTAAAATATAAAGATGACCTTTTTGACTCATTAGGAAAGGGAGTAAAAAGGGATATCGAGGAAGATTTGCGAATAAAAAATGTCGAGAATGTGAGAACTATCGAGGTTTACAAAATTGAATCAGACATTACACCACAAGAGGCAAATATCCTCGGAAAAGAACTTTTTTCTGACCCGATAATACAGAAATTTTCAGTTAATCAACCACTTGCTGCTGATTTTTCATGGATTGTTGAGGTCGGATTTAAGTCCGGAGTTACTGATAATGTGGCTGAAACTGCTAAAGAAGGGATTGCAGATATAATCAGGAGAAAATTCAGGGGCTCGCTCAGCACCGCAAAGCAATATGTTTTTAAAGGAAATATCTCTAAAAATGAGATTGAATTAATTTCAACACGGCTTCTGGCAAATCCCATAATTGAAACCCACGAAATCCTGAATAAAAGAAAAATCGATAAAAAGGGAATAATCAGGAAAAAAGTTAGAACTGTTCCATTAGTTGAAGAGGTTGAACTTGATGTCGGCGACGAGGAACTTATGAGAATAAGCGATTTCAGGCTCCTTTCTTTAAATCTTGAGGAGATGAAAAGAATAAGAAAATATTACAAAACAAGAGTTAATGAGAGAAAAAGATACAGACTTGGTATAAAACCCACAGATGTCGAACTCGAAATGATAGCCCAGACGTGGTCGGAACACTGCAAACATAAAATATTCAACGCAATCGTTGAGTATAAAGAAGGAAACAGAAAATCAAGGATAAACTCTCTTTTTGATACTTACGTAAAAAGGGCAACAGAAAAAATATCCAAAAAGAAGGATTGGCTTGTTTCTATATTCAAAGATAATGCAGGGATAGTCAGTTTTGATAATAATTTTAACATAGCATTCAAAGTGGAAACCCACAACCACCCTTCAGCCATAGAGCCATACGGAGGAGCAATAACAGGTATTGTTGGTGTGAATCGTGATATTATGGGCGCTGGAATAGGAGCAAATCTTATATTTAATACTGATATTTTTTGCTTTGCCCCACCAGATATTGATTACAAAGACGTCCCCGAAAAAATACTCCATCCAAAAAGAATATTTAAAGGGGTAAGAAGAGGTGTAGAACACGGAGGTAATAAAATTGGAATACCAACGATTAATGGGACTATTATTTTTCACAAGGGATATATAGGGAATCCCCTTGTTTTTTGTGGGACAGGCGGAATAATGCCTAAAAAAATAAGCAGAACAGATACCAGCAAAAAAGAGGTTAAGCCCGGTGATTTAATTGTTATGGTTGGAGGGAGAATAGGTAAAGATGGAATCCATGGAGCGACATTTTCGTCACGAAAACTCGACGAGGCAACTCCTGTGCAGGCGGTTCAGATTGGGGCGCCAATCGTCCAGAAAAAGATGATGGATGTACTCTTCGAGGCAAGAGACAGAGGATATTACCGAGCAATCACTGATAATGGTGCCGGGGGACTCTCTTCTTCGGTTGGTGAGATGGCAATACTGAGCAATGGATGTATGGTAAATCTCGAAAAGGCTCCTGTGAAATATCCTGGTCTTGTCCCCTGGGAACTCTGGATTTCAGAAGCACAAGAACGAATGACCGTGGCTGTTAAACCTAAATTTATTAATGATTTCCTTAAACTATGCAGAAACAAAGATGTTGAGGCAACTGTTCTCGGCAAGTTCACAGATTCTGGAAAAATTCATGTAAAATACAAAGACAAAACTGTCCTTTATCTCGACCTTGAGTTTGTTCACAAAGGTCTTCCAACAATGGTTTTGAAAGCAGACTGGAAAAATCCTGATTATGAGGAACCAAATTTTAAAGAATCCAATAATCTTACAAAGGAACTGCTGAAAGTTCTATCTTCCTATAATGTTTGCAGTAAGGAGTGGATTGTAAGGCAGTATGACCACGAGGTACAGGGAGCAACGGTCTTAAAACCATTGGTTGGAATCGATAATGATGGTCCTGGAGATGCAGGAGTTTTAAAACCAATTCCGTCTTCAAATATGGGTTTGGCTGTATCAAATGGGATTAATCCGAACTTTGGATTAATTGACCCTTATTGGATGGCTGCATCATGCATCGATGAAGCAGTTAGAAATATAGTTGCTGTAGGAGGCAACTTCGAAAAGATTTCTCTTTTAGACAACTTTTGCTGGGGAAATCCGATTCACTCCAAAAACAATCCCGATGGTGATTTTAAAATGGCTCAACTTGTTAGAGCCGCCAAAGGATGCTATGATATCGCAGTAATATACGGCACACCATATATATCCGGGAAAGATAGTTTCCATAATGAATATGATATAGAAGGTAAAACGGTCTCCATCCCTCCCACTCTCCTCATATCAGCTTTCGGAATTATAAATAATATTGAAAATATAGTTTCAATGGATGCTAAAAAACAGGGTGATTTAGTATATATCGTGGGTGAAACGCTAAATGAAATGGGAGGGTCACAATATTATAATCTAAAAGGTTTTATAGGAAATAAAGTTCCCAAGGTTAATCCTGCCTCTGCAAAGAAAATATACAAAGCATTAAATCAAATTACAGAAAAAAAACTTGCAGCATCAATTCACGACTGTTCAGATGGGGGGATGGCAGTTGCTCTTGCTGAAACAGCATTCGCAGGTGGATTGGGAATGGAGATATCTATTAAAAATGTTCCCGCTGATACCAAAAGAAATGATTTTATTCTTTTCTCAGAATCAAACAGCAGATTCATTGTTACCGTTCATCCGGAAAACAAAGATTCTTTTGAAAAACTTCTTAATGGATGTGTATTTTCACATATTGGATATGTTACCGAAGATAAAATATTTGTTGTGAGGGGAATAAACGGGAATATAATTATATCTGAAACAATCAAAACTTTCAAAAAAGCATGGCAAAAGACATTAAAATGGTAAACAAAAAACCTAAAGCAATTGTGCTTTTGAGTGCTGGAACAAATTGTGATTATGAAACAGAATATGCTTTGAATCTTTCCGGCGCAGAAGCAGAAAGGGTGCATATAAATGACTTTATAACCAAAAAGAAAAAACTTAAGGATTACCATATCTTAACCATACCTGGTGGATTTTCATTTGGGGATGATATAGCCGCCGGGAAGGTGCTGGCGAATAAGATAAAATTTAAACTAAGGGACCAAATTGAATCTTTTGTAAAAGATAAAAAACCAATAATAGGAATTTGTAATGGATTTCAAGTTCTTGTAAAATTAGGATTTTTACCTGATATAACCAGAAACCAAAAACAGGAAGCAACATTTGCAATCAACAATACTGGAAGGTTTGAGGATAGATGGGTTTATCTTAAAACAAATACCAAATGCATATTTACAAATGGTATTAAAGGAATAATATATCTGCCGATTGCTCATGGTGAGGGAAGATTTATTTCAAAAAATCAAAAGATTAGGGAAACATTGCATAGAAAAAATCTTATAATTTTCCGGTATTGTGATAAAAATGGAAATATAAATGATGAATCAAATCCCAATGGTTCAGAAAATAACATAGCAGGGATATGCAGTTTGGACGGCACAATTTTAGGGATGATGCCTCACCCCGAGAGACATATTATAAAATTTCAGCACCCGAGATGGACAAGAGAAAAACTCTCTTTTGAGGGAGATGGATATTTAATTTTTAAAAATGCGGTGAGATATGTTGAGAATGGATTATAAAAAAGCAGGCGTAGATATCGATAAAGCAGAGAAAATCGTAGATAAAATCAGGAAAATTGCCCGTAAAAGGGATGAAAATATTGTTGGTGGTATAGGTGATTTTGGTGCTCTTTATAAATTTGGAGACTACATTCTTGTATCTGGTACAGATGGAGTAGGCACAAAACTAAAGATAGCATTTTTAATGGATAAGCATACCACTGTGGGTATTGACCTTGTTGCAATGAATGTCAACGATATTATTACAAAAGGTGCAAAGCCTCTCTTTTTTATGGACTATATTTCATCCGGGAGAC
>JAUWXV010000130.1 GCA_030616165.1 bacterium | reverse complement strand
ATCAATATGATAAAATTTTCCCACCGACATAAATATTGACTTTTTGGATAAAAAAGTAAAGTTTTATTAACAATTCATTCTAAAGGTTAATTTTTTAGAGTTCATCGAAATATAAACAAGTTTCTGATTGTTATTTTTAATAATACCACACTATAAATATAACAATAAATATTCGTAAAAACAAGAACTTTTTTACTGCTGTTAATGATTTATTAAAATATTACTGTTAGTGATGGAGTAAACATATATAATTATTGTATTTCCTGAACAACACATAAATAGACGTAATTTTTGTTTTTTATATAATATTTAAACTTTTGTAAATTTTCAAAAATGCATAATATTTTGATATTTTTATGCTATTTTAAAGCCATTAAAACTAAATAAAATATAGCCCTGTCATTCTGATCCTGAAACAATACTGAATCAAGTTCAGCACAGGGTTCAGGATCTTCAGAATCTATTGTTTTCTTGATTATTTAGATGCTGAAATAAATAGATCCTGAAATAATACTGAATTAAGTTCAGCACAGAATTCAGGATGACAGATGCACTGTAATAATTTTAAAGTATGCTAATAAAAATTTACAAAAGTTCTGTAATAAAATTTTTTTAAGATTTATTTTTACTCATAAAATAACCCCTCAATATCTCTCTATGGTCAAAAGCAATATCTTCAGGGATATTATTCTCGGTAAAAATTTCAATTTTTTCTGCATCGTCCCCTGCAGTATGCATCCCCTCAGCCTGAGCAATAAATACATTTGAAATTGTATGCGTGCGGGGGTCTCTTTCTGGGGCAGAGTATGCTTTAAACTGCTTCAGATTTTTTACTTCTAATCCTGTTTCCTCCTTTGCTTCCCTTAATGCAGTTTCTTCCAGAGTCTCTCCATAATCAACAAAACCCCCCGGTATTGCCCATTTTTTAGGAATATTTTTTCTGAATATTAATACTATTCCTTTATATCTATCATTTTCCCACATTTCTATTATTATATCAACAGTGGGTATAGGATTCCTGAATTTTTCAATCTTCGCCCCACATTCAGGACACTTTATGTATTCTTCTACCATTTTTTATTTTCTACTTTATTAACAAAAAAAAGGCAAATAAAGTTTCTTGTTACTTTCTTTGGAAAAGAAAGTAACCAAAGAAACTTTAAATTTATTTCTGATTTCTTTTAAATGTTAGGGCAAATCCCCATGTTCACCACTATTCCAATTTATGGGATTATCTTTATCCAATTCCCATTTTATAGTATTTTCTTGAATATATTTTCTTATTTCATGCAATTCTTTTTCTTTTCGAATGATATGTTCATAATAGTGGGCAGACACACAGGTCTGCCCCTACAAAATGAGGCAGACACACAGGTCTGCCCCTACAATAAACATGATTCCATGAATATGATTGGGCATTATTACAAATTTGTCAATAATAATATGTGAAAATTTTTTTGGTAATTTGTGCCAGAATGTAGTAATCATACTTTTCGCTTTTTCTGATTCTAAAAGCAATTCCCTTTTATGTGTACAAATTGTAATAAAATACGCTCCATTTTGTGTATAATCATATCCTGGCAATCTAAGGGACTTCCTTCTATTTTTTTCATTCTTATTTTATCATTACTGAAAATTATAATTTTTATTTTGATGTTTAATTTATAGATATGGGCAGACACACAGGTCTGCCCCTACAAAATGAGATTCATACAATCGGGGCTTAATATATTAAGCCCCTACATAAAAACATACCATGAATTTATTTTCAAACCGTTTAGACGCAGAGAATTATAAAAAATTTTATCTTTTCGTCTCCGCGCCTCTGCGGTTTATTTTTTATGATTCCCTTAAAACCGCTCTGTATGGAATTCTAACTAAAATATAAGCAATTAATCCAAAAATAACAAGACCCAGCCATGGATTTTGACTGATAATAGGAAGTTGTATATCACGAATCACAAGAACAGCCAGAAGCACGCCAGTAAGAGCCTCCCCCGCAATAAGACCCGATGCTATCAATATCCCAATATTTGTAGCCTTTTCTTTTAATTTTTCTGAAAACTTTTTCCTTTCCATTAACTTGTCAAAAATAAACTTAATTACACCACCTACAAATATTACAGATGTCATTTTAAACGGGAGATACATTCCCACAGCAATTATCATCGGAGAAGGTGCCTTTAAAAGAATCAAACCTATACAAAACATCATTCCCACAAAAACCAGAGACCAAGCCATTTCACCCCCTACAATACCTTTTGAAAGCATAGCCATAAGTCCAGCCTGCGGCGCAGGGAGTGATGTTCCACCTATTCCCATACCACCTATCTTTATATCTGCCTGGTGGAGTATTGCCATTGGAAATATTAACACAAATGACGTAAGAACCACGCCAATAATTTCAGCGATTTCCATCTTCCATGGAGTACCCCCTAAAATTTGCCCCATCTTCAAATCCTGCATCATATCACCTGCAACTCCGCAGGCACAGCATACAACCGCAGCTACTCCCAATACCGCTGCTATTCCGGGGGTGCCTGTGACACCGATTGAAACCATCAAAAGAGCAGCAATTATTAATGTTGAAAGCGTTAAGCCAGAGATAGGATTATTTGAACTTCCAATTACACCTACCAGATAGCCTGCAATTGCCGCAAATAAAAACCCCGCCACTACCATTACAAGTGAAGAGATAATCGAACCCAATAGTTTTCCGCTAAAATGGTAGTAAAGTCCGGAGATAGGTATTATGAGAACTACAATTCCTATCAATACCCATTTGTACGGTAAGTCTAAACTCAGGCGAGATACTCCCTCTCTATCGGATTTAATCTGTCTCATATCCCTGATAACCCCACCCAGTCCAGTATATAAAGATTTTCGAAGATTAAATAATGTATTGATAATTCCTATCAGCATAGCTCCAACAGCAATAGGACGGACTACTGACCTCCATACTGAATCAGCAATCACCTGCCATTTCCCGGATTGTGTAGCAATATCGGCAATATCTGGAATATTGAGAAGATTGGCAAATGGACCCTTTTCTCCGCTGATAAACATAATCAACGGAATTAAAATCAACCATGCAAATACTCCTCCTGCAAAAACTATCGAAGAGAGACGAGAACCAATAATATAACCAACACCCATAAATGCAGGGGATGAGATTGGTGACTGATAAAGAAGACCACCTCTGAATTCCATGGAGTCACCAAACGGAACACCTTCTCTTAAAAGTTGTATTTTCGAAGCAGAAAACTCCCGGAACCCACTCACTGACTCTTTTATTATCTGAAATCCGCTGGTATTTTTTATCAATTCAATAAAGGCTGAAAGCCCCATAGCCTTAAATACATATCCCGCTCCGGTCTCACCTTTCTGACCGGATTTTACGATTTCAGAACAGGCTACACTTTCAGGAAATTGAAGGTCAGTTTCTTCTACAAGTGTCCTTCTGAGAAAAATTACAAACAGAATTCCAAGTATCCCACCAATAAGCAATATCAAAGTAGCATCCCAGTAGTTGAAATCTTCCCATATTCCTAAAATAAGAAATGCAGGAAGAGTAAAAATTGCACCTGCAACAAGTGCCTCTCCAACCGAGGCTGTGGTACGGGCAATATTCTCCTCAAGGACTGAACCTCTAAATACCCTTAAAACAGCCATTGCCACTACAGCAGCGGGAAATGTAGCTGCGATAGTCATTCCTGCCTTCAAACCTATGTAGGCATTGGCAGCACCGAGTAAAACCGCCATTATTACTCCAAGGAAAATCGCCTTAAAAGTAAATTCTCTCAGAGTAGTTTCTTCTGGAACATACGGTTTAATCTTTTTTTTCTCCATTCTCTACTCCAATGATTTATTGTAAGACACTCTATTTTTAAATTTTAAATTTTTTAATAAGAAGTGATGTAAAAAAACTTTAAAGAGAGAATAAATAAAGTATAATCTACTTGTAAGATAAATATTATGATTTATATTATGTTATACATCATTAAAAGTCAAGAAAAAAGTTATGAATAGATTCAATAAAGTTTTTTTATTTGATTTTTCTTAAATAAAGTATTATATTATAATTTAAATAAAACAGGAATTTATGACATTAAAAAATATCATATTAGGCAAATATTACAACACCGATTCATTTGTTCATAATCTCGACCCAAGAACGAAATTTTTATCGTTAATAATGGTTTTACTTGCCGTAACAACGGTGAATAATTTCTATTTTTTGGGAGGATTATTACTTTTACTATTTTTTGCTATTTTACTATCGAATATTTCAATTGGTTATTTTTTAAGGCAATTAATACCTTTTTTATGGATTATTTTAATAACCTTCTTTATTCATATAATTTTTACAGATGGGAGAATTCTAATTCAAATACCGGGTGTAAATTTCAGTTTAACATATGAAGGACTTTATAATGGAATATTTTATGGTTTTCGAATAATACTACTTTTAGCATTTTCGAGCCTCTTTATGCTTACTACCTCACCCGTTGATATAACAGATGGAATGGAGGTATTATTTAAACCTTTAAAAAAATTAAAAATACCGGTGGATAAATTTGCACTTATTGTAAGTATTTCACTCAGATTCATCCCCACGATATTTGAAGAGGCTGAAAGGATAAAAAAAGCTCAAATTGCACGTGGAGCAGAAATCGAAAAAGGTATTGTAAAAAGAATACAAAATGTAACTTCTATGATTATTCCAGTTTTTGTGTCGGTTTTTAGAAGAGCAGATGACCTCGCTGTCGCTTTAGAGGCAAGAGGATATCCCCCAAAATGTGAAAGAACATATTATAGAAGCATAAATTTTAAGATTAGTGATTTTTATGTTTTATCTTTTGTATTTTTACTAACATTGTCATTCTTATTTTTTGATAAATATCTGTTCGGATGACACACAATAATTTCGGGCTTGATGAATCAAGCCCCTACAAATATTCTTATTTTTTGATAAATATATTTTTGAATGATAATCTTGGATGATCAATATTAAACTCACTATAGAATATGATGGAACAGATTTTTGTGGCTGGCAGATACAGCCTAAAAAAAGAACGGTTCAAGGAGAAATTGAAAAAGCACTTCACGAACTAACCGGAAAAAAGGTCAGGATAATTGGTTCTGGTAGAACAGATACAGGTGTTCACGCTATAAATCAAGTGGCGAACTTTTATATTGACAGTGATACTCACTCCCAAAAAATAAAAAAGGCATTGAATGGGATATTACAAAAAGATATAATTATAAAAAGTGCTGAGAAAACTTCTGAAGATTTTAATTCCAGATTCGGTGCAGTAACAAGAACATATAAATATGTTATCTCTAAAGGCAGAACAGCATTAAACAGAAGATTCTGCTGGGAGATATTTTACGAGCTTGATTCTGATTTAATTAAAAAGAGCTGTGAATCATTAGTCGGTGAAAAAGATTTTAATTCTTTTTCCAAATCAGACAAAGATAGAAAAAATTCAAAGTGTATTATAAAAAGAGTTGAATGGATTGAAAAACAAGACGAATACATATTTCGAATAGAAGCAAACAGATTCCTACATAAGATGGTAAGAACCATTGTGGGGACTTTAATAGATGTAGGAAGAAAAAAGATAACACCGGAGGAATTTTTTAAAATACTTGAATATAAAGACAGAAGCAAGGCAAGCACAACAGCCCCAGCAAAAGGACTTTTCCTTGAATCAGTTTCTTTTCAAAATTCTATTGAAAAAGAAATTTCAAAAAAATAATCAAAAAAAATTGGAGGCTATCAAATGAAATTCTTTATAGATACTGCAAATATAGAACAAATCAGAGAGGCAGCAAGTCTTGGAATTCTCGATGGCGTGACCACCAATCCTACACTCCTTTCAATAGAAAAAGGACCTTTCAAAGAGACTCTGAAAGAGATATGTTCAATAGTAAAGGGACCTGTGAGCGCAGAAGTTATGAGTGAGAATTGGGAAGGTATGGTTGAAGAAGCAAAAGAATTAAGTAAAATCGCAGATAACATCTGCATTAAAATTCCTATGACCAAGGAAGGTCTCAAAGCAGTCAATCACTTAAAGTCTATAAATATAAAAACGAATGTAACATTGGTATTTTCACCTGCTCAGGCTATATTAGCGGCGAAAGCTGGCGCCGATTTTGTCAGCCCATTTATAGGCAGACTCGACGATATCAGCCATATCGGGATGGACCTGGTGAGAGACATCGTTACAATCTATAATAATTACGATATTCTAACTGAAGTGATAACTGCAAGTATCAGAAATCCCCTTCATGTGATTGATGCTGCCATAACCGGCTCGCACGTGGTTACTGTTCCGTTTGCGGTAATAGAAAAAATGTTCAAGCATCCACTTACAGATATAGGAATTAAGAGATTTCTTGATGACTGGAAAAAAGTTGAAAAATAACCCACTTTCTTTAAAAAGAAAGTGGGCAAAGAAACTTTAAACTTATTCACTCAAGCATTCAGAGGAAAAAAAGTAAGTTTTCATGCTTAGTTTTTTTAAAAAAGAAGTAAGTTAATCTTCTCCTCAAAAAATTGAAAGAGGGGTGCTTACAAATATGAATATTTCAAAAATAATATTAATACTGGTGCCTGTTTTATGTATCTTTCTATTGTTCTATAATAGAGACTCAATTCAGAAAAGTGTCAATAAAAAACCAAATATTGAAATATTTGAATCAAAGAAACCAATCTCGGCATCTTTGAGTCAATACACAGAATCATCCATCAGCGTTTCAAGAAAGAATGCTATAACAAAAGCGGTTGCGGAGGTGAGTCCAGCAGTCGTTGGGATTAATGTCATATCCGTTGAGATAGTTTACAGATGGTCAAGAGACCCTTTCTGGGATCTATTTTTCCCACCGCCGGTTTATGAAAACGAAGTTAAGGGCCTCGGGTCAGGTTTTTTTATCTCACCAGATGGCTATCTTATTACAAATGAACATCTCATTCATAATGCTAAAAAGATAGTTGTAACTACAACTAAGGGAAAAAAGTATGATGTTCAGGATTACTGGACAGATAGAGTAACTGATATAGCATTATTAAAAATCAAAGGGGACAATTTTCCATACACAAGAATGGGAAATTCTGACGACATCATAGTCGGAGAATGGATAATTGCCCTTGGAAATCCATTCGGGCTTTTTGATTACAACAATGAACCTTCCGTAACGGTTGGTGTAATAAGTGCAAAAGATAGAGATTTTTCACCAGGCAAAGATGGAAGAACATATCAAGATATGATCCAGACAGATGCCTCAATTAATCCGGGAAACAGCGGGGGTCCTCTCGTTAACAGCGTCGGAGAGGTAATCGGTATGAATACATTTATTTTTACAGGGGGCAGATACTCTGAAGGGTCAATAGGACTTGGTTTTGCTATGCCTATAAACAAAATTAAAGAAATAACAAAAGACCTCGAAAAATACGGAAAAATTAACAGAGAATTTTATACCGGTCTCCGTTACGCAGATATATCGAGATACCTGATGTACACCCTTGACCTTCAGACAAACAGGGGACTTTTAATAACAGGGGTTGATAAAAGCAGCCCAGCAGATAAGGCAGGCATTAAAGTCGGAGATATTGTAATTGGCTTAAATGGAAAAGAAGTTTATAACCTTAACAACCTGAATAACATTTTCCTTGAGAGCGACTCGAGACAGGGCGACTCAATAGAACTCAAAATCTTAAGAGCAAAAAAGGAATTTAACATCACATTAAAACTTGCACCTCTTGAAAAATAAGGTAAACAAAATTGATAAAACGGTATACACTTAAAGAAATGGGGGATGTCTGGGAGGAGAAAAATAAATTCAACACCTGGCTTAAGGTCGAACTCGCAGTTTGCAGAGCATACACTAAATTAGGTGTCATACCAAAAGATGCGATGGAACAAATAGAAAAGAAAGCCAGGTTTGACATTGAAAGGATAAACGAAATCGAAAAAGAAGTTAAACATGATGTGGTAGCATTTCTAACATCTGTTGCCGAAAATGTTGGTGAAAATTCAAGATTCATACATATTGGAATGACTTCATCTGATATTCTTGACACATCATTAGCATTGATAATGAAACAGGCAGGTGAAAAATTAACAGCAAAACTTAAAAATCTGTCCAACATATTGAAAAAAAGAGCATTAGAATTTAAAGATACAGTTATGATTGGACGAACTCATGGTGTCCATTCTGAACCGATAACATTAGGACTTAAACTTGCGATCTGGTATGAAGAGACAAAAAGAAATTTAGAAAGGCTAAAAAAGGCTATAGAGATTATTTCAGTGGGTAAAATATCGGGTGTAGTTGGAACATATGCATTTGTTAATCCCGAAATAGAAATAATGGTTTGCAGTGAACTGGGCTTAACCGCTTCAAATGCATCCAGTCAAATCATTCAAAGAGACCGTCATGCAGAATTTATGACTGCTATGGCTATAACATCATCATCCCTTGAAAAATTCGCAGTTGAAATTAGAAATCTTCAGAGAACCGAGATTGGTGAAGTAGAAGAATATTTTTCTCCTGGTCAAAAAGGGTCATCAGCAATGCCTCATAAAAAGAACCCCATTACATGCGAAAGAATATCTGGATTGGCAAGAATCGTTAGAGCAAATGCTATGGCTGCTATGGAAAACATCCCACTCTGGCACGAAAGGGATATTTCCCATTCCTCAGTTGAGAGGGTCATTATTCCTGACAGCACCATTCTATTAGATTATATTCTTTCTCTGTTCATAGACATCATTGAAAAACTGAAAGTCCATCCTGAAAAAATGATTGAAAATATTAATCTTTCTCATGGACTCATTTTTTCTCAGCCTCTTCTTCTACAACTCGCTAAAAAGGGAATGACAAGAGAAGAAGCATATAAAATTGTTCAGGAAAATGCAATGAGTACAAGATATGACAATAAGGACTTTAAAAAAATTGTTCTCAATGATAAAAGAATAAGAAAGATACTTTCTGAGAAAGAGATTGAACAATGCTTTAAAATTGATAATTTTCTCAAAAACATCAACCATATATTTAAAAGAGTTGGAATCAGATAAAGATATTCCTAACTCAATATAAATTTTATTATTTTCTCAATAAAAAAAGAAGGAGAAAAGACTTGAAGAAACCTCAATTAATAAATAGTGATGTCTCAAAAAAAGTTTATAAAAGCGATAGAGAAGACCAACTTATTATTGAATTTTTAGATGATAATCCCTTCAAAAAAGGGAAAAAGAAAAAAATATCTCCGAGAGGAGAATGCAATAACAGTGTATCTGCATTGTTATTTGAATATTTAGAAAGTTATCATGTTGCTACTTATTTTATAAAGAAAAGTGATGCTAAAGAGATGATTGTCAAAAATTATGAACCTATACCAATAAAAGTTATAATTAGAAATATTGCAACAGGAACCTTATGTAAAAACTATGGTATTCCAGAGGGGGAAATACTGGAATATCCAGTAATAGAATATTACCTGAAAGACCCAAAACACCACGACCCATTAGTAAATGAATATCACATTTATGCGTTAAATTATGCAAATCCCGAAGAAATGAAGACCATCTCAAGAATATCATCAAAGGTTAATGCAATACTGAAATCATTTTTTAAAAGAAGAAATCTTAAACTTGTTGATATGAAACTCGAATTTGGAAGAATCAAGGGGAAAATTACGATATGCGATGAGATTACTCCAGAAACCTTCAGAATTTGGGACACACTGACAGATGAAAGATACGATTTTGAAATTATGGAAAAGAAACCTAACAATGCTGAGCAAATTTATAAAACAATTATGAAAAAAATAAATATATTAAAGTAAAATGCTTATATCAAAAGAAGGGCTAAATATCATATCTATTTCAGGAATTATTGCAGCAACTTTAATTTTACTTTATATTTTCACTATTAATATTGTAATTGGGATTATTGCGGTGGTCACATCTATTTTTCTCCTATTAACCATTTACTTTTTCAGGGACCCAGAAAGAAAACCACCCAAAATAGATAACGTAATAATATCCCCCGCCGACGGAACTATTGTAGGTATTGATGAAGTATATGAAAAAGAATACTTGAAAGAAAAGGGG
>JAUWXV010000039.1 GCA_030616165.1 bacterium | reverse complement strand
CATTTATGATTAAATATATTGTAGGGACAGGACATTGTCCTGTCCTTCTGTATAAAGTAAAAGTTGATTTTATGTCATTTATTATTTCTCCATTTCAAAAAATGTCAAGAATATATATCATTTATTATTTAATAAGGCACTTGTCGTATATAGGTAGCAATAAATTTGTCCATATCAAGAAAAATTTCAAAGAGACTACTTCTCTTCTCGAGGACTCGCCCCGAGTATTCGAGGCTTGAAAAGACATCTCTATTTTTTGCCCTTTACAATCTTTTCAACAATTCTTCCAGCAGTCAAGTACACAAGGTATGAAAAATGGTTTTCCCTTTCCGTATTGTAATTATTGGGAATTACACAAATACAATAAAAAATATAGTAATAAAGCAATGAAAAAATCCAGAATATAAACGAAAAATTTGCAAAATTTTTGCCTGTTTTCTTAATTTATCAGTTTTTCTCACAGCACGAGTGCGAGGAGGAGAGCTTAAATCTGGGAATCCTTTATCATGGACCGAGTTATATGGAACAGGATTTGCATTTCAAGTTCGTGGTGGGTTGTCAACAATTTCTTCTTTTTTAGCATCCCAGTAAAGTTTTTCCCCGAGGTATCCGGACTGATGAGCCATTATACATACGACTGAGTGACAATATCCGGTCACTACATCGGCATTGGGATTTTTTCGGGAGCGTATGCAGTCAATCCAGTTTCTCATATGTGCATGACTGCCGGCGGTTCCTCCCTCTGGCTTAATCGTGAATTCACCCTTTATTCGGTTCGGATTAACAAGAGTTCCAGTCCCTGATGGTTTGGTCCTCTCTTCTCTTTTTCTGTTTTCAGGAGTATCTTCCGCCCCCCCACCTTCACCGGTAACCAGGTATCCCTCGCGAGTTGATTCTATGGTTCCGTTTAGTCCATAATACCTTGCATAACCCGGGTAATTTGTTCCGAAACTGCAGGAATAGGTATACATCCATCCCGATTGATATATCACATTTGCTATAAAAGTGTCGGGTATTTCTCTTCCGTCTTTCCAGACAAAGTTGCCTCCATCGGAACTTACGCTATAAGGAAAGGTCTCTCCCAGTGCCAGTGCCACTGCCGCAACCCTGTGACTCATCCACTGTCCTGCTATTCCTGTTGAAAAATCTTTATAAACCCTGAATTCGAAGTATAATTCAGAGTCAAATTGCCGATATGGTTTATCTAAAATCCACTCTTTCCAGTCGGTATCTGACTGCCTGATTAGTTTAACATCTCCTCTTCCGCGCCATCTTGGTCCCCAATAACTTTGAGTTTGCTCTACTTTGCTAATCTTTCCTAATCTACCTGAGGCAATGAACTTTTTCAACCCCCACAAACTTGGGCTGCTGAGCCCTCCGGTTCCTATCTGAACAATTTTTCCCGACCTTTTCACCGCTGCAACAGCTTCCTTTGCATTCCTGACAGATATAGCCATTGGTTTTTCGCAGTAGCACTCTTTACCGGCATTGACTGTTTTGGTTAAAAGAGGTGCGTGCTGAAAGTCTCCTGTTGAAATTATGATAGCATTAATATCTTTTTGGTTCAACAGTTCATCTATGTTTTCGAATGCTTTTGGTTTTCTACCTGTTCTCTCTTGTGTAAGTTTTATACCCCTTTCGAGATTTACTTTCCAGATATCGCACACAGCGGATAGTTCCACATTTAACTCTTTTTCGAGAGCAAATACATCGGGCATTAAAGCACCTCTCCCGCGTGCCGAACAGCCCACAATTCCCATTGTAAGCCGGTCATTTGCTCCCATTATCCTGCTGTAAGATGCCGCACTTAAAGATGATAATGCTAATCCACTTGCCGCTGCAGTGGACTTTTTAATAAATTTACGGCGATTAATTCTATTATCCATTTTCTCCTCCTGAATTATTTTTTATATAAAAATTTAATTAAAATTTCAATTTCTTATAAGTATATTCTATATTACTAAAAGATAAAATATTAATTATTAAATTACAACAAAAGATAAAAAAAAATTTTATAATTGTCGGAAACATATCATATAATTAATCTAAATGGTTTAAATAATTTCCTATTAATTGCTCTTTTATATAGACAATTTCCGAATCTTCTTCCTTTCTTTTTAAAATTAAAAGGAGATAATCTCCCATTCCATAATAATTTCTTGACTAATAAATTTAGAATTTTTATATTAAATTGTAAAATAACTCAAATACGTTTGGTATTAGTCTTTCACAATTATACATAAATTAATAACTCATATTTTAACTAATAATAAAATCCCATTCAAAGATATTAAGTTCAAATTTTTCTGAAATAGTATTTATTGCATATAATAACAATCGGGTGTATAAAAGAGAAGTGGTTTTATGAATTTTGTTGTCGGAAGTAAAGGTAATGCTGATATGAGAATGGGAGAAATTGTTGGACAAAACTCGTGGAAATTCACGGGTGATAATCCAAGAACAAAAGTATATGAGCATTGGGAACTTATTGAAAGCATAAGAAAAGGTGAACCAATGAATCAAGCAGACATTGGAGCCTATAGCTCATTAACAGCAATCATGGGGCGTGAAGCCGCTTACACAGGAAAGGATATTACATGGGATGAAATGCTGAACTCTGACCTTGACCTGTTCCCGAAAAATGTTGAGTTTGGTCCAGCACCAAAAAGACCAGTCCCAATACCTGGTCAGCCAAGACCTCGGTAATTTCTTGTATAAATAGCATATTCACAACTCTGAATATAGATTAATTTTTCTGATTCAGTAAGTTTACCGTTTCTGATTGATATATTACGAGGTCGGAATTAATACTGGCAAAGGCTAAAAACTCTTACGCCAGCAGTGAAAAATTAACTAAAAATCATATTTAAATAAAGGAGATACTAAAATGACTAAAAACAAAAATAAAATGACTCGTCGTAATTTTCTGGCAACCGGAGCAGTCGCAACAGCGGCAATTTCGGGATTCCCTTTTGTGCATACTTCTCGTGCACAAGCCACTATGCCGCTCAAAATCGGAGTAATTGGCTGTGGTGGTAGAGGGACGGGAGCTGCTGAAAATGCTATTACTGCAGCTCCTAACATACACCTTATTGCTCTCGCAGACCCCTTCGCTGATAGGGTTGAGAGATGCTTGAAATCCCTGACCGGCACAACACGAAGGAGAAAAACTCCACTTGAGGGTGTTGAGGTGAAAGATGACCACTGCTTTACTGGATTAGACTGCTATAAGAAACTGCTTGAGACAGATGTCGATTACGTTATACTTGCAGGACCTCCCGGTTTCCGTCCGATTAGTTTTGCCGCTGCTATTGATGCAGGAAAGCACGTATTTATGGAAAAGCCCGTTGCAACTGATCCTGTTGGTGTTCGGAAAATACTCGAAGCAGGCAAAAAAGCAAAACAAAAAGGGCTTTCAGTCTGTGTTGGTCTGGACAACCGACATTCCAAGTCAACTATGGAAACTGTCAAACGGATTCATGATGGTCAAATTGGAGATGTTGTAAGTGGCCAGATTTATTACAACACAGGTTCTTTATGGCACCGCGGGGATGAACCCGAATGGACACAGATGGAATATCAATGCCGAAACTGGTATTATTTCTGCTGGCTTTCCGGAGACCATATAGTAGAACAACATATTCATAACATTGATGTAATGACCTGGGTTATGGATGGTTATCCGATTCGTGCTATAGGAGTTGGCGGACGCCAGGTTCGTACTGACCCTCAGTGGGGGAATATATATGACCACTTCGTTATCGATTTTGAATTTCCTAATGATGTACATGTAATGAGTATGTGTCGTCAATGGCAAAATACCGATAGTAAAGTCGGTGAATTTTTTGTTGGAACCAGAGGGAAGACTAATCCGAGAAGAGAGATAATGGGTCCAAACAGCTGGAAATTTGAAGGGGAAATGGTTACTCCAAAGGTATATGAACACTTTGAACTCATTGAGAGTATAAGGAATGGTAACCCAATGGAGCAGGCAGAACTTGGGGCTTACTGTACATTGACATCAATTATGGGGCGTGAAGTCGCTTATACAGGAAAAGACATTACATGGGATGAAATTCTGAACTCAGACCTTGACCTGTTGCCGAAAAAACTTGAATTTGGACCTGCGCCACAAAGGGCTGTCCCAATACCTGGTCAGCCAAGACCACTGTAGTTCGTGGATTATTGCTAGTGTAACGATCTGTTAATACATTAACTTTCAATATTCGCACCTGAAAAAAGCAGTTTTATGGTTTATTAATAATAAAAGCTTAAATTTCAAAGCTCAAATGCAAAATAAAATCCAAATGACTAAATGTCAAAACTTATGTATTTATAGTTATTTTGATATTTGGATTTTGAGCTTGATTTGACATTTGTATTTTGACATTTTAAATTAAATATTCTATTTTCTACTAATATAGAAGAATTATTAGTTAAAGGGTTAAGAAATCACTTCACTAGGCATATAGATGAGTCTAACTAATATTTTAAGTAAGGGTATTTGAGCCAATTATTGTTTGTCATTCCTGCGAAAGCAGGAATCCATTTGTTTTTTTAGTGTAAAGTATTATAAGTTATTATCCTTCATCGCATCCCAACTTTCTTCATTGAACAAGCCAAGGTGAAGGACACCCTGCCTTACATGAAAATATATTAACTTAGAGCCTCTCTGACTTCTTTTAAAAATCTTGGTACAACAATTTTTGGATCCCCTTCTCCGACATGTTCAATTGGAATATATCCTCTGTAATTCACATTTCTCAAAATATTGATAACCTTATTTAAATTAATTTTCTCTTTTCTGTCCTGAAATGTCACAATTTCTTTAATCTGCCATGTAACAGCGTATGGTGCAGCTTTGGCTATTTCTTTGTAAGGGTCTGCACCCCTGAAACTGCCTGTATCAACCATTAATCCTGCCCAGTCTGAATCAACCATCCTCAAAACTTTTAATATCTGGTCTGCAGTTTTAAAAAATTCATTATGGTTTTGTATCGCTGCCATTACACCACATTTTTTACCGTAATCGGCACATTCTTTAATACCTTCTACTACCCACTCGGTAACTTCTTCCTCTGTATATCCACTCTGTATACCTCTGCCGCCGAAGATTCGTATTACCGGTGCGCCAAGCTTTGAGGCACATTCCATCCATCTCTTAACAAGCTCAACATCAGCTTTTCTTTTACTTTTATCAGGATTGGTAAAATCATTTTTAACACCGGTTCCGCTTATATCCAATCCAAGAAGAAAAGCTTTCCGCTTAATATGGTATATATACTCATCATCCGGTACATCAGGATAGTTCGGAAAATAGTAACCCGTCGGGTCAACAGCATCAAAATCTAACTTGGCACATAATTCAAATAAATCATCGAGTGTCATCTCTCCTTCTCTCAAATAATTATTATATGAATAGGCGTTGCAGCTAATTTTTATATTTGGACCGCCTGCTCTTTTTACCTTCGTCTGTGAATAACTCTTAACATCTTTTAAACTCATTGCTGCAGCTGTGATGACCGGAATTGTCATACTACTTTTTAAAAAATTCCTTCGGTTAATTTCTCTTTTCATTTTTATTACCTTTCATCTAAATATATTTTGTTCCTTAGAAAATTTGTTTATCATTTAGAATTTATCATTTAGAATTTGAACTTTGAACTTATATCGTTTTTAATTTTGAATTTCTTACATTTGCCTGCCTGTCGGCAGACAGGAATTTGTTTAGTATTTATCATTTAGAATTTAAACTTAATATACACATCATTTACTGTTTATATTTATCAGCACGGGACTCGACCCATATTGGACTGGACCAGGCATACTGCTCGTTTGCCTGCACCACACGGAGATAATACCAGTTTGTGTCTTTCCCCTCATCAATATCCGGAACTTTGTAGGACGTTTCGTAGTGGTCATTGAAAACTAATCGATGTAACATTGCCGACTCTTTGGGAAAATCGCCGGTAAATAACATTTCCCCACTCTCCGCTAACTGACGGAATGTTTGAGATAGCGATACCTTGGTGGGTGCCTCTAAGGTTATTGTAACCTTCGTATCCGGACTGCCCATGACCTTCAGCACGACCGCCTTGGTAGAAATATCCTCAAACTGCTCGCGTAAAGCCGTAAAGGACTGAAAGTGCAGGTGCCGCTCGGTCTTTTTGATTATACGGTCCCGACGCTCCTCATCGAGCGGTCCCGTCTGAAAACAGGTTTGTATCTCTTCCAATACGCCGCCTTCCAGTGTGATATGGATATCCCAGTCACAGATGCGAGTCATATCTAATGCAGGCCAGGGACCCCACCCGTATTCGAATCGAAGGAGAATCGGCTTGTCCCAGCTCCGGGCGGCAGGTACACGGTCCATCGGAAAATTACGGTGAAGTACCCGGTTATTTTTCAGAATTTCCACCCTGTCGACTTGGTCCCATCCGGTAACAGTAACTGCCAATTCCCGTTCGCGCGTATACGGCATTTCCTGACCCATAAGACGACCATTTAACCTGAAATCCATACCGATGCGGTCACCGGTAACTGCATAAGTTCTCCTGTTCCGGAGCGCATCGAAAATCTTATCCCTCGTCAGTTCGGTTGCATGCACCGCGGTCAATCCTTCTCTGTATGCCCCGGGATATCCGAGATGGTCATCTGTACTGGCAATGACACCCAAACGATGACCGTTTGCAAGAAAATACTGAAGTGTATTACGGGACCATCGCCCGCCCTCGGTATGTCTTATATATGGATAAGGTGCTCTGTCATATTCTGCATTACCCCATTCAGAATAAATCTCGATGACTGGCGAGACTTCTGGGTCCAGCATGGCAATGTTGGTCCCCCGGTGTCCTAAGCGATTGGCTGGATGGTGGGGAATCATTATCGCACCCCGTTGTTTTGCAAACCGCTGGAATTCACGCAGGTCGTCAAAACGGATATATTCCCCTTTTAAGTCAGGGAAGATAATGTGGTAATCACCGAGACTCGTGGAATGCCACTCAAACCCGGCAATCGGAACATACCTCCCCGGCTCATCATACTTTCGTGCTAATTCTAAAACTTCCGGCCAGCGACTTTTGGTTACCTCAAACCCTTTCAGCCATTTATTCTCGATACTATTTTCGTAATGACCGATATCGTGCCAGTAGCCGTGCGGTGTAAACGCAAAGAAATCTAAATGATTCCGCGCTATTTCAAAAGTCCTGCCGAGGGAACCCCGGGCATACCCGACGCTGTTATGGCTGTGCAAGTCGCCGAAATAGATATTATAATCTTCGACTTTCGGTTCCTCTAAAGATGCTTTTGCTAATCCGGGAGCCAGCCATCCGAAAATCCCCATTAATGCACTGCGAGATAACCATTCCCGTCGTGTCAGAAATTGATACATAATAATGGCACCTCCGATTCTTTTTTAGTTTGAATAAAATGTATATTAATTTCTCTGAAATATAATGTTTATAAAATTTTAAACAAGACTTTTTTTAAAGTAAAAAGACAGAAATTTTATAAGGAGAAATAATGTAAATATTTTTATTTAATTGTGCTGGATTTATGACATTTTGAGTGATAGTTCCTGATTGTTTGGTTAATTCACAAACAATCATCGGATAGATAGGTTAGTGAAAACAATATTTGATGTTCACCATTTCTATGTTTTTCTACTCGATGGTATCATTTGTCAGGACGTAAAGTTTCGAGAACCTCCATTATTTCCCGGCGGCTTTTCTCAATCTGGTAATGGTCGTTGCAGCTGCGTTTCAGCGCATAAAACTGAATGCCAAGCACGATACAGAGACCCGCAAATCCCAGAAGGGATATGATTATAAAGAAATCATAGGAATTTGTTTCCGACATAGTGCTGGTTCCACCTAATCCAATCTCTAACATCAATCCTATAACAACAATGACACCGAAAAGGAACAACGCCGTACTTAGGTATCCGAATAACTTTATATCACGGCTTGCCGTATCAAAATTCAAACGATTGTGCGGTTTGTGTATCCTTAAAAAGAAAAGTGGTACGGCAAATGTCACCAGAAAAATCAAAGGAACAATTATGTGAGTAATCGGTTCCTGATAATCCTGCGCTGGAGGAGGACCGGAAGGATATCCATGCTTTATCCATTCGCCATTTTCGTTTTTTATCCATGTATCCTCAGGACCGGAAAACAGGCGAGCCATCGCCAGAGTGATTATCAGCAAAACTACAATGGCAAGAGGCATACGAATTCGCATCCACAGACGGTGCATTATTTACCTCCTTCCTTAAAATTATTCTTTTTTGGATTAATTTTTTTTGATTCAAGCCAGGCATCAACATCCTTCTTATCAAATTTAATATTCTTCTTTGTAAGACGGATATACGGTGGACAATCGCCTGTCTGAATGTAGCGATAAATTGTTCTCTTAGATTCGCCTAAATATTCCGCCAACTCTTCAATTGACATTAATAACATAATAGACCTCTTTATGTATTATATATGTCATTTTACGCCATTAATTACAATATAATACATTTTAACACCAGATGCAAGAGATTTCTAATTTTTTTAATAAATCCTGAATACATTCAACTTTATTTCTATTTTCCTCTTATCCTAACTAATAGCCAACAGCTAACTCAATTAGCCCACAAAATTGCCTTATAATATTGTCTTTTAACCAAATGTAGTGGCAGAACACAGTTTGCAGGCATTGTTCTGTCCTTGTTTATTCTTTTAATGTATTTTTATTTCAATCAAATGTAGGGGCTAACCTGTGTATTCGCTCTCTTTATTTCCAATCCCTTGTTTTAATGTATTTTTATTTTAACCAAACGTAGGGGCGAACCTGTGTGTTCGCCCTCTTTCTTTTCTAATAACTAAAAGCCAACAACTAACACCTAACACCTTAAGGCAAAGTATCAATCCTTGTTTTAATGTTTATAATTATAATTCGGGTATTGTCATTTCCGCCCTCACTTTGTCATTCCCTTCCCCACATTGTCATTCCCGTCCCCACCTTGTCATTCCCGCGCCCACCTTGTCATTCCCGCTCCCACTTTGTCATTCCCCCGAGTACTCGGGGGAATCCATCTTCTGCTGGCGAAGGTGTTTCCACAAAATAGCCTATAATAATGTCTGTATATCACTATATTATTAATAAAAACTAAATGAGTTACAATACACCAATCCTATTTGAGTCTCCGAATATTACGATTTGCTAACCATTAGAGTTGAAACGCCAAAAATAATTTAAACCTGAATTCCAATATGAATCAATGAATAAAAAATATTAGGTTTTTTAAATATTTAATATTATATTATATAAAATAATTTGTACAATGGAAACAGTCTTTATATAATAACACCTTTGCAAATTTTTATGCAACTCAAAGGCGGTGCGGTTTACAGTTTCTTTAAAATAGTGTTCTGATTTTATTGCAGGTCGGGAATATAAAACTGCATTATGTTGTACATAAAGTTAGAAATTAACAGAAAGGTATTTTAAATGGAGCAAGGTACAGTCAAGTGGTTTAACAGGTCGAAGGGCTATGGTTTTATTACACGGGATAGTGGTGAGGATATTTTTGTCCATTTCAATGACATTCAAGACCAGGAAAATCTAAAAATGAACGAAGGGGATCGGGTCCAATTTACAGTTTCTGAAAGCCCAAAAGGCTTAAAAGCCACCGAAGTTAGTAAAGCTTAACTCAAGCTGAAATTAAAAATCCCCTGTCATCGAATGACCGGGGATTTTTAATATTAGGATAAAGACATTGTAATCTTTTACCTCTTCGCAGATACTCTCCGTGTATAACTCGAACCTGCATCCATAAGATTCGGGATAACTGCCGCCCACTTTATAAAATGAATTACATTTCGGAGACGTCTATATTATCATTATACTTCTCTGCAATTATTTTAGGACCTATTGCATCAGTGAATCGCTCCATGAAATAATAAATACTTTATTTGTTAACACTAATAATCACTTAAAGTGCAGATTAAAAGAAATGGATAATCAATTTAATTCGTTTATACAAATGACGTTTAAAGGGAACACCAATGATTGAAGCTCTGCAATCCTTTAACCTGACGAAGGAACTGTGGTCTTTTTCCGCTGTATGCGGTATTCTTGTAGGTATGGCTAAAACCGGGATTACTGGCTTGGGAATGCTGGTGGTCCCGATTCTTGCTGGAATCTTTGGCGGGAAACCTTCCGTAGGATTATTGCTCCCGATGCTTTGTTTTGGCGATATTTTTGCCGTAAAATATTACGGCCGACATGCAGAATGGTTGTACCTGTTGCGCCTTATGCCGTGGACACTTACTGGAATAATCATTGCTCTCTTTGTGGGCAACATCGTTTCTGACGCTCAGTTCAAGGGGCTCATTGCTGTTACAATCCTGTTCGGTATTGCTCTTATGACCTGGGGGGAGTGGCGGCAAGATGAAATAGTTATCCCGGACCATTGGTGGTTTTCGCCGCTTTTCGGTTTAGCAGGTGGATTTGCTACTATGATAGGAAATGCCGCCGGGCCCATCATGGCTTTATATCTCCTATCCATGCACCTGCCGAAGAACGCGTATATAGGAACAGGAGCATGGTTTTATATGATTGTTAATCTTATAAAGGTTCCTCTACATGTTTTTATATGGAAGACTATTACCATTCAGACAATTTCTTTCAATATTGCTATGTTACCGGCTATAACCGCAGGAGCCATTATAGGTATAAACGTCGTAAAAAAAATACCGGAAAAACCTTACCGTAAATTCATAATTATAATGACTGCTATTGCATCTATAAAACTGTTTATTTAGAATACTCACCCGCACCGATAATCTAATAGAGACATTTTAATATCTAATACAAACATCCATAGATACAATGATATATTATTCTTGTATTTATACTTAGCGAGATGTTTTTCACCTCGCAGTTATCGGGAGTTGTATAGTTCAATCAATAGATAGAAATTTCAAAGTCATATTCAATTTTAGAAAACAACTCCCCAGGTGGGATGATGGATTTTCTACTAACGAAGGTGTTCCCACAAAATATCCTATAATAATGTCTTTCAACCAACTGTAGGGGCGATCCGCCGGGTCGCCCTCTTTATTTCCAATCATTATTTTAATGGATAATCCTCTTATATATGACCTGTAGGGGCGAATGGCTATTCGCCCTCTTTGTTTCCAATCCCTTTTTTTAATGTATTTTTCTCTTATCCTAACTAACAGCTAACAGCCAAAACCTTATTCTTTCTCTGCGTCCTTGCGGTTCATTATTATTCTTTTAATTTATTTTTCTTTTAACCAAATGTAGGGGCGAACCTGTGTGCGTGCACTGTGTGTTCGCCCTCTTTATTTCTATCTTTTTTATCATTTCGAGCGAAGTCGAGAAATCTCTTAATAAGAGAGATGTCTTTAAATAATTTACCATTATACAATTTCTCTTGACTTCCCCCGAAAAATATATTATATTATATATGTTATTATATTTACTAACATTGCATAATATATTATTAATAAAATATAACATAATTATGAATTACAAAACCTTATCCGCAAAAAAACGAAAATTTATCACACCCATTAATAAAAAATGTGAGACAAATAATGTAATCTCCTGATAATTAATGACTTAATTGCCTCATCAGTCTCAAAATCAATCCCAAATTGATACAAATTGATACAAATTGAGACAAAATTGAGACAAAATGAAACACATTCTCAAAAAACTGGTTTTAAACCAGCCATACAATTTCCTCCCCGATTATAATTCTATCCTGAATCCCGTAAGAAATTTTCTATTTGCAAAATCATTTGATTTTAAATTATTAATTTTTTATATTTTAATGGCTCAATTATATTTCAGTATAAATTAAAATATAAACTTCCTGAACAATTTTTATGAACATACTCTTTGCCACAGATACATATACTCCAAATATAAATGGGGTAGTAATATCGATAGAAAACTACTATAAAAATCTATCCGAGTTAAATCATAAAGTTTATATTGTAGCACCCAAGTATCCATATTATAAATTTCCGCAAAATGTTATACCTGTTAGGTCTATCCCGTTCTGGGGCGAGAAGGAATACAGATTCTCATTCCCTTTTAAAATTTTAAAAAAAACAAGATGGTCAAAGTTAAAACTTGATATAATTCACACCCATACCATCTTTAACCTCGGTATATTCGGGTATTACCTTTCAAAAAGGTTAAATATTCCTCTTGTTCATACGTACCATACTTACTATGAGAAATATGTTCATTACTTATATATACCGCAGTTTATATCGAAGCCAGCGGCAAGATTATACTCGCGCTATTATCTTGGTAAATGCGACCTTACAATTACTCCATCTCAAAAAATGATAAATGTTCTAAAAAGTTATGGAGTAAAAAATAAAATTGTATCACTACCAACAGGAATTGGAAATATAAAAAAATATTCAGAAGAAGAAATCCATGATTTCAAGAGAAAGTTCCAGAGAACACCTAAAACCAAAATACTTCTCTATGTAGGCAGAATTGCTCAGGAAAAAAATATAGAATTGCTCATAAAGGCTGTTTTTAATCTTTTAAACGAGAAGGCTGATATTGTTCTTCTCCTTGTCGGTGATGGTCCCAGAAAGAGACATCTTCAGAAATTTGTTAATAGTTTGGGAAAAGAAGACCACATAATCTTTACCGGGTATATCCCTTATGAAGATATTGGACTTTATTATTCAATAAGCGATATATTTGTATTTTCTTCTATAACAGAGACTCAAGGATTGGTAATCTTGGAGGCATTATCATATGGTCTTCCGATTGTTGCTGTTAAAGCAGGTCCAACCTGTGATTTGGTTAAAAATGAGGTAAATGGATTGCTGACAGAAAACAGTGAAATTGATTTCTTTCAAAAACTCAAAAATATCATTTATAATGAAAATCTCTTAAACAAATTAAAAAATAGAGATGATGAAAAAATAAAAGAACTCTCAACTCTCAATCAATGTATTAAACTTGTTAATTATTATAGGAAAACAATCGAAGAAAGGAATAAAAATAATAGCAATTAAAATCTTTTTCAAATATTTAAATTTGATACCTTCTTATAAAAATATTATATAATAAAAATCTTAAATTATTCTTACATCCCGACAATCTTTCGTTGCGTATTAGGTGGCAACCAGACTAATACGGTTATTTTATCTTTTATCTTGAAAAAGAGGTTTACCGACTTATTAGATTAACAAAAAGTCTAATAAGGGGATAGAGAAATAGGATAATTAAGATAACTGCAATAATTTTTATATTAAATTTAGACTTTATGGGGAATTCATACTGACATATTGGACAAACTGTGTGTTCCTTATCAATTTCTATTCCACAGGATGGACATTCTTTTTGACTCATCTAAGCCCTATTGTTTAAATCTATGTTTTGGTGTCATCATCAACACTCTTTTTAAAAGAGATTTTCACCATTTTTGTTACTGGTAAATTTCAAAAAATTTAGCAAAAGTATTTTAAAACTCCTCTCTCTCCAATATGGTAAAGATTTAAAAATTTCTAATTCATCCCGAAGGTTCGGGATGAATTAGAAATAGGTATAAAGTTTCTTTGCTTACTTTCTTTTCAAAGAAAGTAAGATACTTTACTTACCAACAATCTTCACATACACTTTTCTATTTCTTGGACCATCGAATTCGCAGAAGTATATAGTCTGCCATGTGCCCTGAATAAGTTTTCCGTTTTCCATTATAACCATCACAGATGCACCAACAAGACTTGATTTTATATGTGCAGCGGAGTTTCCTTCGTTGTGACGGTAGTCAATATCATTCCAGGGGAATGCCTTTTCTAACTCCATCATAATGTCTCTGGTTACGTCAGGGTCTGCATCCTCGTTTATTGTTATAGCAGCAGTAGTATGTGGTGTATATACAAGACATATTCCATCTTTCACACCAATTTCTTTCACTGCATTTTGTACTTGTCTTCCTATATTTATAAATTCAGTATGTTTATGAGTTGGAACTGAGATTTCTCTTATCATTTAAAAACCCCCTTCTGTTTGTTTTCTCTTTATAAATAAATAGAATTAAGTTTTTTGTTCCTTCTTTTTTGCAGCCGGAAATAATATATTATTCAGAATCAGCCGATATCCGGGAGAATTTTTATGCAGCGATAGTTGAGTTGGAGGATCACCAATATGATGGGTGTAATCTTCAGGGTCATGACCACCCATGAAAGTAAATGTCCCTTTTCCTAAATTTCCATGTATATATTTTACACTTTCGGTTCCTTCGGATTCACCAAGTATTACTACTCTTTTCTTTATTAAACTTCTCTTGAAAGCGGTTGTCTGCCCCATAAAACCTTTTATAACCGGTATATGACATTGAGTCAACATGGTAGGGACCGGGTCATACTTTGCAGAAAATTCAAAAAGAGTAAAATAATCGCTCTCCGGACCCAGCATAGGAACAGGCAGATTTGATGAAGGTATATCAATGTTTGAAAACTCATATATAAGTGGATTCTTTTCAAGAGAGAAATTCTCAAAAGCAAATGTCTTTGAATAATCCAGTCTCTCCTGACAGTCTGGGTCCATTGGGTCGCCGTCATATATTGTATCTGCAATATCGGTATTTTCTGATGCGAGTGCTATATCTATGGTGTCTGTTGCTGAGCACATTGCAAAAAGAAATCCCCCCCTTGAGGCATACTCTTTTATCATTCTCGCAACTGTATTTTTTTCTTCTGAGACCTTTTTAAAGCCGAGCGATTTCGCAACCGATTCATACAATATCTGCTGTTCTATATACCATCGAGCATTATGATAACTTGCGTAAAATCTTCCATATTGACCAGTAAAATCTTCATGATGGAGATGGAGCCAGTCATATTCATCGAGTTTTCCAGCAAGTACCTCCTTATCCCAAACCTTATCGTATGGTATCTCTGCATATGTCAATGCTAATATTACTGCATCATCCCAAGGCTGGGTATTTGGTGGTGTATATATGGCTATAGAGGGTGCCTTCTCAAGAAGAACAAGTTCCATATTATTTTCTTCAATCTCCTTGTAAATATTACTTACCTCAATACCATCAACCAGTTCAAATACAACGCCTCTAACTCTCAGTTCTCTTTCAACTGCACTGTTGTAATTCATTAAAAATGAACCGCCACGATAATTCAAAAGCCATTCTACATTTATTCCTCTCTCCAGAGTCCAGTATGCTACACCATACGCTTTCAGATGGTCGGTCTGCTTTAAATTCATCGGAACAAGTATCTTCTGTGCATTACACGGAATTATATTTATTATCAACAATATTATAATCCACAGGATATTTTTCATTTTCTCAAGTTTCCTTTATACTAACGTACATAAAAAGTTTACATTCCTCATCCCGAAGTTTCGGGATGAGGAATAAGTATGAAGTTTCTTTGGTTACTTTCTTTTCAAAGAAAGTAACTTTCTTATTCTTTTTCTTGTTTCATCGATATAAATGCTGTTCGGGAAATTTACGAGTAGAGATTCATATTCTTTTTCAGCCAAGGCACTATTTTCAATGCATATTTCGTAGAGTTCCCCGATTCTTAATTGGGCTTCATCTGCTCTTGGACTTGTGGGATAATCCTTGATAAGTTCTCTAAAAGCCTCAACTGCGTTAACATAATCACCAATAATACCTTTTATTTTACCTATCATATAAAGTGCGTCGTCAGAAATTTGATGATATATATAAATCCTCTTTACCTCCTCCAATAAACTAATAGCCTCTGAATATTTTCTCTGTTGGATTAAAACCTGTGCTCTGGCGTATTCACGAGGTGCACTTTCATCGCTTCTTTTATTTTCTTCGATAAACATTAATAAATCAAGAACATCATTGTAAATTCTACTTTGAGGGGACTGTTTCATCATTATACTTATGTTGATATCTTCTGCTTGGGAAAATTTCCCCTGGAGATAATTAACAAATGCCTTTTTATAGAGTGCCTGATAGAAGAGTTCATCGGCCTTTTTTTCTCCAATACTAATAATTTCATCATATTTATATTCAGCCTGTTTCAGGTCTCCTTTAGCAATCATGCAGTCGCCAATTTTCAATATCGCCTCTCTACTTATTAGTGTATCTTTGCTTAATTTCACAATATTCTCAAAATACTCAATTGCTCCATCAAGGTCAAATGTTAAATTCAGTTTTATCTCACCAATCCTAAGATAAGACTTCATTGCCCAAATAGTGTCAGGATATTTTTTAATTATATCTTCATATTCATTAATAGCCTTTGATAAATAAGTAGTTTTTGTCTGATAATTTGATTTATCTTTTGAAAATATATAATTGCTTTTTTCTTCATCTTCTGATGAAGAACCAGCCTTCTCGTATGATTCAGCAAGACCGAAACTTGCAAGCATTATCTCTGGTATATCAGGAAAATTGACCTTCACATACTCGTATCCATCCGTGGAATATTTATACTCCTTTTCATTAAAAACATGTTCAGCAAATAATAAAATTTCTTTTCCGTTAGCGTTTAAAATTTTATCTAAATCTATATATTCCTGAAAGGCTGAAGGATATTTTCTGTTTGTAAAGTATAGATTTGCAAGTAATCTCCGATAATAGGGATTTTTATTATCCTTTCCAATCTCCCGCTTAATTAAATTTGCAATTTCATCAATTTTTACATCTTCATCAGGGGGAATTCCTAAAATCTGACTTTCTACTAAACTATAATTCTTAATATTACGTTGGAGAATTTTCAAGTATTCCCCAACCCCCTTTATGTAATCTTTCTTCCAGAAATAAAGGTTTGCGAGGTCACGTTCGAAAAGTGAATTGTTTTTTAGCCTTTTTCTTCCTTCAAGAAAAATTTCCACAGCCCTATCATAAAGCCTGTTTCTAATCAAAGTATTCGCTAAGAATGAATAGTTAATTGCTATTTCTGGATTTATCTCTATAATTGAGTTCCAGACGCTGTCAGCCTCCTCTGTTTTCCCCCATTGATAATATGCCTCACCCAATTTCCCAAGAACACTTATATTTGATGGATTCTTTTTTAGTATTTCATTATAGTGATTTACAAGTTCATAAAACATCTTAAGGTTTAACATATTCCTTTCTAATCCAAAAGAATAATTCAGATTATTTGGTTCTAACTTATAAAGCATCCTGTATATATCAAGTGCTCTCTTATATTCCCCCATTTTCTCAAAACTCTGCGCCAATTTAAACTCTCTTAATAGATTTGCCTTAACTTGTGCAGAAGATGGCTGTTGGGATTCGGTTTGCCGAACCAAATTAAATATATCCCTTAATAGATTTGTCTTGGTTTGTTCTGAAAGTAAAGATGATGGTAAAATCAAAAGTGCTGTTAGAATGCAAAAAATACGTAATATTTTCCTCATATAACTATAATCTTATTTTTCAAACAATATTCAACTAATATTTTTTATAATTATGCCGATAATAATTTGTGAAAAGACATATTGCAATGTGTCTTTTTATATAAAAATAAAAAATTATATATAAGGAGGTTATAAATTGAACTCTGAAATAATCGAATCTGGAATAATATTTTTCATTTTTGGTATTCTTTTAGGTAGTGTTGTATCAATTTTTATTGTGAAACGACTAATCAATAAAAGACTAAAAAATCTTTATAACCTCTTTAATGAATTAACTCTTTATAGACTCCGATTTAAAAAAGAGCAGGAAAAAAAGATAAAAGCCCTTAAAAAGATAACAAATGAGATTTATAATTCCCAAAAGAGTTCAGATCATTACAAAAATTTTGATTCATACCTTCTTGATTTAAATCAGCTTCTGTATGAAAAAAGGATAAACCAGATTGAAGATACACCTCCTCCTTCCTAATTGTCTTTTTCGGCGTGAATTTCATTCAGCGCCTCAAAGTATTTCCTTATTAACATCATAAAATCCCTTGCATATCCCTCATTTAGTGCCTTGAGGAGGTCTTCTCTAATTTTATTTTCTTTTTCACCTATTCCAGGTAGAAGCTCGAAGGGTGATAAAGCCCGATATTCCTTTGCAGTTTCCGATTTTCTCTTTTTTGAATAATCCCTTTTATAAAGAGAACGCTGAGCATCCAAAAGACGCGATAAAATTCTTTCCTGCAATTGTAAAGTTCTTTTTTCTAAATTCTTATCTTTAAGGTTTTTTACAACATCTTCCATATCTTTCTTAACCTGGTCGAGGTCTCCGAGTATCTGTGAACTTCTTCCCATCTCGTTCATTAATTCTTCAAGTGCTCTTCTGAGAGCCTCCTGTTCTCCGGCAAGTCTAAGCATCTCCGCCTGTTGAGTTAAAGAAGGCTGTATTCCAATCGGAAACTCGGAAGTTTTCTGGTTTATTCCATTCTGTTTACCTGCCATCTCTTCCAATCTTTTCAGGTATTCTTCTAAGCCAGAAGCAGATGATGCTTCTTCCAGATTCTTTAGTGACCTTCTAATCTCCTCAACAGCCATATTCAACGCCATCATCGATTTGCTCTGATTTGATGCAGCTTGCTGACCGTTTCTATTTTCGAGCTCCTTTATAGAATTCTGCATCTGTATCAGGGCTTGAGCCAGGGCTTGACCCATCTCTGGTGTTATAAAAAATGTTTTCTGGGAAAGGTTTATTAACTCCTGGCCACTCCTGGATAGACCCGATAGGATTTCTAATTGCTTTTCTGCAATCGACGGAAAACGTGAACTATTTTTATCCAGATGTAAACTCTCCTCCTGAAGTTTTTCCTCACTTTTAGATAAGGCAAGTAGGTCTATTGCAGATTTCAGCATAGCATTCCTTATCGTCTCCTTTTGTGCTTCTATCATCTCTTTTTGTGCAAGTTTTAAGTTCTCCGACAGGTCGCTTAAGTCTTTTTCAATCTCCTTTCCTAACTCACCTGCTCTGCTTATCTCATTCTCTTTCAAATTCTTCGACATCTGAGTCATCTTCACGGGAATTTTCCTATTATCAAACATCTCTATTGAAGAATTGATTTTCTGAAACGGCATTATCGGGTCTTCGGACATCTTTTCTGCAACCTCTTCCATATTATTTCTCAATTCATCGGCTGACTTTTTAAGTTTTTCCTCATCATCTGCTAACTTTTTATTATCTAATTCTCTTAAATTTTCAGTATTTTCAACCTTTTTCTGCACTTCTTTATGTCTTTTAAGCAATTCTTCTGCTTTCCTGACAAGTTCATCCATCTTTTGTTCAATTTGAATCTGCTTCATAATGCTCAATGTTCTTTCAATCCTTTTAAGCATATCATTTTGGGTGAGATTAACCTTGTTAATCAGGTTTCTCATTTCTGGAGAGTTAAGCTGCTTTTCAAGGGATTTCTGAAGTTCTTCAATAACTTTTTTGAATTCCGGAGATGCTATTTCATTTATAAGTTCTTGAAGTTCCAAATATTTCTTCATCGTTTCGAGAGTAACAAGGTCATTTTTCTCTATTTTGTCTATCAATTCCTCAAGCCGATTCTGAATATCTTTCAATTTCTTTTGCATTTCTGCTTGTTCATTAGCAATATTTTTTAGTTCTTTTCTTTTTTCCCAGCTGGCATCATAGTTCCTTCTCATTTCGAGAGCAATCTCATCGAGCTTCTCTTTTAATTGCTGATTCCTTTCAAAAATATCCTCCATATCTTCGATATTGATATCCTGTATTTCCTCCACCATAGCATAAATCTCAGCCAATGAAGGGAACCGAAGCCTGAATGTTCTGCTCACTCCTCTTTTAGGTCCTGAAACGTTATCATTATCGTAAACTTCAATAAAGTAAATTACCTCATCCTCTGGCAGCATATTTGATTTACTCAAATCCCAATCATGTAAAAGATTTTGAGTCAGTTCGCTGGAATTAAATATATTCAAATCGATATATTCAAATTTTCCAGATTCGTCATTATTAACGTTTTCCGCTGGTGTTTTATCATAAGAAGAAATCTTTCGGAAGGCAAGCCTCAAGCGAGAAAAACCAAAATCATCCCTTATAGTAAAATATAGTGGAACCTTCATACCCTCTTCAAGGTCGATATCTTTTCCCGGCTCAATTATCTCAACTGCAGGATACTGGTCAAGAATTGTTGATATAAGATATTCGATAGGGTCTTCGTTTGTAATACCTTCCTCATCTTCAAGAATTAATTTATATCTATCGTCTTCACCAATAACGAAACTTGCAGTCGCAATAGTATTACGAATATTCATATTCACAATCCTCTCACTGCTGAAAATTAGATTACCTTCCGATATGTTTTTATTCATAAAGACTTCAAAATGAGCATTTGTCCCTTTCAGTGCAGTAATATCACCGTTATTATCATCCAGATACCTGCTTCCCAGACCGGAATAAGAAGGAAAATCAAGCCTGACTTTCAATTTTCTTATCATCGGGCGATAAATTACACCAATATTATAAACTTGAGTCGTAAAAACTCTGTTTCTTTGAAATAAAACCTCATCAACTCCTTTTGCAAAGTATTCAAAAGACCTTTTTAATTTATCAATTTTATAAATAAAATCATTCCCCATACCCTTATCTAATTCGACTTCACTAAAATTATCTGCACCTTCCTCCTTAACAAATAAACTTACCATATCAGGGCTCTTTCCATTAACTATAACTTTTATTTCAACTTTCTCACTCCTTATTACATCTAAATCTCCCGGCTTTAGCGATATAGTAAAATCGGGATAAATAGGAAATTCCTTATTTGGCTGAAAAACCCTTTCAAGAGATTCGCCGAATACACCATAAAAAACTCCGAACATTAAAACGCCAACGCCAAAAACAATACCGAATATCTTAAATTTGTTCAAAATAGATTTAAAATTAACAGCAACGCTGAAATCCTTGTTTATCAATTCTTCGCCAATCTTATTTACATACTGGTCAATCAGTTCTTCTGAATAACCTTCTCTATTTATCTTTTTATTAGAATATATTTGTATGGCATTTAAAAGTCTATCTTTAACTTCATTAAATCTAAATCCCACCTTTTCAGCCAATTTCTCATCGCTGAGACTTTTATCAATCCCTAAAATAATCTTAAGAGGTTTTGTTAAATAAGTTATCAACATAGAAAAAATCATAAACATTAACAGAACAAATA
>JAUWXV010000308.1 GCA_030616165.1 bacterium | reverse complement strand
AGTATTTATTTAGATATTAGAATTTAGGATTTAGGATTTATTATTGTGTGTTCTGTTTTTCTGTTGTAAAATTGAACAGAACACAATACAAAAAAAGGTATAAAAAATGACAGAGGGAACAGTTGTTCAGATAATTGGGGCTGTTGTCGATATCAGCTTTCCGGAGGGAAAACTGCCGTCAATCTTTAATAAAATATTAATAGAAAAAGACAATCAGGAATCTTTAGTTCTTGAGGCACAGCAGCATCTTGGCGAAAAACTCGTCAGGTGTGTTGCGATGGATTCCACAGAGGGTCTTGTCAGGGGAGCAAAAGCAATAGATACTGGGGAACCTATTACGGTGCCAGTGGGCAAATGTACCATTGGCAGGTTGATTAATATGTGGGGTAAACCGATAGATGAACTGGGAGAAATCAAGGCTGAAAGATATGACCCAATTCATCGACAGGCTCCTTCTATTGAAGAACAGGAAACAAAATCTGAGATGTTTGAAACTGGATTGAAGGTTATAGACCTCCTTGAACCTTATTCAAAGGGTGGAAAGACAGGATTATTCGGTGGGGCAGGCGTTGGGAAAACTGTTTTAATTATGGAACTTATCCGGAATATAGCTACTGAGCACGGCGGATATTCGGTATTTTCTGGAGTCGGGGAAAGAACTCGTGAGGGGAACGACCTCTGGCTGGAAATGAAGGCATCAAAGGTTATTGATAAAACAGCGCTGATATTTGGACAAATGAATGAACCACCAGGTGCAAGGCTGAGAGTCGGGTTATCTGGTCTAACAGTAGCGGAATATTTCAGAGACGTAGAAGAGAAAGATGTATTATTGTTCATTGATAATATCTTCAGGTTTGTGCAGGCTGGTTCCGAGGTTTCTGCTCTATTAGGAAGAATGCCCTCAGCAGTGGGTTATCAGCCGACCCTTGCAACAGAAATGGGGGCTCTTCAAGAGAGGATTACCTCCACAAAAAAGGGGTCAATAACATCTGTGCAGGCAATATACGTTCCTGCTGATGACCTTACAGACCCTGCACCTGCAACGACATTTGCTCATCTTGATGCTACGACTGTACTTTCAAGACAACTTGCAGAACTCGGGATTTATCCGGCAGTTGACCCTCTTGATTCAACATCCAAAATCCTCGACCCAAATGTTGTCGGCGAAGAACATTACCGAATTGCTACAACTGTTCAGGAAATCTTACAAAGATATAAGGAACTACAAGACATAATTGCAATTTTAGGAATAGATGAATTATCCGATGAGGATAAAATAGCCGTTGCAAGAGCAAGAAGGATACAGAAATATTTGTCTCAGCCGTTTTTCGTTGCTGAAGAATTTACTGGAACTCCAGGAAGGTATGTCACACTTGAAGAGACTTTGAGAGGATTTAAGGGGCTTATTGAGGGTGAGTATGATGACCTTCCAGAGCAGGCTTTTTATATGGTTGGGACAATAGACGAGGCTGTAAAAAATGCAGAAAAAATCAAATAAACCACGCTTTTAATTGAAAATATAAATCTGATATGAAAGGAAAGGATTTCTATATAGATATTGTGACTCCGAGTAGGACTGTTTTTTCTGGTGAGGCGAATAAGTTCTTTGCCCCATCTGTTGAAGGTTATTTTGAAATTCTAAAGAATCATACTCCATTTCTTTCTATACTGAAGACAGGTAGAATTGTTATAGCACAAGATGCTGTAAAAAAATACATTGCCATAAGCAGTGGATTTGCGGAGGTATTAAACAACCGTATAACAGTGTTAGCGGAGACGGCAGAATCGTCCGAAGATGTAGATGTAGAAAGGTCTCAGGCTTCTAAAGAGAGGGCTTTAAAAAGGCTTGCAGATAAATCGCCTTCAATTGATGTAGAAAGGGCTAAAGTCTCATTACTTAGGGCTTTGACTCGTCTTTCTGTTGCTGAAATGAAATAAATTATATATTATGAGAATATTATTGAGTATGATATATAATTTTTTTAGTCTAAAAATTTTGATTTTTGTATTAATGTCTATAATGGGAATTTTCGGTATTTTTGTTATAGTATGGTTTTTTATATTAATTTATTTGAGAATTCGCAAAAGCGAAATAGAAGAAACTTAAATTATGAAAAGTATTAGCCGATAATTCTATAAAGAAAAAGAAAGTAATTTATTTACATTTGTATAAATTGATTAAAAATGGAAGATTGGTTGTATGACAGAAAAGAACAAAATTAAAGAAAGAGAAAAAAAAGGTGGTGGGCTTAGGACTGTTATTGGTAAAGGAACTTATATTGAAGGCAAGTTAAGCATTCAAAGATCTGGCAGGATTGATGGAATAATTATAGGAGAACTTGTTTCAACAGATACAATTGTTATTGGTGAGGATGGGAATATACAAGGAGATGTTATTTCAAAAAACATTATCATTGACGGAAAAGTAGAGGGAAACGTATATGCAACCGACCGAATTGTCCTTGAATCCAAAGCAGTAGTTAAAGGAGACATTTTTTCTCCGAGTATTACCATTAATGAGGGAACGGTCTTTAATGGTTCGTGTAAACTGATAAAAAGTAAAGAAATAACCATCGATAAAAAAACCCAAAAAACGAAAGTAATTGACCTCTCCCCCGAAGAAATCCTTGCTACTAAATTGTAGTTTTTATAAAATGTCCGGCTATAAAATTATCATCTGAATATTAATTAAGTAATACTATTAAGAAATCTTCTTTCCTCTTAGTTACTTTATTAATATAGATTTTTATCTCTTCATCAAATCCTTCAATATCAATTTTATATGGATAATCCTCTTACATAACAATGTAGAGACACGCCATGGCGTGTCTAAGGATGTTTCAATCCTTATGATGTATATTCCCCCCAGACCTGTAGGGGCGAACCCGTGTGCGTGCACTGTGTGTTCGCCCTCTTTGTTTTGCTAAAAGCTAATAGCTAACAGCTAATAGCAAAAAACACAAAAAGTTCTTGCATTTACGAACATTATTTATTATATTTATAATATAATATTATTATCAATAACATTTAATAAATTCGTGAAATTCGCGTAATTAGTGGTTTTTAGCGTAATTTGCAGTTTTTATAGTGATTTATACAATATTTCCAATAAAAAATACAATTTTTTTATAAAAAACAAAATTTAAAAATGTATATAAATAATTATAATACAAAGAATTAATAATGTTCAAAAAATTTAAAAAAATGATAAAAATGATAAAATTTTATCTAATTTTATCAAAAAATGATAGAATATTTTCACAAAATGATAAAAAAATTTTCATTTGCAAAATTTATTAAATATTTTTATATTGAAACTTGATTTATAAAATGAGGTTAAAAATTGAAAGAATATAATTTCGCAGTTGTTGGAGCGACTGGACTTGTAGGAAGAAAATTCTTACAGGTGATGGAGGAAAGGAAATTACCAATAAAAGGTCTCAGATTGTTTGCATCAGCAAGGTCGGCTGGAATGACTTTAAACTTCGGAGAATTTGAGACGGTTGTTGAAGATTTGAATAATTCTCACTTTTCCGGGATAGATATAGCCTTATTTTCTGCCGGAGGTTCTCGGAGCAAAGAGTTTGCCCCAAGGTTTGTGCAAGCAGGTTCATTAGTAATCGACAAC
>JAUWXV010000205.1 GCA_030616165.1 bacterium | reverse complement strand
ATAAGGGGGATTTAAAAAGATGGAGTTTCTATTTTTTTAGAAAATGTGTGTTGGTCACAAGACCAACCCGAAGGACAGGCACACAGCATCAATTCATACTTAACATGGCACCAGGTTATTAACTCAATTTTATGAATTAATCAGGTTAAATATTTATTGAGATTGCTTCGTCTCCCGCTGGGCGGGATACTCGCAATGACATGCCCTATTTTTTTAATTGTCAGGAGTCCCGAAACTTCGGGATGACGTGGCAATCCCGCCTTAAAAGTCCTTGTATTAATCATAATGGTTAAACAATGTTATATTTGATATAAGGACAGGACACAGTGTGCAGGCATTGTCCTGTCCCTACAATATATTTAATAACAAATGATTATTATGTGGGGATAGAACAAAAAGTGCAGGCACAGTGTGCAGGTATTGTTCTGTCCCTACAATAATTTAAATATTTATTTTAAATGGTTTTTTGCAGTGGGTACAGATTACCTCAATACTCTTTGGAATATATTTATTAATATTTGGATCAGAGAGGATTTTTTTAATCACAACTTCCTCATGTTTTTTCAACTCTGAAGTTATATCCACTGAATTAATTGTTTTACAATGAGGGCATCTTACTTTCCTTAAATTATCCATTTTCACTCTTTTTAAGTTCTTCCATTATTTCATTACAATATTTTTCAAAGGTTTCTTTGCCTATTTTTTCTTTTAATTTTTCTATATAATTTTCAGCAATTTTTTTATTAGGTGAATTTAAAAATTCAAATATATTATGAGCAATCTTATAATTCCTTAATGCATTTTTGTATTCTTTCTTAATTTCACAAATCATGCCTAATTGTCCGAGAGTTGAAGCAATGCCCTGTTTATCGCTTAAATCCTTAGATATCTTCAAACTCTCATTATACTTCTCCAGCGCCTTTTCATATTCGCTCTGGTAATGAAAAATCATTCCCAATTGATGGAGAGTATTAGCAATTCCTTGTTTATCGCCTAACTCCTTCTTTATCTTAAGACTCTCATTATACTTCTCTAAAGCCTTTTCATATTCGCCCTGGTCTTGATAAATCATTCCTAGTTGATGAAGAGATTGAGCAATGCCCTGTTTGTTGCCTAATTCCTTCTCTATCTTCAAACTCTCATTATACTTCTCCAAAGCCTTTTCATATTTGCCTTGTAGGTAATGAATATTTCCCAATTGATGGAGAGTATCAGCAATGCCCTTCTTGTCGCCTAATTCCTTAGATATTATCAAACTCTCATTATACTTCTCAAGTGCCTTTTTATATTCGCCTTGAGATTGGTAAATTATTCCAAGATTATGTAAAGCAGTAGCCTTAACAAGACCTGAGGATGTATTGACAGTCTGTTCATTCAATGATTGAACAAGGTCAATAAATCCCCATCTGTGTAAGTACTCAGTAACATTAGATACAATGGTTCCTGCCTTATCGTATTCACCCGCAGTAAAATATAATTCACGGGCATCGAGGAGGTCCAAGAGAATCTTTGTTTTTTCAAATAAATCTTCATAATATTCTGCGGCTTTAATGAGCCATTTCTTCCATTCTTGATTACCAATTCTCTCTTTTATGAAATCTTTGACGAGGGTGTGCACCTGATAGGTTTCTTCCTGTTTATCTTCTATTTTGATAATTAGACCCCAGTGGATTAGTTCATTGATTTGATTATCAATTTTAGGAGATTCACTGTTATTTTTGACCATCCATTTCAGGGCAGAAAGAGGGACAGATTTTTTAAATACAGCGGTTCGGGTAATAAGATTCCTGGCATTTTCGCTTAACGCTTCATAACTTTTATCAAGAAGGGTGAATTCGACCATATCCCTGTTAACATGTGCTATATCCTTCAATACTTCTTCAACAGACTTGATTCGGGCATGTTTTCCGAAGATATTAATGGTATAAGGATGACCGCCTATTTTTTCATAAATATCACGTTTTGTATAAAAATCCTCTTTTGCGATTTCCGGAAATCTGTTCATCACCATAATGGCTTCCGGCTGTGATAATTCGCCGATGTTTATTTCATCTATTTCCCCCGTTATTCTTCCGTCCGTAAGATTGAATGTGTATCTGCTTGTAAAGATAAAACGAGAGCCCTCCTTACACTGATTGATAAGGGATTTGAGACCTTTTTTTAGAACAGGATTAGTTAGTTCCCATCTTCCGCCTTCTTTTTTCAGGAGTGAATCGAAGTTGTCAAAAATAAGGAGAAGTTTTATTTGTGTAAGGACCTGTGCCAGATAATTGATTTTTATATCGATTGGTGCCTGTGAGGTTACTACTTCGTCTAATGCATTTACATCAATTCTTTTCAGGAACTCATTTAACTGGATAAGGATTTCTTCGATTTTCAGACCGCTTCCGCAGTCAAAGGCGTAGATTCCGTCAAACTGTTTTTCAATTTTTTCAGCAATTTTCGTCGATATAACCGTTTTTCCGATACCGCCAATTCCGTGGAGAACCACAGCTCTTGTTCCTCTTGAAAAGAAAGCTTCTTTAATTCTTCTCAGTTCTTTTCTCCTGCCGATAAATTTAGTACCAAGTTGTTCAAGAGTGAGAACAATATTTTTTTTATACGTGATTTCTTTATCGAATTTGAAACCGGGTTTTAGAACTTCAGGTTTTTTCTCTTCGGTGCAGAGGCAGTCGGGGTCGTCTGAATATAAAACAGGAGTGGCAAAGTCAACCGTTCCTCTCACCTCATTGAGGTAAAGTTGTTTCCGGGCATCCGTTAATGCTTTATCAATGGGTGTTCCACTGCTAATTTCGGTGTAGAACTTTTCTGTAAATGACGTAGCAGATACATCGGCGACAGAATACTGCATGGACATGACAGCGGGAATTCCCCCGAGCAGTAATGGAGTTGACAAATCACTTAGACTTCTTCTCCCCGATGTTTTAGCAGTCTGACATCCTGAAAGGAAGACAAGGAGTAAAGAAGAGTAGCCGGCAAGGAGTTCAGCGACTCTTATATTGTCAACAAGTCTCTTTTCCCGGAATCACCTTCAAGTAATAAATATCCCTTATCCTCCTGTTCAGAATAAAGACCATGACCTGTGTAATGGAGTATATGATATTCCTCTTCATCGAGCAGAGTCTGGATATTTCTAAGAGAGGCTTCGTCTTCAAAGGTAATTTCAATCCTGTTTGCAGAAACAGCCCTGTCAACGGCTTGAAGGATAAGCATCTGTTCTCTTTCGATTTGAAGACGCTCGTGGTCTTTCAGGTCAAGGGGGCTCGAGATGACAAACAATATTTTAATCTTTCCATGAATTTTTTCAATTTGTTTATAGGGTATTCCATCGATTACCCGTAATAACGATATTCCTGTATATGCTGACAGGAAATTTTTTCCATCAAACATAAATTCCCAGGGTAACTGCAGAAGTTCAGGTTCATCCTTTTTAAATATAAGTTTTATGCGGAGTAACTTATTTTGCTCTTTTACTTTTTTATACATTCCAAGAATCACCCCAGAAAAAACCGTGTTAAAGAGTTCACTTCCAAAGTCTCTGATAAGTTTTGCTTTTTCCTGCACATTTTCCCCAATGACGTCTTCAAGCGTTGAAAGTATGAAACTATCAATGTGATAGCGGAAAGTATTTTCAGCAAGGATATTCTTTTTTTCATCTTTCACAACAGTCTTGAAAGTGTCTTTTTTATTAATTTTCTCAATGTGAAGATTGAAATTTTCAGTATCTGAAAACATAATTTTATTTTCACTTATTTTTGACGAAAGAAAAATATTTACGACAAAAGGAGCGGTTTTGATTAATTTTCCGGTTCAATTAGAGCAGGAGAAATTGATTAGTTTCTGTTTAATCTATAAATGCTTTGGCAGGGACTGGTATGTCTCATGAAATTTCTTTTCCAAAAGTTTAAATTTTGTATATATAAAAATGTAATAAAAAAATTGTTTAAAACAAAAGATAAATTTTATTTATGAGTCCGCTCTAAAAACCGCTAATTACGCGAATTTCACGAATTTAATATTACACAATTTAATAAAAATCAATCAGTGTTGATTAGCGAAATTCGCGGTTTTAACCTTTTTAAACTTGACTCATTTATTAATACTAATATATTATTTTAAAATTGAAATATTTAATAAGATAATCTTTAATTAGAACTATTATTTGAGATAATGTGATTTGTTTATAAATAGTGGGATTTTTTTCACTTTTTCCAAATCTAATTATTAGGTTGTTTAAAGATTTTGTTGAAAGAAAGTAAAATTAATTTTTTAATTGTAATAATAAAAATAAATGTGTTTATTTATGTTAGTAATGGTGTAATATGGTGCCGCATCGTGTCAATTTGTAGCAAATAAAAGAATGTGAAGTTAAGAAAGGTTTAAAGTCTATGGAAAAGTTTCGCGAAATAATCATTTGAAATAATGAAATCTATACCTTAATTTCTATAGAAAATTGTACAAGACGTTTCGATAACATAAAAAAATTAAGTGAAACTTAATTATAGTTTTTTAGTAATAAATTATATATTATATATTTTAATATATTTTACAAAGATAAAATGGAGGTGTAATCGTGCAAATGTTCAATGTGCCTGATTATGGACTTGAAAAACATGGGATTCATAACGTTGGCAATGTTTATTGGAATTTATCCACTCCAATGTTGTATGAGGAAATAGTGAGACGTAGAGAAGGATTGATATCACACCTTGGTCCGATGGTCGTACGAACCGGTCATTATACGGGTAGGTCGCCGAATGATAAGTTTATTGTTCAAGAACCAACAAGCAAAAAAGATATTTGGTGGGGAAAGGTGAATAAACCTATTTCGAAGGAAAAATATAATATTTTGTTTCACCGTGTAATAGCTAATATTCAGGGGAAAGATTTATACATTCAAGACCTCTATGCCGGAATAGATCCTGAATATCAGATACCAATTCGTATTATTACAGAATATGCCTGGCATAGTCTTTTTGCCAGGAACATGTTTATACAAATTGACGGCATTGATAAATATAAAAAACATATACCAGAATTTACTATTATTGATCTTCCGAAGTTTCATGCTGTACCTGAATTAGATGGTACTAATTCAGAAGCATTTATAGTGGTAAATTTCGGTGAAAAACTTATTTTAATTGGAGCTACCAGTTATGCAGGAGAAATTAAGAAGTCGGTATTTACTATCTTAAATTATTTTCTACCAATCCAGAATGTATTGTCAATGCATTGTTCGGCAAATGTTGGCGAAAAAGGAGATGTTGCATTATTCTTTGGTCTATCTGGAACGGGAAAAACAACTCTCTCCGTTGATCCTAAAAGAAGGCTAATAGGGGATGATGAACATGGCTGGAGCGATAAAGGGGTTTTTAATTTTGAAGGTGGCTGTTATGCTAAAGTTATTCGGCTATCTGAGAATGCAGAACCAGAAATCTATCAAACCACTCGAAGATTTGGGACAATATTAGAAAATGTGGCTATTAATTATAATACGCGTCGAATTGATATTGATGATGATACTTTAACAGAGAATACGCGAGCTGCTTATCATATAACGGCTATTCCAAATGCTGAACTGTCTGGAATTGGAGGACATCCCAAAAATATTATCATGCTCACTGCGGATGCTTTTGGGGTATTACCACCAGTGGCAAAACTGACATCTAAACAGGCAATATTTCACTTTTTATCGGGATATACTGCCAAGGTTGCCGGCACTGAAAAGGGTGTGACCGAACCGAAGGCTACTTTTAGCACCTGTTTTGGTGCACCGTTTATGGCGCTTCGCCCGTCAATATATGGTAAACTTCTGGGAGAGAAAATCAAGCGTCACAATGTTGATTGCTGGTTAGTGAATACAGGATGGACGGGTGGACCTTATGGCGTTGGGACAAGAATATCAATTGCCCATACAAGGGCAATCATCTCCGCAATATTGGAAGGTAAATTGAAGCACGTTGAAACAAAAGAAGACCCAATTTTTAATATTAATGTTCCAACAACTTGTGAAGGTGTTCCTCAGAATATATTGAACCCAAGGAATACGTGGAAAGATGGTAATGCATATGATGATAAAGCCAGAAATCTTGCAGGAATGTTTAGGAAAAATTTTAAAGAGTTTGAGTTTGATATCAGCCGTGATATCAAACAAGCCGGTCCGAAAGGATAATAGAAATGTCTGTTTTTAATGTGTTATAGTAATATATTGATAACATTGAATCATTTTAATACTCCTTAACTACAAAACATATCGATTATTCCTTGACTGCCAGGGTTGGACGATGTTAGAACTTTTTTTCAACTAACTGGTTAATATGGGGACAAAATACCTGTTTGTTTTTATTTTTTACTTTTCTTCCCCGTTTTTTTGGATAGAGCATGCGTCCAATACGCTTGCCAATCGTGCCAGACGAAAATGTATAATTTTCTAACAATATTGTCAAGAAGTAAGTATTGTGTTTCCGAATTACCAATTACGCGATGGTATACCTCCTTGAGAGGTAATATAATCAATTTACTTAAGAAATACAACACTAGCTCTTACAGGAGTGATCAAATCCTAATTTGAATGGAATAATTGTTTGTGGGAAATATGATTTTACATACAAGTTTAATATAGCAAGGATTGGCGCATCCAGTTATCGTGTGTGCTGTTAAGATTTCTCTAAACTCAATTCAACCCATCTC
>JAUWXV010000005.1 GCA_030616165.1 bacterium | reverse complement strand
GTCTCTTCATACTCATTTGAATTTACATGATACAAGAATAAATTCCCAGAATTAAAGCATTTATTAATATAATAATAAAGCAGGAAATTCTCCTCATTTGATGCAAAAGAGTTACCAACTCCACATACAGCATTACTGTTGTATTCTTTAATAATGCTTTTAAAATTAATGTCGATAAGTTTCACCGCTTCATCCCATCCAATTTGAATATACTTATCACCTTCTCTTTTTAAAGGGTATTCAATTCTTGATACATTATCCCATTCATGATAACCATATCTTCCATCATCACATATCCAGTAGCTGTTCACTTCGTGATTTTCTCTTGGCTTAATCCTGAATATGGTATTATCCTTAACATCTATTCTTATATTACATCCTCTACTGCATTTCGGACAAATAGAATTATACGAAGTTAGATTCCAGACACGAGTTTTATGAAGAAAATCCTTATCAATCAAAGCCCCAACAGGGCAAATATCAACAATATTTCCAGCAAGTTTATTTTTCAAAGTTTTACCCGGGAAAATATCAATATGCGTCTTTCCCCCTCTTAAAAAAACTCCGAGTTCCTCATATCCAGAAATTTCCTGAAAAAACCTGACGCACCGCGTGCACAATATGCATCTATTCGCATATAAAACAATATGCTCACCAAAATCTTTATTTGGATGCAGCCTTTTTCGTTCATTGAACCTGCTGTGGTTTTTTCCATACAGGAATGCATAATCCTGAAGTTTGCACTCACCTGCCTGGTCGCAAACGGGACAATCAAGAGGATGATTTATAAGAAGAAACTCCAACATCGACTCTCTTGCCTTTATTACATTTTCTGAATTGGTGAGCACCTTCATACCATCAGCAGCAACAGTAGAACAAGCAGGAACCAACTTTGGTGAACCTTCAATCTCAACAAAACACATCCGGCAACTGCCAACAACTAACAAAGAAGGATGATAACAGTAATGCGGAATAAATATCTCCAATATTTCCGCCGCTTTAAGAATTGTTGTCCCGGGCTCTACTGTGATTTCTTTTCCATCTATGGTTAAAGTTGGCATAAACCTGTCAAATTTCTTATTTCTAATTCATTGCTAAGCGATGAATTAAAAATGGTTAAATCTCTTCTATGTCAAGAAAATACATTTGAATTTAATTAATATGCTTCTCAAAGTCTTCTCTGAATTTATTAACAAAAGCCCTGATTGGCCAGGCTCCCGCTTCACCAAAAGGGCATATAGTTTTTCCTTCGACATTATAAGTTATATCTAATAGCGTATCAATGTCCTCTTTTTTCCCCTTACCGTCTTTAATTCTTGAAATTATATCCCTCATCCACGGCATACCCTCTCTGCAAGGTGTGCACTGGCCGCATGACTCATGTGCATAGAACTTTGCAACGTTTAGAGAAACATCAACCATATCGACTGTTTCATCCATAACTATAACCCCGGCAGAACCTAAAGCAGAGCCGATATTTGCAAGAGAATCAAAATCCATTGAAACATCGATTTCATCACTCGCAAGAACAGGCATCGAAGAACCTCCAGGAATGACACCCTTCAATTTGTTGTTATTTTTAATTCCACCGCCGTGTTCGTAAATTAGACTTCTGAGTGAAATGCCGAGCGGAAATTCATATATACCGGGTTTATTAATGTGGCCGCTCAAACAAAAGAGTTTTGTTCCTGTACTGTTTTTTACGCCAATTTCTGCATAAGATTCTCCACCATTATTAATAATGAATGGAATATTGGCAAGAGTTTCTACATTATTCACAATAGTTGGACATCTAAACGCCCCTTCCGCTGCCGGAAAAGGAGGCTTTATTCTTGGCCATCCTCTTTTCCCTTCGAGCGACTCAAGAAGAGCCGTCTCTTCCCCACAGATATATCCCCCGGCACCACGATGAATCTGTACATCAAGATTATAGCCGCTCCCTAATATATCCTTCCCGATATATCCAGCTTCTGCTGCTTCTCTTATTGCAGAATTTAACCTATTTGCCCCATAAACAAACTCACCTCTGATGTATAAATAAGCCTGATGTGATTTTATTGCATAGGAAGTGATAATAATCCCCTCTAAAAGCAAATGAGGGTCCCTTTCGATTATAATCCTATCTTTGAAAGTTCCCGGCTCACCTTCATCCGCATTACATATAAGATAAATGGGTTTATCGGTATTCTTTGGAATAAATCCCCATTTCACTCCTGTTGGAAATCCCGCTCCTCCCCTACCTCTTATGCCCGATTTCTTTACCTCTTCAACTATTTCTTCCGGAGTCATTTCTTTTATTGCTTTAGAGACTGCTGTATAACCACCCTTCCTCCTGTAATCCTGAATTGACCCGGTATAATCAGGCTCTTCTATATTTTTTAGCAAAATCTTCATAGCTTTTATTTTATTAATCAGTCAGACAAGAATGTCTGACCTACTATCTCCATCAGTACTTTGTCATAAATATATGATTTAATTTTCGGTAGGACAGACATTCCTGCTTGCCTTGGGGTCTGTCCCTTCGTTATTACGGTCGAACAGGAATTTCTGATCCCGATTATTGATCAGACAATAATGTCTAATCCTCAATTAATTATTCATTTGTATTTATTTAATATTTCATCAATTTTTTCCTCAGCGTAGAGGCGGGCTTGTCCGCCTCTGGTGGATTTACCAGCCCTCATTATAAGGGCGAACCCAAAGGACAAGCAAGTTCGCCCCTGCGTGGGAATTTATCAGATATTATAAATATAAATACCTTTTATCATTCCCCCGAGTACACGGGGGAATGACAACTCTTACTAATACTTTTTTTGATTATTTCTAATAAAGTATTTTTATAAAACCCTATATATAAAAAATATCAACTCAACCTACTCAATATTTCATCAATTTTTTCTTCAGTAAGATTTTCATAATAATCATCATTTATCTGCATCACAGGGGCAGTTCCACAGGAACCGAGGCATTCTACCTTCACGAGAGTAAACTTTTTATCCGGGGTTGTCTCCCAAACATCTATATTTAATTTTTCCTTAATATAATCTATTATATTTCCTGCACCCATTAAAGAACAGGAAAGAGTATGACATACCTGTATTAAATATTTTCCTGTCTCCTTACCTTTGAACATAGTATAGAAACTTACGGTATTTTTGAGAAAGACAGGTGACATATCCATAAATTTTGCAAGATATTCAATAATCTCCTCAGAAACATACCCGAATTCCTCCTGGGCGAGATGCACTGCGGGAAGAACCGCAGCAGTTTTCACTGGATAATGCGATAAAATTTCCTGAAATTTTTGTTTAGTTTCTTGCGAAAATTCCATAAGTCATATATGATTAAATTTATCTATCAAGTTCCCCTGCAATTATATTAAGGCTTTCTAAAATAGCAACTGCATCAGACAGCATCCTCCCCTCCATCATCATAGGAAAAACCTGATAATTAAATAAAGAGGGAGGACGAATCCTCACTCTATATGGGCATCTTTCACCATCCGAAACGATAAAGAATCCCAATTCACCATTTGGTGCTTCGGTACTTGAATATACTTCTCCAACTGGTGGAATAAAACCTCGATTCTTCATAAAAATCTCAAAATGGTATATCAGACCTTCCATTGTATTATATACCTCATCCTTTTTTGGAATTCTAACCTTGGGATTATCAATGTCAACGGGACCCCCTGGAAGATTTTCTACAGCCTGTTCAATAATCCTCATACTCTGGCACATCTCTTCCATTCTAACCAGATAACGGTCATAAACATCCCCGTTCTCGCCAACCGGTATATCAAACTCGAACTCATCGTATGAAGAATAAGGCTCCATTTTTCTTATATCCCACTCAACATTAGCCGCTCGCAAACAAGGTCCGGTTAATCCATAATTAACAGCCTCCTCCCCTGAAACGACACCAATATCGCGTGTCCTGCCTAACCATATTTTATTTCTATTAAGCAGAATCTCGACCTCTTTTATAACCTTCGGAAGGTCTTTGTAGAATTTCTTTACAGCATCTTCGAATCCCTCAGGAAGGTCTCTCATCAAACCTCCAATACGGGTATAGGTTGTTGTCAGTCTTGAGCCTGCTGCCCATTCAAACAGGTCATATAATTTTTCTCTTTCTTCGTAAAAATAAAGAAAGACGGTAAAAGCACCCAAATCCAGAGCCTGCGCTCCGATCGATAAAAGATGATCACTTATCCTCGAAAGTTCAGCCATAATCACTCGGATATATTGAGCCCTTTTCGGAACCTCTATTCCCAAAAGTTTCTCTACTGCTATGGCAAATCCTATATTGTTATTCAAAGGGGAAAGATAATTCATTCTATCTGTTACACAAATAAATTGATTATAATCCAAATGCTCTGACAATTTTTCAAAACCGGTATGTAAATATCCTATAACCGGAGTCGCTTTTACAGCAACTTCACCTGACAATTCCATAACAATACGAAGCGTCCCATGAGTTGATGGATGTTGTGGGCCAAAGTTTAATACAAGTTTTTCTGTTTGAAGGTCTAAATCTTTCTCTTCCATTGCGTAATCTTGAATAAATTTATTTTACAACTTTAAAATTTTCTCTTTCCCCGCGTCCTTTAAGGGGATAATCTTTTCTCAAGGGATGACCAATAAAATCATCCGGTGTCAATATTCTACTCAAATCCGGATGTCCAATAAACTCAATACCAAAAAGGTCAAAAACCTCTCGCTCCATCCAATTTGCGCCCTTCCAAAGTGAACACACTGAGGAAATAACTGTATCTTTTTCTGGAACAAGTGCTTTTATCCTTATTCGGGAATTATTTTTGTGAGTATAAAGATGATAAACAACAGCAAATCTTTCTATCTCGTTAAGTTTTAAATAATCTATACAGGTTATATCTACAAGATAATCATAAAGAAAATTTTCATCTTCTTTCAGAAATTTAAAAATATCAAAAATTCTTTCTTTTCTAACTACAATAGAAATATCTCCTCTAAACTCTTCATCCCTGACATAACTTTCAGGAAATCTTGCTTTTATTTCTTCAATTTCTGGTCTTTTATTCATTTTTAAAATGTGATTATTTTCGCTTTTTAATGCTGTCCTGCTCGACAAGTTTTTGAATCTTTACCAATGCATCCAGAACACCCTCGGGTCTTGGCGGGCATCCAGGTATATAAACATCAACAGGTATAAACTGGTCAATTCCCTGAACCAGCGTATAAGTGTCAAAAACCCCGCCGGAAGAAGCACAAGCACCCATAGCAATGCACCATTTTGGCTCAGGAATTTCTTCCCAGATTCTTATTACAACTGGCATCATCTTAATTGAAACTCTCCCGGCAACAATCATCAAATCAGCCTGTCTTGGAGAAAAACTGAGTCTTTCTGCTCCGAACCTTCCCATATCATACCTCGATGCAAGAGTGCTCATCAACTCAATAGCACAGCACGCAGTCCCCATCGGCATTGGCCATAGAGAATACTTCCTCCCCCAATTAACAACAGCATCTACTGTGGTTACAAGAATATTACTTTTTAACAAATTCTCTATTCCCATTCAAATGCACCCCTTTTCCATAAATAAAAATATCCTATTAAAAGTATTACTACAAAAACAATCATCTCGATAAAAATAAAAATCCCCTGGGAAACAATCTCTTTATATACTACCACCCAGGGATATAAAAAGACTATCTCAACATCAAATATTATAAACAACACTGCAATAATATAAAATTTTACAGAGAACCTGACCCGTGCATCCATAAACGGTTTTATTCCTGATTCATAAGGTTCTCCCTTTACATCACTATATTTTCTGGGTCCCACAAAATGCGAGAGTAAAAGAATTCCAAATGCAAAAACAAACGCAAATATCAATAAAATTAATATAGGAAGATATTCTTTTAACATATTACTATTTAAGAGATATCTTTTAAACGAGGTTTAAAACTGTGGATTAAATTACTAATTGAAATTTAGTAAAATTTTTTATTTCAACTTAATCATAAACAAATAAATATATTTCAATTATGGGTTCGATAAATCAAACACCTGCAAAATAAAAATATTTGTAGAGGCTTGGTTTATCAAGTCCTTTTTAAAATCAATTAAATTTATATAAGAAAAAAATTTATTTTATAATAAAATATTTTAAACAATATAATAACTTTTTTTATAAAGTCAACTTTTTTATTTTTTCAGTTTATATTAATTTCCATATAAAAGTTAAAAAAGTATTAAAAACAAAAAGAGGTATAAGAATTCCGAAAGACCATATCATATATCCAAGAAATGAAGGCATCTTAGTTCCTGCTTCGTCAGAAATGGCTTTAACCATAAAATTCGGTCCGTTTCCAATATATGTATTTGCACCCATAAATACCGCCCCAAGGGAAATTGCCTTTAGAATTTCCACTGGAATCCCGGTATTTGCAACTAAATTACCTGAAGCCTGAAGCCCTTGAGCAAGATTAAAAAATGTAAGATATGTCGGAGCATTATCAAGAAATGAGGATAGTATCCCTGTAATCCAGAAGAAATGCCAGGGTTCGGCTACACCAAGTTCTCCGCCTCTACTTTTTAGAATAATAAGGGCAGGAATCATCGTCAAGAATATCCCAAAAAATAAAAAAGCAACCTCGATTATCGGATTGTATGTGAATTTATTTTCTCTCCTTAATCCTTTTGATGTTGTTATTAATGATAATGCCACCATTGCAAGCATTACTAATTCTCTTAATGGGAATATCGGCAGGAAAGCAACTGAAAGTATAATCCCCAGAAGCCATAAAAAATTTATTAATCCCTCAAGCTTAAAAGGTTCCTCAGGTTTTATTCCTGCTTCTATCTGTTTTAATCCTTCCCTTTTAAGCAAATAACTATCGACAACATAGTAAATTAATAAAAGTATAGAAATCATAAAGAGCCAGTTTGGCCAGAGCATAAATGTCCAGGAAAAAGGGACTCCGTTAAGATAACCTAAAAAGAGAGGTGGGTCTCCAAGTGGGGTCAAACAGCCTCCAATATTGCTCACAACAAATATAAAAAATATGACTGTGTGCATTACATATTTTCTTCCTGAATTTATCCTTAAAACCGGTCTTATTAAAAGAACACTCGCACCCGGGGTTCCTATAAAAGAAGCAAGGAGACCTCCAATACCAATAAAAAGGGTATTAACTTTTGGAGATACCTTGACATCTCCTTTAAGCATAACCCCCCCTGCCACGACAAAAAGCGAACCAACATATATAATAAAGGACAAATATTCTTCCATAGTTTCTAAAAGTTCAATATAATCATGAAATAAAATATAAATCCCCATAGGAATTCCAAGTATACAGCTTATTATCAACTTGTGCCAGTTATCCTCCCACCAATGTTCCTTTATCAAAGGAATTAATGCTATACAAAGTAACATAACTATAAAAGGAACGATGGTAATCAAAGGAAGAGATACAGCATGATGAGCCTCCTCTTCAGCAAATGCAGGAGAAACAAGCATAAACAGCAAAACTACACCCATAACAATTATTTTCCTTGCCATTTCAAACTGCCTCCGAATTAGTTTAACTTCAAAATATCAAGATATCACAGTATTCATATTAATAGTATTAAAGAATTAGCACTATTCAATTCTAATAAGCATATTCAAGATGGAGAGAAACAAACTTTTACATTAAATTCGATACATTCAAACCTTGTTTTTAATAGAACCTTTAGTAAATATCTTATACAACTTTTGTCAATTTAATTATCCTTTTCCAATTTCTGTCAACATCCCTTTGAATATTGATTATATCTTTTTTCTTCAGATGGCTGAATCTTCCCTGCAATTTAAAATATTCCTCAACGGGGACATCCTTTTCATTATAATTAAGAGTAATTTTCCCGGATTTTATTTCAAATAATGGGAAAATTCCGGTTTGAACAGCCAGTCTTGCTATTTTCACGGTCTTTGAAGGATTTGTTTTCCAACCAGCTTGACAAGGTATTAAAATATGTATAAATCTCATACCTCTAATATTTTTAGCAGTAGCAAATTTTTTTATAAAATCATCTGGAAAAGCAATAGAAGCAGTGGCAATATATGGGATTTTGTGCTCTGCCATAATAAAATCTATATTTTTTTTGGGGACATTCTTCGGAGATGATAAAGGGGTTGTAGTTGTCCAGGCCAAAAATGGGCTTGCGGAACTTCTATGAATTCCAGTATTCATATATGCCTCATTATCATAGCAGACATATATAATATTTTCATTTCTTTCAGAAGCGCCGGATAGTGCCTGAAAACCTATATCATAAGTTCCTCCATCTCCTGCCCAGGCTGCTACAGTTGTCTCTATATCACCTATCATATCAAGCCCTGCCCTGATTCCGGAAGCTATCGCTGCTGCCGCAGCTATAGGAACGTGGACAAGCGGAACGCCCGAAGCCGAAAATGGATATGTTCCATCTATAACAGAATTGCAGCTGGCAGGAACTACCAATATCGTTTTTCTACCCAGCCCCTTTAACATAAACTTCATAGCAAGGGGAACTCCACATCCGATACAAGCCATATGCCCCTTACACAGGATATCCTCTTCTGGTATTTCAAATATTCTTTTATTCATAAACCATATCCCTCTCTCATACATCAATATCCAACCAATATGCTTCTCGGTCGGGATAATCGGACTCGATAGTATAATTCAACACATTTTCAATTTGTTCAGGAGTAATATCCTTTCCTCCAAGCCCGGCAACAAATCCGAAAATTGGTGGATGATACTTAGTATTATGAAAAGCCGCCCTTATTTCTTGGGCAAATATTCCACCGACTCCGCGGCTGATATTTCGGTCTATAACGGCAATTTTTATTTTATTTTTCAACACGTCTATAATCGCTCTGGATGGAAACGGCCTGAAAAGCCTTATTTTCATTAATCCTACTTTTTTCCCTTTCTTTCTCATATTATCAATAACCACTCTTCCCGTTCCAGCTGCGGTGCCGGTCATTATGAGTATAGTTTCAGCATCCTCACATAAATAACAGTTGATAATCCCGTACTTCCTCCCAAAGATTTCCTCAAATTCATTATCCGCTTTAACTGCAACATCCACCGCCTTAAGCATATCCTCTTCCATTTTATATTTAAATTCAAAGTAACTATCTCCCGGTGCAACTCCCCCAAATGCAGAAGGTTTATTTAAGTCTATTTTAATTTTCGGTTTAAATTCCGGGAGATATGAATCCACCATCTCCTGTGATGGAATAACTATATTTTCAAGGACATGAGTAGAAAAGAAAGCATCCATATTTATCATAGCAGGTATATAAACTCGTTCCGCTATTCTATACGACTGAATAATAGTATCAAAGATTTCTTGATTGCTTTCACAATAAAACTGAATCCACCCGGTATCTCTTTGGGAAAGTGAATCAGTTTGTTCGGCAAGAATGCTCCATGGACTTCCGAGTGAGCGGTTAGTATTACTCATAACTATAGGAAGCCTCGCTCCACTTGCCCAATGAAGAGTTTCATGCATATATGCAAGTCCGTGAGAAGATGTTGCTGTAAACGTTCTCACACCAACATGTGAAGCCCCTATCAGACTCGCCATCGCTGAATGCTCGGATTCCACTTTAATATATTTCGCATCGAGTTCTTCATCCCCCACCATCTCTGCCAGTCTTTCCGCTATTGCTGAAGAAGGAGTTATAGGATACACCGTTATTACCTTCACTCGACAAAGTTTAACTGCATACGCTACAGCATAAGTCCCTTCGAGCAATAAAGATTGCTGGTCATTTATTCTTTTTTCTTTTACGCTTATTGCCATTATATTTGATTTCCCTTTCGAGAGAGATTACATTTCTCGGACATTCTTCGAAGCATATACCACATCCTTTACAGTAGTCATAATCAATTTCATATCCGGTATCTTTTCTTTTTACAGCCATATCGGGACAGAAAATCAAGCAGTTATCGCACACCGTACAGAGCCCGCAGCTGAAACACCTTTCAGACTCATAGATAACTTCCTCTGAAGAAACACCACGTACTATCTCCGAAAAATCTTTTACCCTCTCATTTACATCCGATTTTGAAAGAACAATCTTTCCTGCAGGACTAAAATAATCAATATTTAAATCCTCAAATTCTGTAATTTTTTGTTCTTCTTTTGCCTTAATTTCCTCATTCCTGAGAAAAAAATCAATCGACTCTGCACCTGACTTTCCGGAACCGATTGCCGAAGCTACAGTTGCAGAACTTTTGTAAACCAAATCCCCACCGACAAAAACCTTTCTCACACCCGAAAAACCACCAAAGTCAGTTACAACCTTTTTATCCTTTACCTCAAAAGACTCATTTAAAAACGAAATTTCTGGTTCTTCTCCAATAGAAACAATAATATTATTCCCCCTGATTGTAAAATCCGAACCCTTTATTGGGATTGGTCTCCTCCTGCCTGATTGGTCAGGTTCACCAAGTTCCATCTTTTGACATCTAATTCCTTTAAAAATTCCACCTTCAAACAAAATCTCTGTTGGTGAAGTTAGAAAAACCAATTTTATTCCTTCTTCCAAAGCGTCATCCACATCCTCCTGCCATGCTGGCATCTCATTTCTTGACCTTCTATAAACTACTGTAACTTCTGAGCCGCACCTTAAAGCACATCTCGCTGTATCGATAGCAGTATTTCCTCCACCTACTACTATTACTTTTTTCCCCAATTTTACCATTTCACCAGAATTAACTCTTTCAAGAAATTCCAATCCAGAAAATACTCCATCTGCAGATTCTCCGGAAAGTCCCAAAGAACGGCTTTTATTTGACCCAATTGCAAGATAAACAGCATCATATTCTTCAAGATTGTCCAGTGAAAAATCATTTCCAAGCCTTGTGTTAGTTTTCAATTCAATACCCGCATCAAGAATATCCTTAATTTCTCTGTCAAGTACATCCTTCGGAAGACGATAGGATGGTATCCCGTATCTCAACATTCCACCCGGTTTTTCATAAGCCTCAAACAGTATCACCGAATAACCTTTTAAGGCAAGATGGTATGTACAGGAAAGCCCGGCAGGTCCAGACCCAATAACTGCAACTCTTTTATTTTTCCTCTCTGCTATTTCAGGAATTATTCGTCCTTTATCACTCATATAATCAGCAAGAAACCTCTCAATCATTTGAATAGCGATTGGCTCATCAAACTCTCCTCTATTACAGTAAGTCTCACAAGGATGATAGCATACCCTCCCGCATACTCCGGGAAGAGGGCTTGTCATTTTTATTATTTCATATCCTTTTTGAAATTCACCCTGGCTTGCTGACAATATAAATTCAGCAATATTATTCCCACAAGGGCATCTACTCGTACAATGGGCTATTTTATTCTCATAATAAGGCTTTATATGTCTCCAGCTCCCGGTCTTATTCCAGAGCATATTGGAATGAGAAACAGCCGTATAGGGCAAATTTTTTATTTCTTTTATTAGATTACTCATTAAACTCACTATTACACATTATTGATAGAATTATATATTTCAATTGCGGCTTCGGCATTTTCTTTCTTTTTTAACGGAGCAAACTCTTTTATTGCCTTTTTTAGAGAGTTAATATTTACCAGGTTTGTAATCCTGCAGAATGCTCCGAGAATTGCGGTATTGACTATTGGTAGTTCTTTTGTACCTATTCCATATTTTGACGCAACTGACCCTGCATCTACTGTGAATACTTTGAAATCTGAAGATATATTATAACGTCCTGGTTCTTTCGTACTATTGATAATAACAATCCCTCCCTTTTTTAAACCTTCAGTCAGATTTATTTCAAAAGGAAGGTTTTGGTCAAGTACGATAAGGTAATCTGGATTATAGATTTTACATCTTAAATGAATCTTTTTATCGTCAGCCCTCACAAATGCAGCAACTGGCGCCCCCTGCCTTTCTGCTCCAAAAAAAGGAAAAGATTGAACGTATTTCCCTTCAACAAAAAATCCCATAGCAAGAACCTTCGAAGCAACTACAACTCCCTGTCCACCCCTTCCATGAATCCTTATTTCAATCATATATATTTATATTTTAAAAAATTCTGGGACGAAATGTATTTGGTTTACTCACCCCTTCCGCTCTCCTCATAAAATTTTGACAAACTAAATTTTTCACCCGCAGTAAGCAATTAATAGGTAAGACAGACATTTCTGTCTGTCCATCTACTTATAGATTTTTGACAAATCAAATTTTTTACCCGCAGTAAGCAATTGACAGGTAGGACAGACATTTCTGTCTGTCCATCTACTTATAGATTTTTGACAAGCCAAATTTTTTACCTATAATCTTTCTCTTCAGGTCGGCAATACTTCCAGTGGGGTCAAGCTCTTTTGGACAAACCTCCTGGCAGTTAAAAATTGTATGGCACCTGAAAACACCATCGAATCCAGAAACCGCATTCAATCGCTCTTCTTCGGCATTATCGCGAGAGTCCTGAACAAACCTATTTACCTTCAAAAGCGCAGCAGGTCCAAGATATTCCGAATGAGTTTCCCCAACAGGGCAGGATGCATAGCAGGCACCGCAAAGTATACAGTCTATTAATCCTTCAAGCTTTAATCTATCATCGGCTGTCTGAATTCTTTCTCTTTCCGGTCCAGGCTCTCCAGGCATCAAATATGGTTTAATCAGTTTATATTTTTCCCAGAACGGTTTCAAATCTACAAAAAGATCCTTAATAACCTTCAGGTGTGCCATAGGTCTTAAAGTTACAGTTTTCGATTTTAATGCAAAAATCTGAGTCTCGCATGCAAGACAGTATTTCCCATTTATATGCATGGCACATGACCCACAAACCCCTGCTCTGCAGGAACTTCTGAATGCAAGACTCCCGTCAAGGTTGTCTTGAATATATATCAATCCCTCAAGAACGGTCATCCCTTTCTCCGCGGGTACTTCAAAGGATTGAAATCCCGGAGATTCATTTTTTGATGAATCGTATCGAAATATCCTAAATGTTCTCTTTTCCATAACTCTTATCCCTTTAACATTTTTAGTTTTTGCCATTTTCCATTCATCCCGAATCTTCGGGATGAATGATTCGCTTACTTCTTTTGAAAAAGAAGTAAGCAATCCAAATGACCCGCCTATAGCGGGAAAAACTTATTTAAAATAAAATTAATATTTCCTTTCTTTAGGTTCGTACATACTAACATCAACGTCAGTGTATTCAGTTTTTATCCCATCGGGAGTGTAATATGCAAGAGTATGTTTGAGCCAATTTTCATCATCTCTCTTAGGAAAATCGGTTCTTGATTGCGAGCCTCTGCTTTCTTCACGAGCCAGGGCACCCATTACAATGACCTCTGCAATATCAAGATTCCCTTCAAGTTCCATAATATTTATTAGTTCCTGATTCAATCTCCTTTCACGATTTAAAATCTTTATATTTTTGAATCTATCCTTAAGTTCTCTAACCCCTTCAAGAGCCTTTTCAAGGGATTTCTTTTCTCTGAAGATCCCGACTTTATCGTCCATTATGTTGTTTAAATCCATTTTTATTTCCGAATGTTTTTCTTTCCCGGAAGAGCGTAAAAATTTATTTATTTTATCTTCATCTCTTTTTAAAGCATCCTTCATAATACCTTCATCTTTTTTCGGTGGACCTCCTGCTGTAATGTAATCGGCTGCGCTTTCACCGGCTATCTTACCGTAAATCAATGTCTCAAGGAGAGAATTTCCACCCAGCCTGTTAGCCCCGTGAACACTCACACACGCACACTCTCCTGCTGCATACAATCCAATTACCCTTGTCTCAGCATTTATATTGGTATCTATACCTCCCATGGCATAGTGCTGACCCGGCTGAATAGGAACTAATTCATATATTGGGTCAACACCAGCAAAATTAAGACCAAGAACCCTGATCCCGGGTAGCCTCTCCATAATCTTCTTTTCACCCAGATGTCTCAAATCGAGATGAACATAAGCATCCTCAAATCCTCTTCCGGCATGAATTTCTTTCTGAATATTCCTCGATACAATATCCCTCGGGGCTATCTCCATTGCCTTCTTTGAATCATCATAAAAAGCAAGAAACCTTTCTCCTTTATTGTTTAATAAAAATCCTCCTTCCCCACGACATCCTTCAGTCATCAGAACATTCGTTCCATAAAGAGTAGTAGGATGAAACTGAATAAATTCCATATCTTTCAGAGGCACACCAGCCCAGAATGGCATCGACATACCGCGACCGCTGTTTATCAGGGCATTTGTCGTCCTCCCGTAAATTCTACCCACACCTCCTGTTGCAAATATCACCGCATCAGATTTAAACTCTTCAAGTTCTCCAGTCACCACATTCATAGCTATTACTCCCTGGCAGCAACCATCATCAATCACAACAGATGTAACAAACCACTCATCAAAAGATTGCATTTGCTGCCTCTCAGAACCATGTTCAAACTTCACAATTTGTTCAAACAGGGTATGAAGCAGAACATGACCTGTTTTATCCGAAGCAAAGCAGGTTCTCGGGAAACCAGCTCCTCCGAAAGGTCTCTGGGCAATTTTTCCATCTTCAGTCCTGCTGAAAGGACACCCCCAGTGTTCCATTTCAACTATACATTCAACAGCACTTTGTGTCAGTTTTGCGGCTGACTTTTGGTCGGCAAGATAATCGCTCCCCTTTATCGTATCAAATGCATGCTTTTTCCAGTCATCATGTCCACCACGAATATGATTGCCAAGTGATGCATTTATGCCTCCCTGGGCTTCAATAGAATGCGAACGTAATGGATGCACCTTGGAGATAACTCCCACTTTAATATTTCTCTGATTAAGTGCAATAGCTGCTCTCAATCCTGCAAGACCTCCCCCTATTACAATTGAATCAAGGTATTTCATTTTTCCCTCTAAAATTTTTATTAAATATAAAAAAAGTAATTTATACTTAATCCCAAAACTATAACAAAACAAATCCATGTAATCCAAATAAGTCTCTTGTGTAACAGCGTCATTCTGAAAAAATCTGCAAGCATAATTCTGATACCATTTAAAGTGTGATAAACGACAGCCATTAGCAAGAGGTACTCAAGTATATGACCAAATGTATTATCCCACTTTGCAAGCGAATAATTAAAAGCCTCCCTCCCTTCCCGCGCCGCACTTAAAGTTAATATGTGAAGAAATAAATATACACTTAATGCTATTCCACTTAACCTGTGAAATACATAAGAGATCATACCAGAATTAGTATTCAGATATGTTTCCTTAGGAAGAGATTTTATCATAACACACCTCAAAAATTTTTAAATTAGTAAAAAAATTCAATTCATTACAAATTTGACAAAAGATAAAAAATTATTAACCGGTGAAAGGAATTAAAGTATATATCCCTATAATAAAAGTAATAATCCCAACAGCCGAAAGAAACCACCCTAAAAATTGTCTTGTGGATTTACCTGGGTTCCAGTCCAGCACGATGCTCCAGATTCCATTCAATGCATGATATACCACTGCAATTAATAACAATGAATCAAAAATTATCCAGAAAGGAGACTGAAGTCGCTCGTATACAACTGAAAATGTAAGTGGCCCCTCATCGATATAGTGAATAACCCAAAAATGTAAAATCATTCCAATCACAAGAAAAACTGCGCTGACCCTTTGTAAAATCCACGACCAAATTTCGAGACTTTCTTTTTTCATACTCTTCACCCTTTTATTTCTAATACATTACATATTTTTTAAACTTTACCCTGAAAAGTCGGGTTCGATAAATCAAACTCTTGGATTTAACAATATGTTAATATTACATATGTTTGAAACAACGCTACATAAACTATTCCCCAACTTTAAGATATTTAATAACGCTATCGGCATATTTGTAAGGGTTTGATTTATCAAAAGATTTTGAAAATATTGTTAAATTTATTATTTTAAATTTTAACCTGGGAATGGATTTAAGATATATTAAATTAATAATAATAAAATAAAAGAATTAAAAAATATAAAAACAATAAAAATAAATTTTTATTTTTTTTTATAACTTAAACAACTTTTAGATTCCTGAGCGCCATTTCAGCCGCTTTTTGTTCAGCCTCTTTTTTACTCGGACCCTCACCTGTACCCAATACTTCTCCTTTCATCTTAACTTCCATTATATATATTTTAAGATGTTCTGCACCCCGCTCTTCTTTCAAATTATATTTAGGCATCTTTATATGGCTTTGCTGACAATATTCAAGTAACTCCCCTTTATAATTTTTAACATCTAATCCAGAAAGAATAATTTGATATTCATTAAGGATGTTTTTCTCAATGAATTTTTTTGCTGACTTCAGACCGCGCTCCAAATATATTGCCCCAATAACAGCCTCCAGAGTATCAGCAAGAATGGAATCCTTTTCCCTTCCTCCAGTTTTCTCCTCTCCTTGTCCGAGGATTACATATCTACCTAAATTAAGTTCCTGACCTTTTTTGGCTAAAACCTTCTGACTGGCTAACACAGACCTCATCTTTGTAAGTTCACCTTCAGAGTTTTCTGGATACCTTCGATAGAGAAACTCCCCTATGGCAAGGTTAAGAACTCCATCACCAAGAAATTCCAACCTTTCATTAGACTGGAAATCATAATCCTTAAGCGAATTAGAAAATGAACTATGAAAAAGGGCATTTATGAAAACTTTTTTATCCCTTATTTTATAGCCAATATCCCCTTGAAAAGATGTCCAGTCAATTATCACTCTATTACATGATTTAGAAGGAGTGTTTTTTTCCTTTTTAAAAATAGATATAAATTTTTTCAATATTTTAAACAACATTTAACTTTCTTAATAGAATACAAGCATTATGTCCTCCAAATCCAAATCCATTATTCAGCGCGACATTGACATTTCTTTTCCTTGCAACATTAGGAGTGTAATCAAGATCGCAATCTTTATCAGGAAATTCATAATTTATGGTAGGAGGTATAATAGAATTAACAATTGTAAGAACAGTAGCAATAAATTCAACACCCCCTGCAGCTCCAAGAAGATGCCCAATCATTGATTTTATTGAACTTATAGAAATATCAAATGCCCTCTGATTGAATAATCTTTTAATTGCAAGAGTTTCAATTTTATCATTATATTCGGTAGAAGTTCCATGAGCATTGATATAATCCACCTGTTCTGGTTTCATTCCAGCACAGAGTATAGCATTCTTCATAGCTCTGTAAGCACCGTCCCCTTCCGGGTCTGGAGCAGTAAGATGGTAAGCATCGGCAGTAAATCCTACACCACTTACCTCACAATATATTTTTGCACCCCGCTTTTGCGCATGCTCCAAAGACTCAAGCATAACAATTCCCGCACCCTCTCCAACAATAAATCCATCTCTTTTTTCATCAAATGGTCTGGAGGCTTTTTCTGGCTCATCATTTCTTGTAGATAGGGCTTTCATTGATGCAAACCCACCTATCCCCATAGGAGAAACAACAGCTTCAGCCCCCCCTGCAATCATTACATCTGCTTCCTCCCTTTGAATAATCCTAAAAGCATCCCCAATTGCATGGGATGCTGTGGCACAAGCAGAAGCCACAGCGTAGTTGGGACCTTTTAAACCATACAATATCGAAATATGTCCTGACGCTATATCAGTTATCATCATAGGTACAAAAAACGGACTTATCCTCTTCGGTCCTTTATTAATTAAATTCCTATGTTGATTCTCAAAAGTTGCCATCCCCCCTATTCCAGAACCAACAATAACCCCTATCCTTTCGGTATCCTCATTTTCAAAATCAATACCAGAATCTTCAACTGCCTGGATACTGGCAGCAACAGCATACTGGGTAAAGAGGTCCATTTTTCTTATACTTTTCATGTCGATATACACTTCAGCATCAAAGCCCTTCACCTCAGCAGCAATCCTGACTGGATAATCCGAAGCGTCAAATTTTGTAATTTTTCCGATTCCGCCTTTACCTTCAACAAGGGATTCCCAAAACTCTCTCACATTATTCCCAACAGGAGTTATTACTCCCATCCCTGTTATTACTACCCTATTTTTCATCTGTCAACCTTTTCTATTTATCTTCTTTTCCAGCCAGTTTCTTTTTTAAATACTCAATTGCTTGACCCACATTAGTTAATTTTTCTGCTTCCTCATCTGGTATCTCAATATCGAATTCCTCTTCAAAAGCCATCACGAGTTCCACAGTATCAAGTGAATCTGCTCCTAAATCCTCTATAAATGAGGCTTCATTGGTAACTTCGCTCGGATTGACACTTAATTGTTCTACTATAATTTCCTTAACTCTTTCCTCTGGAGAAATTTCTGACATATTTTACCTCCCTTTATTTTTTATTAAACAACAATTTTAATATCAACACCAATTTCATGCCATAACCATTCCTCCGTCAACCTGTATCACCTGTCCAGTAATATAATCAGAGCCAGGCGATGCAAGAAACTTCACAACTCTGGCAACATCCTCAACACTACCTGGTCGATTAAGAGGAATAGATTTAAGAAAAGCATTCTTTACTTCTTCTGGTAGATTTTTTGTCATATCTGTTTCAATATATCCAGGTGCTACTGCATTTACACATACATTTCTCGACGCAAATTCCTTCGCAGCTGACCTGGTTAATCCAATAATTCCTGCTTTTGATGCCGAATAATTAGCCTGACCAGCATTACCCATTATCCCAACTACCGAAGATATATTTATTATTTTTCCATATTTTCTCTTAAGCATAATTCTGCTTGCCGCCTTTATTAGGTTAAATACCCCTTTTAGATTGACATTTATCACCGAATCCCACTCCTCATCAGACATCCTCATAATCAGATTATCTCTCACGATACCAGCATTGTTAACAAGTATATCCAAACCGGAAAACTCCTCTACCGCCTTGTTCACTATATTTTTTGCATCGTCAAAGTTAGAAACATCTCCTACAGCAGACACCGCTCTCCCACCCGACATACATATCTCATCAACCGCTTTAAAAGCAGTTTTTTCATCAATATCCGAAACAACAACCCATCCTCCCTCTTTTGCCAATTCCACTGCTATCACTCTGCCTATCCCTCTACCCGCTCCCGTAACAATAACACTCTTTTTTTCTAATATACCCATATTAATTCAATTGAACTAAGTTATATCTTTATTTTTAATTGAAAATCTCATCCAATTTATCGAGATCATCTGCCCTGTCAACTCCAAGGCAAACAGCGTTCTTATCTATCCTTTTTAAAAGCCCCCTTAAAACCCTTCCGGGACCTACTTCAATAAAAATATCCGTCCCTTTATCAATCATATATCTCATAGAATCTTCCCACATAACCGGGCTTATTAATTGTTGAGCGATGTTCTTCTTAATATCATTTGGTTTGGTCATTGGTTTTACGGTTACATTAGAAATAATTGGAACCTTGGGTCTCATGATTGAGAAATTTTCCAGATATTTCTGAATCCCATCATAAGCCTTTTTCATAAACACGGTATGAAAAGCACCGCTGACTTCTAATTCGAGTACCCTTATAGCGCCCTCAGATTTAGCAAGTCCTATTGCCTGAGAAATCAGCTCCTTTGAACCAGACATAACAATCTGCCCTGGAGAATTATAGTTAACAGGTTGAAGAACACCCTTTTTACTTAAATCTTTACAAATTTTTCTTACCTTTTTTCTGTCCAGACCGATTATGGCAGCCATACTGCCCGGATTGCGTTCACTTGCTTCCTTTATAAGCTCTCCCCTTTTCTTTACGAGCCTCAGCCCATTTTCAAAATCCAATGAACCTGCTGCTGTAAGTGAAACATACTCTCCGAGACTATGACCGGCAACACAATCTATTTCTACTCCCTTCTCTCTTAATAATTTAAAGAGTATTATCGAATGCAAAAATATTGCAGGCTGACAAATTTCTGTTCTCTTTAACTCCTCAGATGGACCATTAAAACAAATCTCTTTTATATCATACCCGAGTATAGCCTCTGCCCTTTCGTAAATCTCCTTTGCCATATCAAATTTATGGTATAAATCATTTCCCATCCCAACATATTGCGAACCTTGTCCGGGAAACAAAAATGATATCTTTTTCATATATCCCATAAAAATAAAAATCTGATATAAATTATTAAAATCTCACCACAGCAGAACCCCATGTAAACCCGCCTCCAAAAACCACCATCAGGCATATATCACCCTCTTTTATTCTTCCCTCTTTTCTTGCCTCATTTAAAGCAATAGGAATTGAGGCAGCAGAAGTATTTCCGTATTTATTAAGATTAATAAATACCCTCTCTTTAGGAATATCAATCTTTTTTGCCACCGCCTCAATTATTCTCATATTTGCTTGATGAGGAATCAAAATATCTACATCTGAACTTTTTAGCCCAACCTCTTTAAGAATCAATTTTCCGGCTTCTGTCATATTAATAACAGCATGTTTAAAAACCTCTCTCCCTTCCATATTGATAAAATTCATCTTCTCATCAGGTACAGATGAAGGATCAGGATACTTTGTCCCTCCGCCGGGCATTGTAAGGAGTTCGGAGAGTGTGCCATCACTTTTTATATACGTTCCCAGAATTCCCTTTTTGCCATCAGACCTTTTTATTACGCATGCACCAGCCCCATCTCCGAATAACACACAGGTATTACGGTCCTTCCAGTTGGTAATAGAGGATAATATCTCCCCACCCAATACAAGAATGTTCTTATAGCGGGTGCTCTTCATCATATGGTCAGCAATACTTATCCCGTATAAAAATCCACAACAGGCAGCCCCCAAATCAAAAGCTACCGCATTTTTTGCACCAATCTTTTTTTGGACATAACAGGCGGTAGAAGGAAACTTTACATCTCCGGTTATAGTCCCTACGACAATAATGTCTAACTCTTCGGGTAAAACTTTTGCCTCATCGAGGGCTTCTAAACTGGCTTCTTTGCAGAGGTCAGATGTAATAACTCCATCTTCAACAATAGCACGGTATTCTATCCCGGTCCGCACCTTTATCCATTCATCAGAAGTATTAACCATCTTCTCCAAATCAAAGTTAGAAAGAACTCTACTCGGGAGATACGAACCCGTCCCCGCAATCATTGATACCGGTTTTATATTAACTTCTAACATTTAACTTTTTATCCTCATTTTTATATGTTCATTTACTTTTCTTTCTATCATCAAGTCAGCTCTCTGGATAGCATTCATAATGGCTTTTGGTGAAGAGTCTCCATGACAGATTATAGCAACACCATTAATACCTAAAAGCGGCGCTCCTCCATATTCCTGATAATCAAATTCTTTCATCATCTTTCCCAATGCCGGTGACAATAGAAATAATCCAAGTTTTGACCATATGCTGTTTCCAGTATTTTCTTTTAACTTTCCCCGAAATATTTCAAAAAAACTCTCAGTATATTTAAGAATAATATTCCCCACAAATCCATCACAAACAACTACATCTGCTATACCTTTAAGAATATCTCTTCCCTCAATATTCCCTATAAAATTAAGAGGGCTCTCTTTTAAAAGTCTATACGTTTCAATATATAATTCATTTCCTTTTGAACTTTCTTCTCCGATATTCAAAATACCAACCCTTGGACTTTTTCTCTTGAGCATATATTCCACAAATATACTTCCCATAATAGCAAATTGTAGAAGATGCAGGGGTCTGCATTCTGGATTTGCACCTACATCGAGTAAAAATCCAACTCCTTTTTCGCAAGGTGTAAATGTTCCAATAGTAGGTCTTTTTACCCCTTCAATCTTTCCTGCCGTCAAAAGACAGGATGCTGTAAAAGCTCCGGTATTACCTGCACTGATAACACCATCAACCTCGCCATCTTTCATAAGTCTTGTCAAAACTTGAATAGAGGAATTTACTTTTTTCTTCAAGGCCTCTGTTGGAGATTCAGACATATTTATAGTCTCAGGAGCATGAAAAACAGATATATTTGCCGAAACATTATTGTATTTCTTTAACTCTTCCTCAATACAGTTTTTTTCTCCAACAAGCACAACCTCGAATTTCCCTTTCGACTCCTGGACAGCATTTACAGCTCCCTGGACTATTGACACCGGTGCTTTATCGCCGCCCATCCCATCAATAGCTATTTTCCTCAAAAATTTCTCCTTTCAGAAAATTACTCCTTTGGAAAATAAATCTCCTTCTCACCATAGTATCCACAGTTAGGACAAACATGGTGAGGGAGTTTAGGTTGATGGCAGTGGGGACATTCCATCAGTGTCGGTGCACTTAACTTCCAGTGTGTTCTCCTCTTTCTACCCCTGGCTCTTGAATGTCTTCTCTTCGGAAGTGGCACTGTTTACTCCTTTTTATTGATATTAAATTTCAAACCCTTGAGTTTTTCCCATCTGGGGTCTATTATCTCATTTTTACAGTCACAATCACCAAAATTCAGATTCTTCCCACAATGCGGACACAACCCTTTACACTTTTCACTGCACAGCATCTTAAGGGGAACAGAAAGCGATATTAACTGTCTTATATCTTCTGATATATCAATATCTTCTTCTTCGTTACGTATATATCTGAGTTCATCCTTATTCTTCATATCGACCAGAGTTATATCCTCTGTATATATTATATTTGATTCAGAGATTATCTCTTTTGTAAACTTTTCAAGACATCTGTCACAGCAAAATTCTCCAACTGCACTTGACAAAATATTCAAATAGTAATTTACACCCCTTTTATCGACCGTGACCTTTGTAGAAACATCTTCAGCAAACATCTTTTTATCAAGCCCGACAGTTTCTGCATTATCCTTTTCTGTAAAAACATGTGTGCCCTCTTCCAAATGGGCTAATTTAATAAACATTTTAACCCTTCGTAAAAAAATTTTAACCATTCGAGAGTGCCGAAAAAGTCTAATACAATGTCAGGCTGTATGTTGGTCTTGTGACCAAAATACTTATATTAAATTTTAATTGTTTATAAATTTCATAGTCTCCTTTGCTATTACAAGTTCTTCATTCGTAGGGATAACAAATATAGTAACCTTTGAATTGTTTTTAGAAATAATCGTTGCCTCTTTCGAATTTGATTCATTCTTTTCATCATCAATATTAATACCCAGGCATTCCAGATTAGACAAAGACAATTTTCTAATCAGGGAAGAATTTTCGCCAATCCCGCCGGTAAATACTATAGAATCAGCCCCTCCTAAGGATGCGAAATAAGCACCTATATATTTTTTAATCCGATAGCAAAAAATATCAATCGCTAAAACAGCCATTTTATTTCCGTTTTCCCTTTCTTCTTCAAGGTCACGCATATCGCTGCTGATACCGGATATACCTAACAGTCCGCTGTGCTTATTCAAAAGTGTATTTCCTTGTTGCATAGTAAGTTCTTCTCGGCTCATAATATAAAGCAATACTGCCGGGTCGATGTCTCCAGACCTCGTTCCCATTATTAACCCCTCAAGTGGTGTAAATCCCATAGATGTATCCACAGATTCACCTTTTTTTACTGCAGTTATACTGCAGCCGTTACCAAGATGACAGGTAATTATCTTTAGTTCATTTATATCTCTTTTCAAAAGTTCAGCCGCCTTATTCGCAACATAATAGTGGGATGTTCCGTGAAACCCATATCTCCTGACACTGTATTTTTTATAAAGGGAATATGGAATTCCATAAATGTATGCAACTTTCGGCATTTTCTGATGAAATGCAGTATCGAACACAGCCACCTGCTGAATATCCGGCAACAGTTTTATACAAGCATTTATCCCGCGAAGGTTGTGAGGATTGTGTAAAGGAGCGTATTCAATACATGCCCTGATTTGCTTCAAAACCTCATCATTAATAAGCACTGAACCTGAAAATGTCTCTCCGCCGTGAACAACTCGATGACCAACTGCGTCTATTTCCTCTTTCCTTTTTATTACACCATGATTCTTGCTGAGCAGGATACTTATTACATATTCTATTCCTGCACTATGGTCTATAATCTCTGCACCGATTTTTATTTCATCTCTATCAAATGGTTTATGAGTCAGAACAGCCCCTTCCATACCTATGCGCTCAACCTTGCCCTTTGCAAGAGCATTTTCGGTTTCGAGTTCAATCAATTGATATTTTATTGTAGAACTGCCGCAGTTTACAACAAGTATCTTCATTAAAATCCTTCTCTATTAAACCTGCTCACTTCTTTTGAAAGATGATTAGGCAAAAAGTCAAAATAATTTATTTTTAAATCTTTTTACAAAAATATTCAATTGTAAAATATGGATTTACCTTAATATTGTAGAGACATGCCATGGCATGTCTCCACTTTTTGCCGTGCCATATTGTAAAGAAAGTAGTTAAAGTAACTTTCTACCCATTCCTTATTCCTTTTTTTGCAAGGAATAAGAACAAAGCTTCTATACCTATGCAAAAAAACTTTATACTTATCATTGTAATTTAGGATATTCAAAAAAACCTTTACCGCTCTTTCTTCCAAGATGTCCTTCTCTAACAAGTTTTCTCAAAATTGGACAAGGTTTGTATTTCAAGTCACCTAATTCTTTGAATAACGCCTCCATACATTCCATAACCACATCGAGTCCCATCATATCTGCAAGGGCAAGGGGACCCATATTAAAATTAAATCCCAATTTTATAGCCGTATCAATTCCCTCGGCAGTTGCAACTCCCTCCATCAAAACATGCATTGCTTCATTCAATAATGGAATAATAACCCTTGTGGTAACATAACCTGGATATTCATAAACTTCAACTGCTGTCTTTTCCAATGTTTCTGCAAACTTTTTAACCTTTAAATATGTTTCATCGGACGTCTTCAATCCCCTTATAAGTTCCACCACTGGTATTTTTGGTACCGGAGTCAAAAAATGCATTCCAATAATCTTATCGGCTCTTTTTGTAACCTCGGCAATTTCAGAAATGTTTAAGGTTGAAGTGTTTGTAATAAAAATTGTTTCAGGGGGACATATTTTATCGATTTCTTTGAAGAGTTCTCTTTTTGCTGAAAGATTCTCTGTAATAGCCTCAACTACCATATCTACATTCTTGATTTCCTTTAAATCCACAGTCCCGTCTATCCTCGAAAGAATCGCCTTCTTCTCAGATTCGGTTATCCCCCACCTTTCGATTTCTTTATCCAGAGCCAAAGAAAGTTCATTCAGTCCAATTTTTAGATTTTTTGTGCTTCTTTCTAATATTTTAACTGAAATGCCCTTCTGAGAAATTGTTTGTGCAATTCCCTGCCCCATAGTTCCAGCCCCTATAACCCCCACTTTTTGAAATACTAATCGGTCATATTTTCCCCGACCCAATTCCATTCTACTCCTCTCGATTTCACTTATTAAATGCAATTATTTTTAACAAATCTGGTCCTACAAATATCTTTTACATCCCATTTTCAATAAGTTCTTTATTCGAAAAAAATAATCTTATCTCTCTTTCAGCATTTTCTTCCTTATCCGAAGCATGAATGATATTATTCTGTTTATTTTCTGCATACTTAAACCTTATAGTTCCCTCTTTTGCCTCCTTAGGGTCAGTCGCTCCAATAACCTCACGCAATTTCTCAACCGCATTTTCCCTTTCCAAAACCATTGCAAACGACCTTCCGGATACCATGAAATTTACAAGGTCAACAAAAAAACTTTCCCCTTTATGAACCGAATAAAACTCTTCAGCAACCTCTCTTGTCATATATACCATTTTTGCAGAATATATTTTAAACCCATCATTCTCAAGATGTTGTATAACTGCTCCTATTAATCCACTTTCAATACAATCAGGTTTCAATAAACATAAAGTTCGGTTTCCCATCTTTTTCAACTGCTGAATTTTGATAAAAAATTTACATTTTTCTCAAGATTGATTATATAAAAAAAACTTAAATAACATCCTTTACTTTTTGTCAGAGAGGAATGTCTGACTCACCGTTATCTGCCACTATCTTTTTTACTATATTGTTATTTTATCAATATTACAATAAAACCCGAAAACTGGTAGGACAGACATTCTTGTCTGCCCATAAATAAAAAAACAAAAAACTGGTAGGACAGACATTCTTGTCTGTCCAGAAATAAAAAACAACAAACTGGTAGGACAGACATTCTTGTCTGTCCAGAAATAAAAAACAACAAACTTTAGAACATACTTTTCTACGTTTTTATAATTCATTTTGATAAGACAGAAATTTCTGACTTACCATTATAATAACTCATATAACCACATTTAAATAATCTCCTTTACTCTAATACCAATTTCAGATGGATTATTACAGACTACACTTCCCGCTTTTTTCAATGTCTCTATTTTTTCTTTTGCAGTGCCTTTTCCACCTGAAATTATAGCCCCGGCATGCCCCATCCTTCGTCCCGGTGGCGCAGTTTGTCCGGCAATAAAACTCACCACCGGTTTTGTTATCTTATTTTTTATCAGTTCTGCAGCATCTTCTTCTGCAGTTCCGCCAATCTCACCAATAAGAACCACTGCTTCGGTTTGTTCATCCTCCTGAAAAAGTTCAAGTAAATCGGTAAACCTCAGACCGACAACCGGATCACCCCCGATTCCTATGCATGTCGATTGACCGATACCGAGGTTTGTCAGTTGATACACCGCCTCATAAGTTAAAGTACCGCTTCTTGAGACAACTCCTATAGAACCCTCTTTATGAATAAATCCCGGCATAATTCCGACCTTGCATTTTCCCGGGGATATTATTCCGGGGCAATTAGGACCTATCAATCTAGTTTTTTTATCTTTCAGGAATTCAAATACTTTAACCATATCAACAGTGGGAATCCCTTCAGTAATGCAGACAATAAGTTTAATTCCTGCATCAGCAGCTTCCAGAATAGCATCTGCTGCAAATGGGGATGGCACAAATACTGCTGAAGCATTCGCACCCTTCTCTGTTACTGCCTCTTCTACCGTGTTAAATATGTCAATACCGTCAAATTTCTGCCCCCCTTTTCCTGGGGTAACACCCGCCGCCACTTTTGTTCCATATTCAATCATACCTCTCGTATGAAATGAACCCTCGCTGCCGGTTATGCCCTGAACCACCACTCTCGTATCTTCATTAACTAATATACTCACAATCTATCTACTTTTTAAAGTCCATACTTTCTTTACGAAGAAATTACACAAAGAAACTTTTAACTCATCACTTATTCCTTGCATAGCAAGGAATAAGTGATATCAGTAAGTTTTCCCCGCCATAGGCGGGTCCTTTGGGTTGCTTACTTCTTTTTCAAAAGCAGTTCGCGTAGGGGCGGGCTTGTCCGCCTCTGGCGGGTTTACCCGCCCTGCCTTTTATTTTCATAATTCGTGGTGCTCCAAAGGAGCATGAATGTTTCTTTTTAAAAAGAAAATATGCTCCGCCACAGCGACCCCCCCGAGTACTCGGCGGAAAGAAACCTTATACTTCTCTATTAATTATCTCCACGATTTTACTGGCAGCTTCTTGAAAATTTGATGCTACTGTGAAAGAAAATCGGGAACTTTTTAACAAATGTTCTGCTTGCTCTTTATTGGTGCCTTCAAGCCTTATAACAACTGGGAGTTTTAAATTCATATCTGAAGCCGCATCCATAACACCTTGTGCCACTCTATCACACCGCACAATTCCACCAAATATATTAATCAGTATCCCTTTAACATTTTTATCAGAAAGAATAATCTTAAATCCATTTTTAACAGTTTCAACACTTGCTCCTCCTCCCACATCAAGAAAATTCGCCGGCATTGCACCCGCAAGTTTTATTAAATCCATGGTAGCCATTGCAAGACCAGCGCCATTTACCATACAACCCACTGTGCCGTCCAATTTTATGTAATTAAGATTATACTTTGAAGCCTCCACCTCAAGAGGCTCTTCCTCATCAATATCTCTTAACTCCATAAAGTCCTGGTGACGGAAAAGGGCATTATCATCAAGATTTATTTTTGTATCCAGTGCAACAACTTCACCAGTCGATGTAATTACCAGTGGATTTATTTCAGCCAGTGAACAATTGCAGGAAATAAACGCATCATACAAACCAAGCATAAATTTTACGCCTTTTTGTAAAACTTTACCCTCAAGTCCAAGTAAATAACCTATATTTCTTGCCTGATAAGAGGCTAAACCTATCATAGGATCGATATATGCCTTAAATATCTTCTCAGGAAATTCCGCGGCAATTTTTTCAATTTCAACTCCCCCCTCACTGCTTGCCATTAAAACATATCGTGATTCTGACCTGTCAAGAACAATTCCCAGATATAGTTCCTTTTCAATATCAACTCCTTCTTCAATCAATATCCTTTTAACAATTTTGCCTTGAGAACCTGTCTGGGCTGTAACTAATTTCATTCCCAGCATCTGACCTGAAATATCTTTAACCTCCTGAGGATTTGAAACCAATCTTATCCCTCCCCCCTTTCCGCGTCCTCCCGCATGTATCTGCGCCTTTACGACATATCTTCCCTTTTTTAATTCCAATGCTGCATTTTCTGCTTCTTCAGGTGTGAACGCTACCCTTCCTTCGGGAACCAAAACACCAAATTTTTTTAATATTTCCTTACTCTGATATTCGTGTATTTTCAAATTTATTTTCCATTTATTTAAAAATATTTTTTAATATGTAAATTAATAATATAATTTCAAATTAATTAAATGTCAACTTTAATTTTTTAACAGACCTGGAATCTCCGTTCTGCCGATTATGTTGTTTATATTTGGACAGACAAGAATGTCTATCATACCAATTTCCAAGATTTAGGATTAGATTGAGGTGTATTAATATAATAAAAATCAATAATAGTAGGTCAGATATTCCTATCTGACCTTAACAAATAATATCGTTTGAACATTTTATATTACAATATTATTATTAATTGTCCAAAAAAAATTTTAAAGATTATTTAACTATTCTTACAGATATTAACTGATGGATAAAACCTTATTTTTCAAATTTTTAAACAATATACAAATATTAAAAATTTATTTCAATTATATTCTAAAAAATAAAAAGGCTTTGAAATTTCAAAGCCTTGAAAAAGCCAAAAAAATTATAAATTTCAATCAGAGATTTTGATTACAATCCTTTATGAAAAAACCAATACTATTTAATCCAAAAAAAAAGATGAAAACAAATCGCTTTCATCCTTTTTTAAATTAAGAAAAATTTGCTGGCGCCAGCTTCGTCATGGACTTCGTCCTTCCATGGCTTCTGTCCAAACTTTCATATATTAAATCGGCATTTTTTTCCACAACTTTAGGAATTTTATTCCTGTTTAAACTTTTAATTCAATTTCCCTCAGCAACAATACTCACTATTTTATCCTTAATATAAATAATCCTTTTAATACCTTTTGCGGTAAATCTTTTCACATTTTCAACACTTTTTGCTTTTTCTTTTACCGTTTCTTCATCATCCATTTCATTAACTAAAATAGTTCCGCGCACCTTTCCGTTCACCTGAATAGCAATACTTTTCTCCTTCACCTCAAGAAATCTTGGCTCATAGGAGGGCCAAAGTATTGTTGAGACCATCCCATCTCTTCCGCTCATATTCCAAAGTTCCTCTGCTATATGAGGTGTAAATGGCGACAAAAGTTCAATAAGTCTGTATATGCCTGAAGTAAAAACCGAATTTACCATTCCTTTTTCTTTTAATCCCTTTTCCGAAATAAACTTGTATAATTCATTAGTAAGTTCCATCAGAGCACTTATGGCTGTATTAAAATGAAAACGTTCTATATCATCGGTTACCTTCTTAATAGCATAATTAATCCGGGACAATAATCTTTTCTCTAATTCATCAAGATTTTCACAGTCTATTTTTTTTTCACCGTTTCCAACAATTATAGAAAGATTTTCAACTACTATATTCCATACCCTGTTAAGGAAGCGATAAGCCCCTGTTATTCCTTCAGTTGACCATTCTAACTCTTTAACAGGAGGAGCAGAAAATAATATAAAAAGTCTAAGAGTATCCACTCCATATTCTTCAATTATATCTCCAGGGTCAACTATGTTTCCCCTTGATTTTGACATAACTGACCCGTCTTTTAAAACCATTCCCTGTGTCAGTAATCTCTTAAAAGGCTCATCTTCATTAGTTAATCCAATATCTCGAAGAGCCTTTGTAAAAAAGCGCGAATAAAGGAGATGCATAATTGCGTGCTCTATACCACCTATATATTGGTCAACGGACATCCAGTAGTTTGCTTTCTCGGTATCAAAAGGAAGAGACTGGCAATCAGGACTTGTATATCTGAAAAAATACCACGAACTGTCCACAAAAGTATCCATTGTATCCGTTTCTCTCCTTGCCTGTGATTTACATTTAGGGCAAGTGCAGTTCACAAATGACAATGATGTTTCCAGAGGATTGCACTTCCCTGTAAACTTTACATCATCGGGAAGAACAACAGGTAGTTCCTCTTCGGGAACAGGCATTATTCCACAGGATTCGCAATATATTATTGGTATTGGTGTTCCCCAATATCTCTGCCTTGATATGAGCCAATCTCTCAATCTATAACTAACCGTATGTCCTCCTTTTCCAATCTTTTCTAAGTGTTTAGTAATTTTGTCTATCGCATCAACATTGCTCAATGCATTGAATTCGTTAGAATTTATTAAAACCCCTTCTTCGACATAGGCACATTCCAACTCTTCACTTTTCAATTGTTTATCTGGTGGAGTTATGACCACTTTTATTGGGAGACCATACTTTTTTGCAAACTCAAAGTCTCTTTGGTCGTGTGCAGGGACAGCCATTACAGCCCCGGTCCCATAATCTGCCAGAATATAGTCACCTATATATATCGGAAACTTCTCACCCGTTAGAGGATGAGTAAAATACCTCTCTATGAAAATCCCTTCCTTCTCAACATCTTCCCGCATTCGGTCTATCCTTGTCTTCTTTTTAACTCTTTTAATAAATTCCTTTATTGCCCTTTCCTTTGATGTCCCTGCAATTAATTCAGGGACAAGATAATATTCAGGAGCAAGAACCATATAGGTTACACCAAAAAGTGTATCTGGCCTGGTAGTAAATGTTTCAACCGTTTTATCCATACCATCCACAGGAAACGAAATCCCTGTTCCGAAAGATTTTCCAATCCAGTTTTTCTGCAATATTTTCACCGCTTCGGGCCAATCATCAAGTTTGTCCAGGTCATCAAGGAGTTCATCAGCATATTCCTTAATTCTGAAAAACCATTGTTCAAGTTCCTTTTCTACAACTTCAGATTCACATCTCCAGCATTTCCCATCGATAACCTGTTCATTAGCCAGAACAGTCCCACAATTATCGCACCAGTTAATAGGTGCCTTCTTTTTATACGCAAGCCCCCTTTCATAAAACTTAAGAAAAATCCATTGATTCCATTTATAATAATTCTCATCACAGGAAGCGATATACCTATCCCAATCATAACTTAATCCGAGCCTCTTCTGCTGTTCCATCATCATTTTTATACAATTCAATGTCCAGATCCTCGGATGAACGCCTTTTAAGATTGCAGCATTTTCTGCTGGAAGACCAAACGCATCATAACCCATCGGGTAAAGTACATTATAACCTTTCTTCCTTTTATATCTGGAATAAACATCTCCAATCGAATAATTCCTCACGTGTCCCATATGAATTTTGCCAGAGGGATAAGGATACATTTCAAGATTATAAAACTTGGGTTTATCTTTATCCTCTGTAACCTTGAAAATGTTTTTCTCTTTCCAGATTCTCTGCCACTTTAGTTCTATTTCTTCAGAATTGTAAATTCTCTTCATATTCAGAAAATATCTTAAGTCTAGGACTCAGTATCGATAACGTCGCCTTTAAAATAAATAATCTTATGAACTATTCAGGTTAAACAGAGATTTCCAAAAAAAATTAATATTTACCTTAATCTTCCCTTCATTCTTGTAATTAGCTTTTTATTAAATTCAACAGCGGTGTCACATCCATAAATTTTAAGTATATTATTCAGAGCGACAGCCTCAGCAATTATAGTTATATTCTTCCCTGGATATATTGGCAGCCTTATAAGTGGTATTTTAATCCCTAAATACTCAGAAAATTCTCTTTGTAATCCAGTTCTGTCGAAGACATTTATATCCTTTTCATCTTCAAGGATTACCTCTACTTCGATCCTTTTCTGCATTCTGATACCTTTAATCCCAAAAAGACTTAATACATTAATTAAACCCAAACCTCTCAATTCCAAATGATGTGCAAGTATCTCCTTCCCAGAGCCAAGAAGAGCACCCTCCGCAGTCTTAACGATAGTAACAACATCATCAGCAACTAATCTGTGCCCTCTTTCAATAAGATCAAGTGCTATCTCGCTTTTCCCTATCCCGCTTTTGCCCGTAAATAAAAGTCCCATACCATAAACATCAACAAGAGTTCCGTGAATAGTCGCCTGCGGAGCAAAAAGATTGTCAAGATACCTGCTCAAAAGTGTTATAAGTCTTATTGTATCCAGAGAAGTCTTAAATACGCATACCTTTTTATCATTAGCTATTTCTATTAATTCCTCTGGCGGTTCTAAATCTTTTGTAATTATTAAAAACGATACATCTAAACTCAGCAATCTTTTTAAAATAGACTTTCTTTCTTCAGCACTTTTAAATAAAATATAAGATATCTCTGGTCTCCCTAAAAGAAGAATACTCCCACAAGGAAATTCTTCTAAATACCCACAAAGAGCTAATCCTGGTATATAAATACCCTCATTTTTAATCTCTCTTTTCAATCCCTCCGAACTATTTAAAAGTCTCAAAGAGAGCCTTCTCTTATTTTCCTTAAATATAGTTCTTACTTTGTATTTTTTTTTATTTCGTATCACAACATTGTTTATAATTTATATTTTAATTGATTTATCAGTAGAGACCTTCTTTTTCCAACGCTTTTTATATTTTTCTAATTGTCTTTCAAGTTTTGCAACTGCATCATCTATTGATTTATATATATCTTCATTTTTTACTACTGCACTTAATACTGTCCCATACACACCTATCTTTATATCTGCTATCTGCTTAGTTTTTACATAATCAAAAATTATTTCACAATCAATAATACCATCGTAATGCTTTTTTAATTTTTTCACCTTTTTTTCAGCATACTCTTTTAATTTACCAGATGCTTTCCCATGGCGGGCAGTAAAAGAGATTCTCATCATTCCTCCTAAATTTTATTTTTGACAAAAATCCTGTGTTTTTCCACAAAATCGTTATTTATTCACAAATTAAAACCATTAAAATCAACATTTTTATATAAAGATTATAGATAACTCAAGCCCTCGGATGAGCCTGTTTATATGCCTTTTTTAAAGCCTCAATAGACACGTGTGAATATATTTGAGTTGAAGAAAGACTTTCATGACCCAATAGGTCTTTCACTGCTCTAAGGTCAGCTCCTTCATTCATCAAATGAGTTGCAAACGTATGCCTTAAAACATGAGGGCTTATCTTTTCTCCCCCAACAAATTGCATAAGTAATTTTTCTATTATACGCTGAACATCTCTTGGCAAAATTCTCCTTCCACTTTTACTTAAAAAGAGCGCCCTGCTATCTTCTGAAAACCCGCCTTTTAACAATTTTCCTCTGACATTTAGATATTTTTTCAACACTCTTTTCCCTCTAAATCCAATAGGAACAATCCGCTCCTTAGCACCCTTCCCCTTTACTTTTATCGTCAAATTGTAAAAATCTACATTTTCGATATTCAAATAAACCAGTTCTCTTAATCTTATTCCAGAAAGATAAAATAACTCAAGTATTGCTTTGTTTCTAATATCCAAGGTTTTTTCACATTTGATATTATCAATGGCATTGAATATTTGATTAACAGTCAAAAACTTTGGCAGTTTTTTATGAAACCGCGGCAGTGGAACTGTATATGTGGGATTTCCGTATATTATGTTTTCTCTCCGTAGATATTTGAAAAATGTCCTCAAACAAGATAGTTTCCTGCGAAGTGTTTTATTTGATATTCCGTTATTATATAAATTTTCTAAAAAGCCCCTAATTATATCTTTATTTACATCATTTATATTATTTATTCCATTATTATCTAAATAATTAAAAAATTGAAAAAGGTCTGTCATATAAGAATTTACAGTAAAATCGGTATATCCTCTCTCAATTTTTAAAAATTTTTTAAACTTTTTTGCTAAATCTTTAATCATAATAAAACTTTTTAACTAATTTACTGAACTTTAGTAAATTTATTAAATATAGTTTAAATTGAAGTAAGAGAATTCTGTCATGCTGAATCCTGTGCTGAACTTGATTCAGTATTGTTTCAGCATCTAAACTAAAAATAAACATTAGATTCCGAAACAAGTTCGGAATGACAATGTGGTGATTTTCATTTAAGATTCGTTTGCAAATTTTACGAAAAATATTAAATTTTATGAAATTTACCAAAGTTCAGTAATTTATAATATAAGTATATAATTCAAATAATTACTTTTTCCACTAAAAATTATCAAATTCCCTCCCGCATTTTGGACATTTTCTGTATTCACCATTTTCTGAATTTCTTCTGATTTCAAGATAACTATTACCACAGTTTATACAAGTTTTATTTTCAATAAGATACCATGATACGAAATCACATTTAGGATAATTTGAACATCCATAAAATTTCTGTTTCTTTTTCCTGCTCAGTTTTTGGACAATCTCTCCGTTACATTGCTCTTCTGGACATTTTATGCCAAGTTTTATGTTTTCTGTATATTTGCATTCTGGATAATTTGAACATGCAAGAAACTCTCCATATCTGCCATTCTTTTTAACCAGATTCGAACCGCATTTGGGACACTTCACATCCACAGGCACATATTTTTTAGGTTTAACTGGCTTCGTATTTTTACAACCCGGGAATCCACTACAAGCATAAAACCTGCCGTGTTTGCCCCACTTTATTACCATCTCTTTCCCGCACAGTTCACACTTCTCCCCTGTATGTTCTTCCAATTCGTTTTTAATTTCTGCTCTTTTTAAATCAACCTTTTCAAGTAATTTTACAAATGGATCATAAAAATCTTTCAACACCTCCACAGCATCCTTTTTCCCCGCCTCGATTTCATCAAGTTCCTCCTCCATCTTTGAAGTAAACATCACACTGAAAATTTCCGGGAAATTACTGGTAAGAATCTTATTCACAGTAATCCCAAGTTCTGTGGGACGCAGTTTTCTTTCTTTCTTTTCGATATATTTCCGCTGAATAACATTACTTATGATAATTGAATAAGTACTTGGTCTTCCAATGCCATTTAAATCAAGTTCCTTAACAAGTGAACTTTCAGTATACCACGGAGGCGGCTTTGTAAAATGCTGTTTTGGAATGATTTTAACAAGGTCGAGCACCATTCCAACTCTTAGACCGGGTGGTAATTTAACCTTTGGCTCTTCCGATTTATCCTCCTTAAATTCTTCGTAAACCTGTAAAAATCCCATAAAAAGAATCTCGCTGACAGTAGTTCTGAAAAGATAATCGCCGGAGGTAATATTAACCTGTGTCTGTTCTATAACAGTATCACTCATCTGACAGGCAACAAATCTGTTCCATATGAGTTCATAAAGTCGAAACTGCTCCTTATCAAGATACTTTTTTACTTTTTGGGGAGGAAGAGAAAAATAGGTAGGTCTTATAGCTTCATGAGCATCCTGAATCTTCTTGCCTTTTTTAAAAATCCTCGGCTTTTGAGGAACATAATCCTTACCATAAGAATTATATATATAAGTTCTTACATCTTTAATTGCTTTATCGGCGATTCTGGTTGAGTCTGTTCTCATATAAGTTATCAGCCCAACACTTTCTCCCTTTTCAATTTCGACACCTTCGTAAAGTTGTTGTGCCACCAGCATTATACGAGATATTGACATTCCAAACCGCTTTGATGCTTCCTGCTGCATTGTACTGGTGGTAAACGGTGGTGCAGGACGACGGTTCAATTTCTTTTTGTTTATACTTCTTACTACAAATTCCCCTTTTTTGATATTTTTTATATATTCTTTTACCTTTTTCTCATTTGGTATTTTGAAATCTTTTCCCTCTATCTTATAAAGTTCAGAATCAAAGGGTTCGACCTTTTTCTCTTTCAGAGTAGCAGTTATACTCCAGTATTCTTCAGGAACAAATGAATTAATATCCTCTTCTCTCTCACATATAAGTCTTAATGCCACAGACTGAACCCTTCCAGCGCTCAAACCTGAATATATAGTTTTCCATAAGAACGGGCTGACCTTATATCCAACAAGTCTGTCCATAACCCTTCTCGCCTGCTGGGCGTGAACCTTATCTTGGTTAATCTCCGTAGGATGATTAATTCCCTCTAAAATCGCCTCCCGTGTGATTTCATTAAACAATACCCTATTAATCTGCTCATTTTCATTTTTAATCTCCTCGGATATATGCCAGGCAATTGCCTCACCTTCCCTGTCTGGGTCTGTAGCAATGTATATTTCATCCTTTTTTAGAGAGGCTTTTTTTAATTGTTTTATTACCTTTTCTTTACCTTCAATGGTTACATATTCAGGATTAAAATCACGCTTGATATTGACACCAAGTCTTTTTCCCGGCAGATTCTTAATATGACCAACAGTAGCAATGACATCGTAGTCATTCCCTAAATACTGACTAATAGTCTTTGCCTTTGATGGTGATTCAACTATTACTAATGATTTTGCCATAAAAAAAGCCCTTTATTAAAGAGCACTTGTTTTCAGATAGGAGTTATTTAAAAATATCTTTCCTTTTTCCAATTGCCAACAAAGTTTTTTCAATATGAACACTTAAAAAATTTCTTATTATTCCTAATGAATATCAAAAAAATTTACTAATTTTTAAAAATTATTTTCACACTTATTTTATCGGAAACACATACCAAAAATATTAATATTTACGATAAGGGAATTATGTATCATTTTTAAGTAAAAACATATACTTATTATAAATCTATTTTTTAAATGATAGATAAAATTTTATATCAAACAATTTTTCATAAAAATGTTATATCTTTTTAATAATTATTCTTTAACGACCCAAAGTTTAACGATTGTCTCGACTTGTGGATGAACCTTTATCTTTATAGTGTAAATGCCCAATGCTTTAATCGGGTCTTCCAATAATATCTTCTTTTTATCTATATCAAAACCTTTTTCTTTCAATAAATTAACAATATCCTGGGATGTTACAGTTCCAAAAACTCTATCTTCTTCCCCTACTTTTACCGATGCAGTAAGAGAAACCTTTCGAAGTACATTCCCCAACTGTTCAGAAGCCTTCATTTCTTTATTTTTTCTTGTTTCCTTTATCTTTTTCTCTTCCTCAAGAATTCTTAAACTGCTTCGTGAATACTTCATTGCTATTCTCTTTGGTATTAAAAAATTTCTGGCATAACCATCCGCAACATTCACAATACTGCCTGCTTCCCCAAGAGTTTGATATGTCTCTCTCAAAATCACTTTCATTTTTTATTTCCTGTTTTAACAAATATTCTGCATTAAAAACTTTCTATTATCAATTGGAAACAACTTTTAAACCTACTGTTATGTCAACAGTAATATAACGTATAAAATATAATATAGCTCTCTGCGTGCCCTTCGGGCTTGTCCTGTGGATTGGTGTTGTCACCAACAGAGAAAATGTGTGTTGGTCACAAGACCAACACACAGCATCAATTCATAC
>JAUWXV010000251.1 GCA_030616165.1 bacterium | reverse complement strand
GCCAATGGAAAATATGGGCAGGCACAGGGACCTGCCCCTACGGACGGAAGATTATCATTGGGGGATGTAGTTGGACGATTTGAATCATTCACAATGTATCAATATATCCTTGGTGTCCGAAACCATCAATGGAAACCATTTCAAAAAAAATTGTGGCAACGAAATTATTACGAACATATTATTCGAGATGAAAAAGAAATAAATAGAATTCGTGAATACATCAAAAATAATCCAATAAATTGGGAAACAGACGAAGAGAATCCAAAAAATTGGAGTAATAATAAATGATAAGCTAAACCATATTACATTAAAATGTCCTCGAAAACATCCGAGGTGAGGAGCGGTTCAAAAAACTCATGGAAAGAATCAAATACGAATGGGAGAATTTTAAGGTGTGAAAACTTAATTTAAAAGTATTTTGCATTAACAGTTTAAAAATTTATATTCAAGTTAAATGATACTCGTTCTCATTTAGAGTGAAATAATAACAATAAATAATTTCATTAAGGAGGTTTATATGAAGAAATCGAAAATTTTATTTTTGACCATTATGATTTTCATGTTATTCTGTATATCTGTTGCAGTGGGGCAGGATTTAAGCCTTACCGACCAGGTCATAGAAAGAGTATTGGATAACGGTCTTAAAGTACTGATGGTCAAACGCCCGCAGGCTCCATTGATAAGGAGTATTCTTGCTTACCGTGTTGGTTCGGTAAACGAGCGTCCCGGAATTACGGGTATCTCTCATTTTCATGAACATATGATGTTCAAAGGAACCTATTCAATGGGTATTAAACCGGGTATGCTTGATAAAGACCTGGATATTATTCGTCAAATTGATGAAATCATGGAAAAAGTGGTTGAAGAAGAATCCAAGGTTAAGGGGCGCGATGAAAATAAGATTATTGAGTGGAAAGCGCAGATTGCTGAACTCATTGAACTTCAGAGAAAGGAAACTATTATTTCTGATGAGTTATGGGGCGCCTACCAGGAAGCCGGCGGAACCGGGATCAACGCCTCGACGGGAAGAGAGATGACACAATACTATGTAACCCTGCCGAAAAACAAAATTGAATTGTTTCTTGCTCTTGAAGCAGACAGAATGGGAAATCCAGTATTTAGAGAATTTTATTCTGAAAGAGATGTGATTGCCGAAGAACGCCGGATGAGTGAAAACAGACCCGGATATTTCTTCAGGGAGCAGTTAAATGCTACTTTTTATGCGGCAAGTCCATATTCCTGGTCCGTTATTGGATGGATGTCAGACATATTAAGTACGACCAGACAAGATATGATTGAATTCCGGGAAGAATATTACCGTCCCGATAATGCTACGCTGGTGATGGCAGGGGATATTGATGTAGATAAAGTTATGGCGATTGTTCAAAAATATTTTGGTACTATTAAACCAGAAGGTAAATCTCCGCGGGTGAGAACCGAAGAACCTTCACCGGAATATTACAAACGAACAGTTGGTCCTGATTTTGACGTGCCATATATCGAGAAACGTGTTTACGGTAAAGATGAAACCAATCCATATGTAACAATAATGTTCCATATTCCACCCCTCTGGCACGATGACCTGGCGCCGTTATATATGCTCGGCAGGGTTATGAGTGCGCGAACGGGCGATATGTATATGGATATGGTTGAGGAAAACGAAATTGCGACATCTGTTTCTGCGTCTGCTTCAAATTCAATGTACGACGGTTCATTTACAGTCAGAGCCACAACAAAAGAACGAAAAAATATTGCTGTAGTATCGCCTGATTCCATTGAAAATAAGCTCTGGACATATATAGAAAACGCCAAAAGTAAACATTTTGATGAAGAGCTGCTTCAGAGAGTTAAAAATTCTGTTGAAGCCTCTTTTCTACGCAGTTTACGAGGCACTGGTATCGCAGGTACATTGGTAAGAATGGAGACTGCGTATAAATGGCAGTTTATCGAAGAACAGTATAAACAGCGAATGGCTGTTACTTTTGACGATATGATGAGAGTTGCAGAAAAATATCTTACAAAAGGAAACAGCGTTACAGGCATTTTAGAGCGCAAAAAATGATAAATCGTTTAAATTTATAAATTGGAGGATATAGAAATGTTTAAGAAATATAAAGCATTTTCACTGCTCCTGATTTTCGCTGCTCTTTTGGTATCTTCTTGTGCCAGTCATTTGGGACCACGTCCGGGAGATTTTACTTATGAAAAATTAGTTTTTTCACCCCCTGAGCCCGGAGAATTCCGCACGGAGTTATCCAACGGCATTGTTGTATACATTGCCGAAGACCATGAAATTCCATGGTTTAATGCTTCACTAATGGTTAGAACAGGACCATTCCTCGAGCCCGAAGATAAACTTGGTGTAGAAAGAATGACTCAAACTATCATGCGTTCAGGCGGGACAACATCAATGACAGGTGAAGAAATAAACGAAAGAATGGATTTCCTGGCAGGGTCTGTTTCCGCCACAAGTCTGTCCATACATATGCGCCATTTGGATGAAGGATTAAAAATATGGATGGATATTTTAAATAATCCTGCATTTCCCGAAGATAAACTTCGAAGGGAGAAAGACAGCGCTATTAACAGAATTCGCAACAGGAATAAGAATGTTTCCTCCGTAGGGAGCCGTACTTTTAACGAGTTGGTTTACGGAGAAGACTCACCGATTACCGCACAGCAGACAGAAAGTATGGTTAATGGCATCGTCCGGGATGACTTGATTAACCGGCACAAAAAATACTGGGGCGCTAACAATGCAATCCTTATAGTGTCCGGCGACTTCAATAAGTTTGACATGCTGAAAAAACTTGAAGAAACCTTTGGTAAATGGGAAAACGCAGAAAAAGCCGTACCTGAAATTCCTGAAGTCAAGCAGGCTGCAAAGGCAGGAGTCTATATGATTCAGCCTGAAGTTATTCCCAACCAGGGAGTTATAAGGATAGGAAACCTTGGATTGATGCAAGATAATCCCGATTATCCGGCAGTGGATCTCATGAACTACATTTTAGGAGGTGGTTCATTCTCCTCGCGCATAACAAAAATAGTCCGCTCGGACCATGGTCTTGCTTATTCTACAGGTTCACGTTTCTCAGGCGGAATTCTTTACCCGGGGACTTTTGCTGCCTCCTGCCAGACAAAAAATTCAACCGTAGTCTTTGCCTCTCAATTAATGCTTAATGAAATTGAAAAAATAAGAAATGAACCTGTCAGTGAAGATGACCTTAAATTTGCAAAAACCGCACGTATAAATTCTTTCCCGTCGCAGTTTTCTTCTATCAGCAGGATTCTGAGAAACTTTGCCAATCTTGAATTCACCGGGCGTCCAATGGATTACTATGATACATATCTGGAAAATTACGAGAAGGTTACTGTTGAAGACATACAGCGAATTGCTAAAAAGTATCTCCAACCGGAAAATATGGTCATAATGGTATCCGGCAATATTGAAGAATGCCGTGCAGGAGCTGACGACCTTCTCCCGAATCAGCAGACGATTGACGCTATGGCGGAAATATTCGGTGGAAGGGCGATCGACGGTCTGGCAAAAAAATACGGGGACGGTAATGTCAATATTTTAACCTTAAAATAATATATTTTTATCCCGAAAATAGAACCACGAATTACACAGATTAAAGAGATTAGATGCAGGGACAGAACACAAAGTGCAGGCACAGTGCGCAGGCAGTGTTCTGTCCTTACAATTATTTTCATGTTTCGTAGTTTTCTGAAAGAGCATGAATGTTTAGTTTGCAAACCTGGATTGTCTAATTGAGGAGGGTCGAATGGCCGTTCGTCCTACTTTCTCAGACTATTGAATGTTTATTCTTTTTATTATAATTAAGAAAACATTTATTTAAGAGGTTTTTATGATTGACAAAACAATTTCCAATTATAAAATCCTCTATTCCTAAGTCTCATGGCAACAGCGAGGAGCGGTTAAAAAAACTCATGGAAAGAGTCAAGTATGAGTGGGAGAATTTTGGGGTGTAATAAAAAAGAGTTTCAATAAAACATAGAAAGGAGGCAAAAATGCGAGGCATAGTGAAGGTCTTGTCCGCAATCCTCATATTAGGAATAGCCTTATTTATAAGTTGTTCTACTGAATCCGAAAACGTCGCAATCTCAGCTGATGGTGTAGAAATCAGATTCGATGTTCAGGGAGAAGGGGAACCGGCACTGGTTTTTGTGCATGGCTGGAGTGGAAATCGTACTAACTGGGACGTACAAATGGATTATTTTTCGGACAAATATAAAGTCATAGCTATAGATCTTGCAGGATTTGGGGAATCAAGCAACATTCGCAACAACTGGACGATGGATGCATTCGCAAAAGATGTTGTTGCGGTGATAAATCAACTTAATATCGATAATGTAATTCTTGTTGGTTATTCTATGGGAACTCCGGTTGTTTTAAAAACTGCAATTCAGATACCAAGAAAAGTAGTTGGGATCATTCCAATAGATATGCTGCATGATGTAGGACAAAAAATGACTGAGGAACAAATAGATAATCAAGTTAATAGTTTCATGAATCTTGTAAATAATCCCACCGAAGAGATGATGCGGGCTTGGTTTGTTAGAGATGTTGAAGATGATATTATTTCCGATTTTATTGACCAGTTAAACTCAGCACAAAAACATGGCTGGGAAGAATCATTAAGATCAACTTATTTATGGATGTCAGAAGATCAGGTAAACGATCTAAAGTTAATAAAAATTCCTATTAGCTGTATAAATTCGGATCAGCGTATACCGGATATTGATTTAATCCGAGATTATACACCATACTTCAAAGCAAAAATAATCAAAAATGTCGGACATCTGCTTATGTGGGAAGTCACGGATGAATTTAATAGCCTTCTGGAGGAGACAATTCAAGAATTTTTAGATTCTTCAAAATAAATCTGTACGGATTAAGCACGAGTGGGAGAATTTCTAGGTGTGAGTATGATATGAAATATAATCCAGACAAACATAATATATGGTCAATTCGTTTGAAAGGGTATGATTATTCCTCAAAATGAATGTATTATATAACCTTATATGTTAATAAGCAATTGTGTTTATTCGGTGATATTGAAGACGATGAAATGAAATTAAATGATGCTGGAAAAATAGTGGATAGGATATGGCAGGAAATACCCAAATATTACCCCAATGTTGAGATCTGTGAACATATAGTTATGCCCAATCATCTTCATGGGATTATTATATTAAACAACGACAATGTAGGGGCGCCTCCCTGTGGGCGCCCTTTGATGAATCCAGAAAATATTCAGGCACAGGGACCTGCCTATGGAAAATTTGG
>JAUWXV010000067.1 GCA_030616165.1 bacterium | reverse complement strand
AATTAATGTAAGAAATTATTTAGAATAAATTTGACTTGACTTTTAAGTATATGTTTATATATTTGCAAAATAGTTTATTAAAGCCGAGGTGGTGAAATTGGTAGACGCAGGGGACTCAAAATCCCCCGGTCATTATGACCATGCGGGTTCGACCCCCGCCCTCGGCACTTTAAAAATTTTGAAATCCGCAATTTATTTATTAACAATGTATTGCGGATTTCTTTTTATTATAAAAAAGTTTCTGGGGACAAAATTTAAGAAAAATATTGACTTTATGTTTTTGTTTTATTAATTTAAAACCTTTAGAATATAATTTCTTCAATTATTTTTCCTTTAATTCTTCTTAATATTTTAATATTCCAATAATGGAACTATACCAGACTCTTTTTATATAACTATGGATATTTATCCTTTAAATAGATAAAAAAATATTAAATTATTGGAGATAAAAAATGACCAAATCCACTTACGAAGAATTGGAAAGAAGCATAAAAGAACTTGAAAAAGCAAAAGCCGAACGAATGCGAATGGAAAAAACGATTAGGCTTCAAAGTGAAGTTTTGGAGAATATGGCCGAAGGTGTATACCTGATTCGAACCAGCGATGGTGTAATTGTTTATGCGAATCCTACATTTGAGAAAATGTTCGGCTACGATTCAGGAGAACTTATCAATAAGCATGTAAGTATTGTAAATGCACCATGTGAAAAGAGTTCAGAAGAAATTGCAAGAGAAATTATCCAAGACCTCAAGAAAAAGGGAACTTGGAGCGGAGAAATTCGTAATATCAGAAAAGACGGAACTCCATTCTGGTGTCATGCAAATGTTTCGACCTTTGTTCATCACGATTACGGAGAAGTCTGGGTATCGGTGCATGAAGATGTCACTGACCGCAAAATGGCAGAAGACGAATTAAAAAAATACCGCGTTTTGTTTGAGAACTTACAAGATTTATTTTATCGGGCAGATACTGATGGAAATATAATCTTAATATCACCTTCATGTGAGAAGATTTTTGGGTATGCATCAGAAGAAGCCATAGGGATGAATCTCGCAGATGATTTCTATGTATATCCTGAAAAAAGGAAGGAATTTTTAACGGTGCTAAAAGATAAAGGATATGTTGAGGACTTTGAGGCAGAGATTAAAAAGAAAGATGGTTCAACTATTTGGGTATCAACTAACGCTCATTACTATACCGACAAGGAGGGAAATGTTCTTGGAGTAGAAGGTACCACCAGGGATGTTACCAAGCGGAAAAAAGTAGAAGAGGCACTGCGAGTGAGCGAACAGAGGTTCAGAGAATTAGTTGATTTATTACCACAAACTGTTTGTGAAATTGATTTAGCAGGAAATTTCACATTCAAAAATCTCCATGGATTTGAATCTTATGGTTACACTCAAAAAGATATCGATAAAGGTTTGAATGCTCTTCAACTTTTTATTCCCGAGGAACGAGATAAGATTAATGAGAATATTCAAAGGATACTTAGTGGAGAAAAGTTAGGCGGTAATGAATACACAGCACTCAGGAAAGATGGCAGTAGATTCCCCGTTATTATGTTTTGTAGTCCAATTATTTATAAAAATAAACCCGTGGGATTGAGAGGAATTATTGTAGACATCACAGAGCGCAAGCGTTCAGAAAAATCTTTAAATGAATATAGAAAACAGATTCAGCAGTCAGAAAGATTAGCCGCTACTGGTAGACTTGCGGCAAGTATAGCACATGAGATAAATAATCCACTGCAAGCAATTTCAGCTAACTTTGGATTTTTAGTACAGGCTCTACCAGATAATTTTAAAGAGAATAATAGTATAGAGCAAGTCAAAATTAGTGTAAACCGGATAAAAAACACTGTCAAGCAGCTTCTTGATATACATCATTCTAAGATTGAGACAGAACAAAAAGTAAATGTAAATGAAGTTATTGAATCAACTCTCAATTTATTAAAGAATCAGCTCATGATAGATAAGATTAAAGTTAATAGAAAGTTAAGCACAAACATTCCATTAACGCGAGGTATTGCTCAAGAATTGCTCCAAGTTTTTATGAATCTTATTCTGAATGCTCAGGGTGCAATGAAAGGTGGTGGTGTTCTTAATATAAGTACAAATGTAAAAGATAGCAAACTACAAATAGTTTTTCGTGATAACGGCTGTGGAATCTCAGAAGGAGATATTGACTATATTTTTGACCCTTTTTATACTACTAAATCAAAAATGCTGGGAACAGGATTGGGTTTATCAATTTCTAAAGGAATAGTCCAAAGTTTTGGTGGTGAAATTAACGTAAAAAGTCAGATTGGAAAAGGTACAACTTTTTTAATAACTTTTCCAATTTCTTAAGATTAATTCAAGATTATTTCATATTAAAAAGATTAAAATTATATAAAATTGAGTTTGCAAATGTTCTTAAAAAGTTTTAAAAGAAATGTTGATTTTTTATAATAATTATCAGAATAGGAAAAGGTGCTTCTTGGAAAAAATTATTTTTATTATGAAAAAAAATTGATTGATTTTTGATATAGAGTACTAAAAAACATTAAATTTTCCTTTCCGCAAAGAATCTTACTTTTTATTCCATTCTTTTAAAATCTCAATCCTTTGTAAAAGAATAACCACGTAAATTGTTATATTTTAATCAATAATAATAAGTTTATTAATTACAATATATTATAAGATATATAAGCAAAAATATTTGCGTATTATAAGTACCTGATATTTCGATAATGGGTATGAAAATAAATATTTTTTAAAAAATAATTGTTTTTTTAAAAAAAACAGTTGACATTGTTTATAATATATATTATATTGCACATACTAAAATAATATCTTAGTAGTGTCAAAATTAAGGTATTATTTATAAATTGTGTATTTATAACATTCTACACTGACATCATTAGTCTCGCTCTTTTAATATTTCAAATTATCAACAAAGCTTTGGCAAATTTTGAAAACTCATAATATTTTGTAAATATAAATATATTTGGATTTCTTACTTCACAAAAGTATTTAATATCCTGAGTGCTGTCATTCTGATCCTGAAACAATACTGAATCAAGTTCAGCACAGGGTTCAGGAACTTCAGAATCTATTGTTTATTAATTACTTAGATGCTGAAATAATACTGAATCAAGTTCAGCACAGGATTCAGCATGATAAATAAACTCTATTTGTAGTAAATGGATATTCATTATATTTTAATTTTTAGTAATGAGGAGGAATTTTATTAATATTTTATTAGAATTTTATTTAAAGAGGGATATTGGTTTACTAAGGCTGAAAATATTGGTGGATTAGAAAAAGGATTTCACAATTAAAATTAGAAATACATTAGAATATCATGACCTGGTTATAATATATAATAAATTAATTAAACTGTTAAATATTAATAAAGAGTAATTGAAAAATTTAAATTTAAACTAACAAATGAGGTTTAATCATGAAAAAGAAATTAGTGTTTTTTATCATTTTAGTTTTTTTAACTAATTTTAAGAATGTTTCATTCTCACAAACTATTTCTGTTTCAGAAGCTGGAATTTCTGAAAGTTACATTAAAAAATTTCCTTTCAAAACATTGGTCCTTTTAGCTGATACAGTTGACCTGATAATAAAAACCGGTGTTCAAGGTAATGCTACAAGTGTAACTTCTGTTAGCTTCTTAGATAATACAACATATTCTCCACCTTTTGAAATTATCGGGATAACTTCAGGTGCAATCTCTCAAGAAACAGGAATTACAGCAAAATTACGTTTTGAGCCCATTGTCAGTTATGAATATACAATGGAAGCTGCTAAAGTAATTAAAGTTGTTTTGGATAATGGTATTATTACTTTTCCAGTGAAAGCAATTTCGGTTGATTACCTTTATGGCGATGTTACTGGAGATGGTAGAATATTGGCTTATGACGCTGCACAGGTATTGAAAAAAGTGGTTTTATTAGTACCTTCTACCGCTTTATCGCAAGCAAATATGGAGGCTGCTATGGATGTTAGTAATAATACTATAATTACCGCATACGATGCCAGTTTGATTTTACAATATGTTGTTGAGAAAATAAATGAATTCCCCACTGGAAGCAATGTTGTTCCAAAAAAAGTTGCTCCTATGGTTACCAATGCAATGTATGGTACTGTAGAAGAGAAAGATAATCAATTGGTGATTCCTATCAATATAGTTGCTTCCAATATATTTTCTTTAGAGGCTTCTTATTCTTTTAATCCGTTGTTTGTTGATTTTAAAGATATAAAATTTGCTGAGAATTTTGCAGGAATGATTACTCAAAAAAATGTATTAAATGATGCCGTACATTTTGCAATAGCCGGAATTAATGCCACTGAATTAACTGGGGATGTAATATACTTAATTTTTGATTTGAAAGAGGAAAATAAAGAAGAGACTTTAATAAATTGTGAAAAATTGATGTTAAATGAATATTTAGTTGAGTTGGAAGAAACTGCTTTTAAATTGGGTTCACAAATTCCTCGTTATTATGTTTTGTATCAAAATTTTCCTAATCCTTTTAATATGGAAACAGGAATAAAATTTGGAATACCAGAAAATAATATAGTAGAGATTAGAATATTTAATGTTTTGGGTCAAGAAGTTTGGTCGTTTGAGAAAGATTTTGAAGCCGGTTATCATACATTACGTTGGTATGGGAAGAATAATCAAGGTATGAATGTAAGTTCAGGTGTATATATTTATAGATTGAAGGCTGGAGATTTCGTTCAAAGCAAAAAAATGGTTATAGTGAAATAATTTGCGATTTCATTAAGGGTAAAAATTATTTCTCTCTTCTATACAATTTAATTATCAAGTCAGAAAATTTTTTAGTTATTTCCATAAATATAATGGAGAATTCAAATGAAAATATTAAGATTTGTTTTAGTATTTACTATATTATCTTCTTCTTATATATTTGGTCAATCAATAAGTGTTTCTTTACCGTTAAATGTGACAGGAATTCCAGAAGGTACAATGACCGTTCCTGTTTATATAAATGATGTTACTGGTCAGGAAATTGAATCATATCAATACAAAGTAAATTATAATTCCAGCCATTTAACGCCAATAGGGGCATATGTATATGGAACTATAAGTTCCAATTTCCAAGTTGCTTTTAATATTGTTTCTCCCGGAGTATTAAGAATTGCAGCGGCTGGCGGTAGTCCATTATCTGGAAGTGGTGTTTTAACTAAAGTCATTTTTAGTATTTGTAGTGATACGAGTGGTTCTTCTAATATAAGCATATCTGAGCTAATATTAAATCAGGGTACTCCTACTGCAGTTGTGGCAAATATAGCAACTTTCACAATAGGTAGTGTGGTTGTATTTATTCCTTCAAATATAGATGTAATCCCTCCTGCTTCAGTGACAATTCCTGTTTCAGTAACTGATGTAACAGATATGCAATTGACTTCATATCAGTTTGATTTAACGTATGATCCCAATTATTTAACTCCCACATCAGCATCGATTACAGGAACTATTAGTGAGGTCGCAGGATTTGAACAACCTCAAATGTCTGTCATAAGCACCGGGGTTATAAGAGTCGCCACTGCGGGAGATAATCCTTTATCCGGCAGTGGAGTACTGGTTAATATAAATTTTGATGTTGCAACTTTTGGTGGATATATAGAAACAAGTATATCAAATTTTTTCTTCCTCGAAGGCAGTATTATTCCTGTTAGCAGTGGACGAATTACTTCGACAACAATTGGTAACAGTCCTCCAAATTTTACATCTTCTGCGGGTTGTTGTGTCGTCGAGGGAGAATCTTTTACTCATACATTTACTGCTTATGACCCCAATCCGGGTGACGTTCTATCTTGTTCAATAATTAGTGGAAAACCTGGCTGGGTAAGTTTTAATCCCTTAACTGCCACAATATCCGGGACGCCAGACTCAACTCAAGTTAAATCATGTATTATGGAGGTTATTGTTACAGATAATGGGACTCCGGCTATGAGTGATATTCAAAGTTTTGTTCTTTCCGTTTCAAATGTTGATAATCCACAGGAAATTACATCATTTACCCCTTTAACAGCTAAAGTAGGTATAGAACAAGATTTTACATTAATAGTTTTTGACCCAGATAAGGTGTATAATCCACAATATGCTGGTTTTACACAATATTTTAGGTATGAGTGTACTTCTCCAGTCGGGATGTGGCTTTATGATAGTAAGAAAGGAGAATGGACAAATTTTACTACTAGTTTGGATATAGCTTCAACCCTTCAAATAAAATGGACTCCTTTGCCAGGTCAAGAGGGTGACAATACTGCGCAATTTAGCGTTTACAGTAAGGGGAGTGCATACCATTATGTTTCTGGTGCATTTCATATTTCTGTAACTGCCAATACTCCGCCATCAGTTACAGACATAAACAATGTCTCATATCAGATTAGTCAGGCATTTAAGCCGATTCAGGTTCAGGCTTCAGATGTTAACGATAATCCCCTCTCTTATTCCATATCAGTTTCACCATCCAATCCAGGGATTACCATTAGTACGGAAGGTTTAATAGAATGGAGTTCGCCTCAAGTTGGTTTGTATAATGTCACAGTTCATGTTAGTGACAGAACTTCAAGCAGTGTTGATGCGTCAAGAAATAATGTTATTCTTTCTACCTCTGATGTGAGTTTTTCTATTGAAATCACACCTTTTATTACTGAACCGCCAACTATTATAACTTTTTCAAAAGATGATACTATAATGGTTGGAGATGATTATATCGGTGTTGTAAGGGCTCAAGATATTGATAATGATACGTTGACTATTTCATTAATAACTGCTCCAACAGGAATGACAATTAGTACTCAATCTTCTTTACCAAAATCTTTTTCCTCTCTTTCTACCGATACGACTGTATATCTACTTTGGACACCAGTGGTCGGTCAGGAAGGGGCAAATGAAGTCACGGTGAGAGTGAGTGATGTAATAACAAAAACAGATAGTTCTTTTATATTGACTGTTATGCCACTAAACACACCACCTACTATAATATATTTTCCGAAGGATGCGACTATAGAGGTAGGTGAATTATATACAGAGAAAGTTATAGCTACAGATTTAGAGACGCCGGATTCTGTGAGGTATTCATTAGATGAATATCCTGCAGGAATGTCTATTGATCAATTAAGCGGCGAAATAACATGGACTCCCAATCTTGAGCAAGTGGGGGTACATAATATAAAAGTAAGTGTAACTGATAAAGAAAAAATTTCCACAGCCAGTTTCATTCTTACAGTAATAATACCACCTAATCAAGCCCCTTATTTTGTTGAATTTCCTGTTGATGAATTAATACCAGTGGGAATAGAATATACTTCAACAGTAAGAGCAGTTGATCCAGAAGGTCTAATAATTAAATATGAACTTATTTCTGCACCAACTGGTATGGTGATTGACACAACAACTGGAATTATTAAATGGACTCCTTCTTTAACACAAATAGGGCCTCATACTATTAGTATAAGTGCAAGTGATGGGGTTAATATTATTGAAGGTCAATATACAATTAACGTATTTAAAGTAACAGATTTAAAGCCGTTTATAGTTGAATTTTTAGCGGATGGTGAAATAGGAGTTGGACAAGAATATATAGCAGAGGTTAAAGCTTATGATCCTGAGAAAAAACCTTTAACATTTTCGTTAACATCTCCTCCAACTGGAATGACCATTGATTCTTTAAGTGGATTAATTGAGTGGATACCTGATACTGTACAGTTGGGTACTCATACTATCACTGTGAATATAAGTGATAAGGTAAATATAGTTACAAGAAGTTTTAATCTTACAGTTATTGCAGAGCCAAATCAACCTCCGGAGATTATTGTATTTCCATCAGATACAACAATAAAAGCTGAAACAGAATACACTGGTAAAATTACAGCCATTGATATAGAAGGTGTCTCATTGACTTATTTTTTAGTTACATATCCAATAGGAATGAATATAAACTCAGTAGATGGAACAATTAGTTGGACACCTGATGTATCACAAATTGGAATACATGATGTAAAAGTAGGTGTGACAGATGGTATATCAAAAGTGGAACAGAGTTACGTCATCACTGTAACTGCACCTCCGCCAAAAATTACAAGTATTTATCCTTCCATGGGTGCCACTGATGAAGATATTTCTATAACGATTTATGGTGACTTCTTCATAGAGGGTGCTGTAGTTAATATTGATACTAAAAGTCTTGAAAATGTCATATTGAATGCTGATGGGGCTTTGACAGGATTATTAAAAGCTCCGGTTTCTGAAGGTATCTACGATGTAAAAGTAATGAATCCTGATGGGCAATTTGATATTCTTACTGAAGCATATAAAGCAATTACCCCAATTGAAGATGAGGTTTTTCCTAATTTTGTGAAAGGCAGTCCTTATAATTTAAAACCAACTATGACTTCAGCAATCATTGAGTGGTATACTGACGAAGAAACAAAAGGATATGTTGAATATGGCTTAAGCATCGATGTTTTTACTAAAATAGATGTGCCGGATTTTGATTATTTTCATTTTGTTATCATAGCAGATTTAAAAGAAGGGACAAAGTATTACTATCGTGTTGGGGCAATTGATAAAAGCGATAATGGTCCGACTATAGGTAAAATTGATTCATTTTTGACGGAAACAGAGATAGATAATATTCAACCTTCAATTACTTTGTTCGAACCAGTTACCAGGAATAATTCTGCAATAGTAAAATTTAACACTAAGGAGGATGCAGATGCATTGATTTTATATAGAGTATATGAATCAGGAGCAACATTTACAGAGGTTAAAAGCGGTAAATTTGAGAGGGAACATAATATACTAATTGAAAATCTTACCCCCTCAACTAAATATGAATATAGGATAAAATCAACAGATCCAAGTGCTAATACTTCTGAGAAATCTATTGATGTATTCGGAAACATGCTTATTTTTGAAACTAAAGCAGAAGCAGATGTAACACTACCTATATTAGAATCTGTCAGAGCAGAAAATATCACTGACAATAGCGCAAGCATAGTATGGTATACTAAAGAATCAAGCTCAAGTATTGTAGAATATGGACTTACGACGATTTATGATAATGTGATTTCCGTTGATATCCCGCCCAGTCCCACAAAGAACGAACACATTGTTGAACTCACAAATTTGATTAGCGATACTACCTATCATTATCGTGTTAAATCAACTGATATAAGTGGGAATAGCAGTCCACCAAGTGGTGACAACCTATTCAAAACAAGGAAAACGTCTGATACTAAAGCTCCTGAATTTACCGTGAAGCCAAGTGTTTCAGGAATAACCATATCTCAAGCAACAATATATTTTGAAACGAACGAATATTCAGACACAAAAGTAAAATATAGAGTGAAATCCAGTATTTCAAAGGCTCCACAAGTTGAACAATACAAAGAGCAATTTGATAAAACTTTGACTAAAATTCATACTATTGCAATTGATGGCTTATCTGCTGATACAAAATATGAATATATTGTTTATACTATGGATGCCAGTCGGAACGAAGCTTTTGTAAGTGGTCTGCCGTTTAAGACAAAAAAGATATTAGATGTCACCCCGCCCAAGATTGTTCCTGGTGGAATTCCTTACGTCGAGGATGTAAAGCAAAATAGCGTTATAATTAAATGGAAAACTGATGAATATTCATCAGGCATAATGGAATATGGACTGGATTTAACATACGGCAGTAAAAAGATAGGAGAACCTGGAGAAGAGCACAGCGTCTTTTTAGATGAACTTGAAGCCGGAAAACTTTATCACTATCGTGTAAGTTCAGCAGATCAAAGTGGAAATATTTTTATTGATATAGATAGAACTTTTAAAACTGGCATAGAGAAAGATATAACCAAACCAGAAATTACAAGTCCTCCTCTTGCTAAGGAAGTTGAAAGAAATACAGCAACTATCGAATGGGAGACCAATGAGGTTTCAACAAGTTTCGTTGAGTTCTGGACAAAAGATGGAGTTCCTGAAAAACAGGGAAGTTCTGATTTTGTGAAAAAGCATAAAGTTAAAATTACAGGTCTATCTGAAAACACTGATTATTATTATAAAGTAATCTCAATGGATAACAGTCCGAATAAAAATACTTCAGTAATGGATGGACTTGATTCACCATTACATACTTTAGTTGCTGAAGATATAACTCCTCCATGTTTAATACCCGGTGGTGCACCTCATGATGTAGATAAAGATATATATTTATCTTCGGAAGAAACATTTATGGCAAGTTTGACCATTGAGTGGATTACGAATGAGCCCTCAGACAGCAGAGTTGATTATGGAATTGATATAAATTACGGGAACTTTGGATACGATGGGGAATTGGTAATAAAGCATTCAATTTTTATTGATGAGCTTTTGCCCGATACAATCTATCATTATAGGGTAACCTCTATAGATGCAAATAATAATGAATTTGTCGCAATTGACAGAACTTTTAGAACTCTTGAGAAACCTGATACTGAGCCTCCTAAGGCAACTGAACTCCCATATGTTTCAAATAAAACAACAAATACTGCTTTAATTGAATGGAGTACAGATGAAGATTCAGATAGTTATGTTAACTACTGGATTGTAGGAGAACCAGAAAATGTTATGAATGAGGGTTATCCAGATGTAATGAAAATTCATAAAGTTTTATTGACAAATCTTAAACCAGGCACTTATTATCAATATGGGATATCTTCCACAGATGTAAGCGCTAATCAAAATAAGTTAATTATGCAAGGTACTGATTCACCCTTTAGAACATTAAAAGAAGTTGTTGAAAAACCACTTAATATTATATTGGGACCTGATGTTTCAAATGTTACCACAACAACAGCAACTATTGTCTGGGAAACAGATAATATTGCAATAAGTATCTTAGAATATAGTGAAGTCGGCTCAGAATTAGTTAATACTGTCAGAACATCTAATTACAGTTTTACACAAAAATTTGAACTTACTGAACTAAAGCCTAATACAGAATATAAATTTTCATCATCATCTGTTGACAAAGATGGGAATGAGATAAAATCAAAATTAGTTAAATCATTTAGAACTCTTTTAGAAACAGATGTTATCCCACCTAAAATAATTGAAGGTCCTATAGCTGATATTAAAGACGAAGTTGTCTCTTATTATTGGGTAACACATGAAAATTCAGATAGTTATGTATTTTATAAGGTTGTTGGTTCAGAAGAAGCATTTTCAAAGAAAGGAAGTCCTGATTTAGTAAAAGAGCACAATGTTATAGTCACTGACCTTATACCTGGAACAGAATACTGGTTTGTGGTTTCTTCAACAGATTTTAACTTTAATACAATAGCTTTATTCCCGGTTGACTATGTTGGAGATAGTACTTTATTTAAACGTTCCAGAACTTTAAAAATTGCTCAACCACCTGGAGGCACTGGAAGATTAAAGACTGAGGTTTCAAAAGACATAATAAGCCCTGAAATTACTTACGGACCTGTTATATCAAATATTACTAAAAATTCTGCTTCGATAAAATGGTCAACAGATGAAAATTCAAATTCTTTTGTTTATTATGGATTAAATGGAGAATATACTTTGGTTAAAGGCACTGCATTTAATGTAACAGGCCATGAAATTACTTTAACTAACTTAGAGACTAACGAAACATACAATTATAAAGTAGCATCAACTGATTTAAGCCAAAATGGACCAACTTTCAGTGAAGATTTAGTTTTTACGACAAAAGAAGAAACAGATATTGTGCCTCCAATAATAAAGGAAGGTCCAAAAATTGTCTCGGTTACAGACAATGAAGCCACTGTTTTATGGAAAACTGATGAGCCAAGTGATTCTTATGCTGAGTTTGGTTTAGACTCGACATTTGGAAAACTTGATACAATATATGGTCCCACACTTTCAACCAGTTTGCCAAAGCATGTTATTGAACATAAAATTACTATGACTAATTTGCTTCCGGATACAATATATCATGTACGAGTTGCGTCAGTAGATATTGCTCAAAATGGACCAACTTATAGTGAAAAATTAACTTTTAGGACTGTAGATACACCAGATTTGATTCCTCCAAGTGTTATTGATTCTATACAAGTAATTTCCATAAGTGATAAATCAGTAACTATTAAATGGGTTACTGACGAACTCTCTGATAGTTTTGTTAAATATGATTCTACAAAAGGTCTTGAGAAAAAATTGCAACTATTGAAAACTGGTAAATCGTATGCTGAATTACTTAAGAATGTTGTTGGAAGTTCGAAGGATGTTTTTGAACATATTGTGACAATTACAGAATTATCACCAGAAACAGAATACACTTTCCAAGGAGGAAGTATTGATAAAAGTAACAATAAGTGGGAATCGGGTTTGAAAAAGTTTACTACTCTTCCTGAACCTGACCAAACACCTCCTTCTAAACCTCAGAATTTGGTGATTATACCTGGAAGTAAAGCTTTAATGCTCACTTGGAGTCCAAATATCGAAAGTGATTTAGCAGGATATAATGTTTACAAGAAAATAGGTAATGAGTTTAAAGAAATTTATAGCCAGGTTATTGACACATTTTTTATTGATACAGGACTTGAGAATGATTCAACTTATTACTATAAAATAACTGCAGTTGATAAGATAAAAAATGAAAGCGAATTCTCTATTGAGAAATCTGGTATTCCAAATATTTCTTCAATTCCAACTGCTCCTGTTGGTCTTAGTCCAATAAATGGAACAATTGTAAAAACTGCCACGCCAACCTTGACAATAATTAATTCTACTACTATAAGAGATATTTGTACCTATGATTTTATTGTATCGACAGATTCTACATTCAATACAAATGTTGTTATATTTATTACCGGATGTTGTGAAGGTGATACTACTACCTGTACAACATTAAAAACTCCTTTAGAAGATTTAAAGAAATATTATTGGCGAGCAAGAGCATGTGATGGATGTTTTTACAGTAATTGGATGGAAACATTCAATTTTACAACTGGAATTCCTGTCGCCATTGAACTTATTACCTTTAAGGCATCTGAATTTGAAGGAAAGGTCATTCTTTCGTGGGAAACTGCTTCTGAAGAAAACAATATTGGATATGTTATTCTGAGAAGTGATAGTAAAAATGGTGATTTTATTGTACTAACTGAAAATTATATAAAGAATAATGAAGATAAAACATATAAATTTATTGATGAGAATATTGAGTCAAATAAAAAATATTATTACAGACTTGAATCTATTGATATAAATGGAATGTATTCTATCCTTGAAACTATTTCAATAGCCATTAAATCTCCGAAGAATTATGCATTATATCAGAATTACCCAAATCCTTTTAACCCAACAACTAATATAAAATTTGATTTGCCACGTGAAGAAAATGTAACACTCAAAGTTTATAATATTCTCGGTCAAGAAGTTAAGACGCTTATTGACAGGAAAATGGAATCTGGATTCCATTCAATAGAATGGGATGGAACAAATAATTTTGGAATTAAAGTTTCTTCAGGTGTTTATATTTATCAGATTAGAGGAGGGAAATTTGTGCAGGCAAAGAGAATGTTATTTTTAAGGTGATATAAAATATAGTCATTTTTTGTAAAGAATGTCAATTTTATGTTATTTTTAATAATACAAAGATAAGATTGTATTATACAATAAAAATAATTTTTACATAAATGTTTGAAAAGAAAACGCTTTTCAAAATATTCGAAATGGGTGGGGATTATGTGGCTATATTTTTTATTTTTAATTTATCTTATTGGATTAGGTATAAAATTGGATTTTTTTCAAGCACTCCTCATCCTTATAAACCTTATTTAGATTTTTCTTTTGTAGTTTCAATTTTTGGTATAATTTCCCTTAACATGACGGAAATATATAATGTTAAGAAATTAGCTGATAAATTGGATTTGTTTTTGTTTACTGTGAAAGCAATGTCATTGACGGCTGTATTTTCTATGGTAACCAGTTATATAATTAAGGGGAATCTAACCGGAGGTATTATTAATTTTTCTCGTATAGTCATTGCTACATCATGGATTATTAATATTATTGTTATTTACTTTCTTCATCGATTTTATGAATCAATCATTAGATACTTTAGGAAAAAAGGTATAGGACTTAACAATGTTTTAATAATAGGAACCGGAAGAGAGGAAACATATTTTTGGGAATTTATTAAAAATAATAGAAATTATGGTTATTCCCCTGTTGGATTTTTGGATGATAGTGATGAGAATATAGAGAAAGAAATGGAAGGGAAAAGGATTTTAGGGAATATAGGTTCATTAAAAAATGTATTGATAAATCATAATATAGATGAGGTTGTATTATCTAATCCCAGTATTCCTAAAGATATAGTATTACATATAAAATCAATTTGTGACAAATTTGAAACAAAAATTACAATTATACCTAATATTTATGGTTTAATAACATACCCAACAAAAATTTATAATATAGGAAATATTCCTCTTTTTTCTTTAGAAGATAAAATTTTATTAAAATACAATAAAATTATTAAAAGATGTTTTGATATTATTTTTTCTATTACAGGATTAGTTTTATTATCACCTTTTCTATTATTTATTGCATTGCTGATAAAAATTACTTCAAAAGGTCCTGTCTTTTTTAAACAAGAAAGATTGGGTAGAGGAGAAAAGCCATTTCAAATATATAAATTTAGAACCATGATAGAAGGTGCTGAAAAACAAATGAATGAATTAATGAAATTTAACGAAATGGATGGTCCAATTTTTAAAATTAAAAGAGATCCGCGTTGTACTCGGATTGGGAGGTTTTTAAGAAAATTTAGTATTGATGAGATTCCACAATTTATTAATGTAATTAAAGGGGATATGAGTTTAGTAGGTCCTCGTCCATGTTTGAGATTAGAAGCAAATAATTTTAAAATTTGGCATATGCGTAAGTTTGATGTTAGGCCTGGTATTACTGGTTTAGCACAAGTAAATGGAAGAAGCAGTATAAAAGATTTCGACAGGGTAATAAATTTAGATATATATTATATAGAAAATTGGTCTTTTTGGATGGATATTAAAATAATGTTAAAAACAATACCAGCCATCGTTTTAGTTAAAGGGGCTTGTTGAAGATGTAATATTATTTTGGTTATGTTGTTTTTTAAAATCTATATAACATGTAAATTAAAAATATTTTAAAGTTTCAATAGTAAAAGTGCATAACTTCACAATTTTGTGGAGTTTTTTTATATCGAAATGAAATAGAATTTATTATATAATTTTGTGCAATATTTTAAAAAAAGTTTTTAATGAATTTTCTATAAATTTTATAGGAGGATTTTATGGTTTCTAATATTGAAAAAATAAATGAATATAAAAAGAATTTAAGAAAAATACAGGAAAAAATCAGAGAATTGAAGATTATGCGTAAAAAATCCGGCCTT
>JAUWXV010000328.1 GCA_030616165.1 bacterium | reverse complement strand
AAAAACAACCCCCTAACCCCCTTTGTTAAGGGGGAATTTAAAACCGCAGATTCCAGACGTTTTTTATAATAACAAGCAAATGAACATTAAATTACTTTTTTCAAATTAAATTATCTTACAAATATTATATTATCAATAACTTATATTTTTTTATTCAAAATTTTTGGGGGGTATTCAATATATCTATGTTATTTGCGTTACAATACACTAGCAAGGGAACTTTTACCTGAGGATGTTAAATCCTACGGTTATTTTATTATCGATGTTGTTGTGAATGAAATCGAGTCGGAAGATGTTCAGGATGTCACTGATGCCTAATCCTATTTCGTAATATAAGCCATCGGTTGTCGCTGTCGGGAGATTTAAATTTATTGCCAATTGTCTGCTTTTATGAGAGAGGCTGCTCCATCCGTATCCGTTCCAGAAAATAAATTTTATTGCATTAATTAATTTATTTTCTATACCTATCTGTTCTAAAACTCTGCCATTAACCTGATATTCAAGAACACTGCTGAGCATTTTATCACCGGTAAAATATTTGTAATCTATACCTCTTAATCTGCCTCTATAATTGGCAAAAACTTTTCCGCCAAAATCGAACCACCTCTGGGGGGCAACCTCGCCTGACGAAAAACCTCCATTTAGATTAAAAAAGAATCTGCTAAAATATGAAAGTCTATACTGCCAGCCAAACCTGAACCTGTAAGTGGAATAAGAAAAATCACTTTTTAAAAATTTCTTATCCGTATATGTAATATAAGACTCGGCATTTATACGATAGGTATTGTATTTTAATGATAATTGTAATCCGTTATACCTGCCATTTATAATTTCCGGATTTGCCCTAAATGGACGTTTTCTTCTGAAGATACTGAAATCAGTATTTTTTTCTACATTATTTTCTTCCTGTGAAATAAAAGAAAGGTCTGCTCCCAAGTTATTGAGAAATTTGTAGCCCAAGCCAAGAGAGAAACCCTTTTTTCTGTAAAAATCGCGGTAATCTGTTTTAAGAAAAAGAGAGGTAAAAGAATTTTTATTATCTGAAATCAGATTGGTGTCTTCTTCGAATCCCAATTTATCAAAAATTTTTGAATCGATGAAGAATTTCCTTCTTTTACCGAATAATTTCAAAAATATGATTTCCCATTTGAATTTTTTGTCTTTAAAACCGTATCCAGTCTCAATAGATGTAGCAAAATTCTTTATCAGGGGATTCGCAAATTTATATTTATATTGTATATGAATTCCTTCTATTCGATTGTATTGAGAAAAATCTAATGCCAATTGTCCATACTTGAAAAATGTTCTACCTTTTTTCTTAATACTTTCCTTTGCAGATTTTTCTGCAATTTTCGTAAGGTCTCCCAAATCATCAAATAACTTCTCTGATAAAATTGTGTCCTCAACCTTAGCCAGTATTTCTTCCTCTTCATCTTTTGATAATCTACCCGGGTATTCAGGCCTGGTTAAAATTGAATCCTGTAATTGATGGTCAATGGAATATTCAATCTTTTTTGACGGCTTTACAGTTTCAAATTTTGGGATATTAATAACGTAGGAGTCAAATTCTATTATTCTGTAAACCTTTACTTTTAAACCCCAAATATATATAAAAAAGTCTTCTTCCATTAATTCAGGCAGCCAGAATGAAGAATAATACAGACTTTTTTTTACACGAATATTGTGTTCTTCGCCGCTTGAAATTCTCAAACCGGCACTAAAACCACCTTCAGTTTTTTTAAGTTCCGCAGTCACTTTCGCAGCATCGTTATATTTAAAATCGGAAGCAACTATCCATGAATCTCTCTTATCCAGCATGAATGAACCTTCAACCGCCGGAACATCGATAAACTTAGGTGTAACCTCAATAGAAATTACATCCATCATTCCGGATTTCAATGTTCCTATCAATCTGTAATCATAATATTTTTCGGCACCTTCTGAAAATGGGTAATAGGGAAGTTTAATATCTTTGCCAACATTTTTTGAGAGAATATTGTAATCGAATAAAAATGGATTTGGAAGTGAAAACTGCCTGCTCAGAGAATCTGTTAGAGACGAATCATTTCCAATATTTACCACTCTCATTGCATATATATCCATTCTAACACTATCCTGTTTCTCCCAGTACGCATCTGCATAATACTCTTCAAAGAATGGAACAAGATTTATATCAAACGGAGTAAAACCCAGGTAAACATAAGTCCTTGAGTGGACTCTGTATTTGAGATTATCAATGCTGTTATAAATTTTACTGTTATTCTGCTGAGCCTCCTTTATAATTTCTGATAGGTCATATTCATCTGCCGAAATAAAATCTGCAGGTAAGCATGATATAAATAAAAATAATAATAATTTATTCAGAATTTTGCGCATTTCTCTTCTTTTGCTTTTTAATTGAATGACCATTATATAATTAGACTAAAAATGTCTGAAAAATATTTCATGTTTTTTTAGTGCTGGCACATAAAATTGTTATGTCAGAAATAAATTTTTTTATTCTTAATATTGTTATATTTATTTCTCTGTCATTCCCGCACAGTTACGAGGGGGGGGGAATCCAGTAATATTTAGGGCGAATCCAAAGGACAAGCCCAAAGGACAAGCAAGTTCGCCCCTACGGGAATTGGCGTTTGTGACCCCGAAACTGCGGGGGGGGGCTTCGCTCGAAATGACAACTTCACATAATCTAAAATCTTAAGAACAGTCCAGGTTATTTACCTTTCAGGATTTTGTTTTTTATTAGCATTACGTCTCCAAACTTAACATTAAGCCTCTGAGCAACAACACTGCATTTTGCTTTTAATATAAAATAAATATTGGCGTCAGTTTCATCAAGTGTTTCAAAGTTTCCCTGACCTTTGCTTATAATAATATCCGCAGTATTGAAAAATTCTAAAAATTCATCTGAACAAGTTTCAAGAACTATGCCTATCATAGGAGAACCTGTTTCGATAACCTCTGCAACCTTATCCAGTCCCACATCAATTGCATCGACTATTGTAACATCGTTCAATACAGGTTTACTCCTGACAGCAAAAATAACCTCAACACCTGATTTTTTGATTTCTTCAATGAATACTTTGTCAAAAACTACTTCACCAGCATTATCACCAAGATATAAAACTCTTTTTGCAGACTTCAAATCTTCTTTAAAATATTCAATGTGATTAATCGTAAACCCGTTGGAAAATACT
>JAUWXV010000298.1 GCA_030616165.1 bacterium | reverse complement strand
TCCCCCGAGTACTCGGGGGATCTGCTGTGCGGAGCCCGCTTTCTTTTCAAAATAGGTTTAAAATATGTCTGAGAAGGATAAGAATTATATTAAATTTTTGGGGACGGCAGGTGCGAGGTTTGTTGTTACTAAACAGATAAGGAGTTCCGGCGGAATATGGTTTAATCTCGATGGGTTCAATATACTTGTTGACCCAGGACCAGGAACCTTGGTTAAATGTCTTTCAAGTAAGCCGAAACTTGAACCGATGGATTTAGATGCAGTAATTTTAACGCACAGGCATCTTGACCATTCTTCTGATATAAATATAATGATAGAGGCAATGACTAATGGAGGGTTTAAAAAAAGGGGAATTTTATTTACTACTCAAGAATCGTTGAATGATGACCCTGTGGTCCTAAAATATGTGAGAAATTATATTAACAAAATTGAAATACTTAAAGAAAGTAAATCTTATTTTCTTTCTGAGGATGTCTCTTTTTCTACACCGATTAAGCATAGACATACTGCGGAGACATACGGGCTCAAGTTTAATTTGAGAAATCTAACTATATCACACATCACCGACACATGTTTCTTTGAAAAACTTTCAGAAAAATACAGCGGTTCGGGTCTTCTTATTTTAAATGTGGTAAGATTAAAGGGCGAAGGCGATGAAAAGAAGGGGATTCTCCATTTGAATTTAAATGATGCAAAGAGATTGATAAAGGAGATAATGCCGAAGGCAGTTATTTTGACTCACTTCGGTATGACCATGATAAAAGCAAAACCATGGCAGATAGCGGATGAAATGACATCTGATTTAGGGATAAAAGTTACTTCTGCATCGGACGGAATGAAATATGACCTCAATTCTTTTTTTTAAGTTTCTTTAAAGTATTTGGTAAATATATGAATTATATATAAATATCGAATATTATAAAGTTGTCTGTCTTATCTATCTTTCAAATTCCTGATATATAACAAATCCACAGTGTTTGCAGCGAACATCATACTGGTCGTGGAATTTTAGACCACAGTTTTTGCGAAGAACTTTCCAATTGTCGTCGCTTTACAAAATTCACTCACACTCCTCTTAAAAAATCAATTTCTAAGTGCTGAACATGTTTGTGCAAACGAAATTTGTGAGATATTTATCATATTGTTATATAAAGATTACACGATAACAATTATGATTTTATTGCAGAGAATTATCCATTTTTATTTCGATTAAGAGACTAACTTGCCTGCTTTAACAATATTACCCTTAATCAACAAGTAGAGTTGAATACACAATAATGTAACTTGGAATTCAATTCCGCCCGTAGGATGAGTTTCTGATGCCATAAAACTCCATTGTCCCCAATGCACCATGAAAATTGCACCGAGCATCACAGGAACGAGCAATAGGGCTCCAATGCGGGTCATCCAATCTTTAAGGAATCCTCCTAATATAACAAGCACTGCCCCTATGGTCTCTGCTAATGCAACCAGTAAAACTATGACAACCGGCATCCCCATCATTTCCGAGAGTTGAGTTAACATCGGAAATTTTCCTAATCCATGATACAAAAAAACACTTGCTAATGCAAGGCGTAAAAGCCAATGTGCATATGGAGAAATATTGTCTAATGTTTTCATAATATCCTCCTCTTTTTAGTTTTGTGGATATAATAACATACAATATTTCAAAATTATATGAAATATGAAAAGCCTGGGTGAATTTTACTTAGCTTTAAGACTCGTGATTATATATAAATTGTTATCTTATGACAAAAATCTATCTCTTAACTCTTCGGTCGGAATACTGCACTTATCCATTTTTCCAAACCATCTATAGCGCCTTTTAGAAATGATATTATACAATGCGTCGCGGAAAAAGCGTGGAATAATAATGAAACCGAACAATATTGGCCATGGGGCTTTTAACATTTTTGCAATTCTTAAAACTGCAGTTGATTTTGTGTAGCATTTTTCTCCTTCCACAAGAATAATTGTATTGACTTCTATTGTCGATAAATTAAATTTTTTCACTATTTTTTGCCCAATATCCGATTGTAATGAAGCAAACCTGAACCTTTTTTTCGAATCCTTATCAATTAAAAAACGTACAATATGATTACATAAATTACAAATACCGTCAAATAGTACTATATTGTACTTCCCAGTTGGTGTAAACATAAATATAAACAGCACATTTGAATATTTTAAATTTTTTACAATTCGTAGAATGGTAGATAAAAATCTTCAACGAGGAGTATTAAGAATCTAATCTGAAAATATATGATTTGCGACCGTATAACAATTTCTTTTATTGTTAAAACTTCGCTATTAATAATGCCGGATGAGGATGATAAAATTCAGGAGTTTGTCTGTTTTTAAAAAATGTAGTTTTTATTTTTCCTAATTGCAAGAAAAATTATTTTATAATTCTAATTTCATTAAAAAATTTACTTTTATTCCCCTGAGTAATAGGGGGAATAAGTTTAAAATCTCTTTGCTAAAATAAGTGCAACTGTAATATGTTGATTTACTTTAATTTCCACAAACATTTAGGAACAACCTTCGGATTGCCCTTGCTAAATTTTTATTTTTTGTCATGTCATCCCACGGAGAAAGTATGTTTTCAAAATAAAGTATGTGATTTTTTATTTTGACCTTTTTAATTCAGACAGAAGCATTCCCGATAGTATTAATCCTCCACCTATTGTTCCAGGGATACCTAATTTTTCTCCATAAAATAGAAAAGCAATTAAGTAAGCAAAAACTGGTTCCATAGTGAAGATAATTGCTGCATGGGCTGCGGTGGTATATCTCTGGACGCGATTTAGAATATATATTGCCATGGCGGAGCAAAAAGTTGATGTAATTAATAATGCCCAGAAAACGGTGATTGTGAGCTCGAACCTTGGCGTTTCGAAAATTGGTATGGCAATTAAGTTCAATACAGCAGTTATAATAAGTTGAAAAAAGGTGAGTTTAATGTAGTCATATTTTTTAGTAAATATTTCAACACAGATAAGATGGAGTGCATATGCCACAGCGCACATGATGGTCAATAAATCACCAATGTTAATTCCGCCGTTGCTTCCTGACATCGTCAATAGTCTGAGACCCGCAAGGGCGATAAATGCACTTAATATTACTGTGAATTTTGGGATAATTTTTTCAATAATAACAATAAATAAAGGAACAAGGATAACAGAGAGTCCAGTTATAAAAGCAGATTTTGATGCAGTTGTATAATATAATCCAATAGTCTGAAATCCGTAACCTAAAGCTAAAAATGAACCAGTCAATAAACCTGCTTTTATCAAGGGCTTTTCAAATGATTTCAGTTTGTCTCTGAATATTATCCAGAATATTATGCTTGCTAATATAAACCTGATGGAATTAAAGACAAGAGGTGATATGTCGTTTAATGCATCCTTAACAAGAGCAAATGTTGCTCCCCAGATAAATGCCAATCCTAAGAGAAATAAATCTGCTTTGCGGCTGTTTTTCATTTTTTTTAATTTGCTACAGTACAATTATTTAGTAAAGAAATTATAAGCGGAGTTGGATAATCAGTAAATTTTAGTATAATTGCTTTGGATTTTTGGATAATTTTTTAAATTTAAAAATAAAATCTTAAATTTCATAATTTTTTATTGGAAAAAAACAAAATCAAGGTTATATTTTCTATAAACCCTATCATGTCATTGCGAATCCCACAGAGAATTTGGGGGGTACGTGCCAATCTCTATGTATAATAATTGGTAAAATTATAAACAATAAAACTAAAAATACAACTAATTATAGGGAGATTTTATGTTAGTTAATAATAGAATTTTCTTTGGGTTTATTTTT
>JAUWXV010000213.1 GCA_030616165.1 bacterium | reverse complement strand
AGCGAGATGCTATATTTGATATTATAGAAGATGGAACAAAACAAGGATAAAAGATGGTGATTGCACCCTGTGGAATGCGTGGTACCGAAGAGAACGCTAAAAAGATGCTCAATTCTGGAATAAAAAGAATAAGTTTGAGTCTTGATGGTGCTACAAAAGAAAACCATGACTCCTTTAGAAGAGTGGATGGGGCATTTGATATGGTTTTAAAAGCAGCAGAGAATGCAAAAAAAGCAGGGCTTGAATTTCAGGTCAACACAACAATCACAAAACATAATTATAAGGAAATTGATAAAATATTTGAACTTGCTATTAAACTCGGTGCTGTCAGTTTTCATCCATTTCTTCTGGTTCCCACAGGAAGGGCAAAAGATATGAAGGATGAGGAGATTTCACCCAATGAGTATGAAAAAATTTTAAGCTGGATTTATGAAAATAGAGAAAAGTCTAATTTAAAGTTGAAACCCACCTGTGCTCCTCATTATTACAGAATATTTCGTCAAAAAGAAAAGGAAAAAGGTGAAAAAGTTTCTGTAGAAACACATGGTCTTGATGCGATGACAAAGGGATGTATGGGGGGGCAGTCTTTTGCTTTTATCTCCCATACAGGGAAAGTCCAGATTTGCGGATTTCTTGATGTAGAATGTGGCGATGTTAGAAAAGGAAATTATAACTTTAAGAAAATATGGGAAACTTCCCCTGTTTTCCTTGATATGCAAGATATCAACAAATATCATGGGAGATGTGGTTACTGTGAATACAGAAAAGTTTGTGGAGGCTGCAGAGCAAGAGCATATGCAGTTACTGGAGATTACCTTGCCGAAGAACCATACTGTATCTATAAACCAGAGATAAAAAATGTTCGACAAAAATATCGTTGATATTTTACTTATTTTTAAGTTATTTAAATTAAATATAGAAATTACATGAGCTTTAAGTAGAAAGTATTTTATTGATTAATCATTTGGAAATTATTATATTAAACGAAATATTTTATAAAAGTTTCTATTTTTTACTAATTATTGACCTTTAGACAAAAAATATTTCTGTGGTTTTTTAAATAACAATCTTAATAAACTCAATAATTTTTATATAACGAAAGGGGAAAAATGCACACTCTTTTAGAATTTTTATCAATAACAAGAGGCATAGAATATATTATTGCTGTCATATTTCTTCTGGTTTTTATTGCTTTTTGGAAATTATTTAATACTAACAAAACTTCAAAAGATGCTAACAGTAAGGAGATATGATAATTATGAAAATAATTCAGGGAATAATCATATTTATATTTGCAATTTTTATACTTGCAGTTTCATTGGTTGGCGAAGATGAAAAGAATAATGAAGCGAATCCTTTAGCGACAAAAACTAATACTCAAAATGGGGAAAAACCTGAGGGATTAATTTTTAACAAAGGCTCAGAATTAACTGAACCGGTAGGATATCCTCATAAAATACATTTTGATATTATGGAGGATTGCAAATTATGTCACCGTATTAGTCCTGAAATTGAAACACCTTCATGTGATATCTGCCATGAAGATCCGTATTTTAACGTACCTAAGACTACTGTTCAGCCCCAAAAAATGACTGAGTATTTTATTTTTAATAAAGACTCAAAAATATTTGACCCGGTAACATTTCCTCATTTAATACATTTTGAAATTATTGGTGATTGCAAAACTTGTCACCACCATCATGATCCTGAACATGTGACTCCTGCATGTATAACATGCCATGATGCTACTCTTGACTATGAAAATATTGAAAAGCCGGGTTTAAAAGGTGCATTCCATCGCAAATGTATGGGATGCCACAAAGAATACGACATCGGTCCTGTAGTCTGTGTTGATTGTCATAAGAAAATTGAATAAAAATATAAGATGATAAACAAACATTATTTCCGATAAGAAATAATTTGCAGTAATAGATAGTAATAAATATTAATTTATGATTTTGAGATTTTTTATTCCGCTTAAAATCGTAGGAGGTTAAAAAAAAATATGAAAATTGACCGAAGGGACTTCCTAAAATCTCTTTCTGCAATTGGAGTATCAGGCATTATAGGCAGTTCTGAGAAAGTTTTTGCTTCGGAGGATCTCAGTGGTTATCCTGACCGCCTGGGAATGCTGACAGATTTAATACTTTGTAATGGATGCAGGCTTTGTGAGAAGGCATGTAAGGAGGCACACAATTTACCGCCGCATAAAAAACCTTTAGAGGATGAATCTGTATTTGAAAAAATAAGAAGACCTGATGATAAATTTTTAACGGTTGTTAATCGATATACCAATACAGATAATGAAGAAGAACCGGTTTATCGTAAGGTGCAATGCAATCATTGCGACGAACCTTCTTGTGTTTCAGCATGTCTGGTTGGTGCGCTCAAAAAAACTCCGGAAGGGGCAGTAATATATAATGAAGATGTATGTATAGGATGTCGTTATTGTATGATTGCGTGTCCATTTTATATTCCTGCATATGAGTTTGATGATCCATTAAGCCCCGCGATTAAGAAATGTGATTTTTGTTATGATGTTAGAATTAAAAAGGGTGGTATTCCAGCGTGTGCTGAAATTTGCCCTGTTGAAGCCATAACATTTGGCAAGAGAAGTCAATTAATCGAATTTGCAACGGAGAGAATCAGAAAAAATCCTGAAAAGTATATCGACCACATCTATGGTGAGCATGAAGTAGGTGGAACAAGTTGGATGTATATTTCCGGAGTTCCTTTCGAGCAACTTGGTTTCGATATGAACCTTGGAATAAAGCCATCCCCGGAATTAACCAGAGGCTTTCTTTCAGCAGTACCACTTGTAATGATAATCGGGCCTGCCCTATTAGCAGGGATTCGCGCTTTCACGAAAAACAGAGAACAGAATTCTGAAAAATCTGAGCAAAAGGAGTCTTAATATGAATGAAGTGAATAATAAAGGAGCAAAATCTTTTTTAATAGAGAAACTATTTATGGGGATGAGTTTACGTGAATATGTAAAAACACTTATTACCCCGTTTAATATCGCAGCAGGAATTCTGATTCTTATAGCAATTCCACTCGTGTTGATTCGATATATAAAGGGGATAGGTTCATTAGGTGATGCTTCAAACGATACTCCCTGGAGTTCCTTAATTGGTTTCAATGTTCTGTCAGTTGAAGCCCTTGCGGCTGGAGGATATACTATTTGTTCAGCGGTATATATATTTAGAATGAAGAGGTACTATCCTTTTGTTCGAGCTGCAATCCTTTCTGCTTTTATTGGATATTTTACTGTTGTTGTGGCACTTTTAATTGACCTCGGTCGTCCCTGGAGATTGCCTTATCCTATGTTTTATTCATTCGGTGTTACTTCTGTTATGTTTTTGGTAGGATGGCTTGTTTCACTCTACCTTTTAACGCAGTTTTTAGAATTTTCCCCTGCAATATTAGAATGGCTTAATATGAAGAGACTGCGAAACTGGGTAGAAAAATTTGCCATTGGTTTAACTATTATGGGCATAACCCTTGCAGTTCTTCACCAGTCAGCCTTAGGTGGGCTTTTTCTTATTGCACCCGGAAAACTTCATCCCCTTTGGTATTCTCCATTTTTACCTGTATTTTTCTTTATTTCAAGCATTGCATCCGGGATTTCAATGGTAATTTTGATGAGCATACTCTCAATCCGCTTCTTTAAGGACAAAATTGACTATAACTTTAAAGAACATCTTGGGGAACTTACAATCAGCCTTGGTAAAGCCGCTTCTGTTGTTCTTTTTACATATTTTGGTCTAAAGATAATAGGAATCGCCCACGGGCATAACTGGAATCTTCTTAATACACCTTATGGATACTGGTTTTTAGTTGAAATCTTTGTTTTTGTACTTTTACCATGCTTTCTTTTCTTATTTGGAGTTCGAAAAAAATCTGTAAGTCTTATAAGATTTACATCTATTATCACTATTATTGGAATTATTATTAACAGAATTAACGTTACCATTATTACATTTAACTGGAATCTTGATGAAAGGAATTATCCTGGTTGGAAGGAACTGCTAATTTCTGTTACTATTATAGTTACTGCCGTTCTCGCCTTTCGCTGGATTGTAAACCGGATGCCTGTTCTAAAAGAACATCCAGATTACAAACGTATAGATTAATTATTTTAGTTAATGAACTGCGAATAAATAAGATTATATGAAATAATTCCAATAAATTCCTATTTCCCGCGATTTGTCATTATGCATTTTCTTGTTAGGTAGTAGATTATACCAAATCATAACAATAAATACTAAATATCATGCATGAATGTTCCTCCCTGAAATTGCATTTTACTTTTTGTAACAATTTCTTAATTTACGAATCATTAGAAAACTTATTACATTTCGTTTTAATAAATTCAGATTTAAAAAATTATCAAAGAATGTCTATATGAAAAGAGAAAAATACGATCCATATATTCTATCAGAAAGTACAATTAGAAAGCCTCCTGAAGGAATTTTTAGAAGTATAAAATATTTGGGTCCAAGTTTGGTTTTATCGGCTTCGATAGTAGGTTCAGGTGAATTGATTGCTACAACCGTATTAGGAGCTCAAGCCGGATTTGTAACTTTATGGATAATTATTGTAAGTTGTCTTGTAAAAGTGACACTCCAATTAGAATTTGGTAAGCATGTTATAAATACAGGCGAGACAACTATGGTAGCATTGAATAAGCTTCCAGGACCAAGATTTAAGGATGTGCATTGGACAATCTGGGCTTGGCTTGCAATATTTATTCTGAAGTTTTTACAGATGGGAGGAATAGTTGGAGGTGTTGCACAGGCTTTAAACATAACAATTCCCTCCATAAGTGTGGATATTTGGGCATGGATTACAGGGATTTTAGTTGCAATTTTAGTATTTAGAGGTCATTATAGATTTATCCAAAATTTTTCCATTATACTAATATTTCTTTTCTCACTATTCAATATAGTCTGCGTTATAATGCTTCAATTTACACAATATTCAATAAATTTTGAAGATATACTAAGCGGATTAAGTTTTCAACTTCCGAGTTATACACTTTTATATGCAGTGGCTGCATTTGGAATAACCGGTGTTGGTGGAGATGAGATTATGCAGTATCCATACTGTTGGATTGAAAAAGGGTATGCTTCATATACAGGACCACGAAAAAATTCACCGGAGTGGGTAAAAAGGGCGAAAGGATGGATTAAAGTCATGTATTTTGATGCGATATTTTCTATGGTGGTATATACTGTTGTGACTGTTTCTTTTTATTTACTCGGTGCTGCCGTTTTACACGGAAGGGGAGAAATACCTAAAGGATATGACATGATTAGTACTTTGGCTAATATGTACACCGAATCTATTGGGCCAGGTGCTAAATACATTTTTCTTTCAGGTGCTGTAATTGTTCTATTTTCCACACTTTTCTCTGCTTTGGCTGCATGGTCAAGAACTTTTGGAGATGCATTTGGAAGGTTTAAAATAATTGATTATTTTAATATGAAACAAAGAAATAGATTTATTGCCATTTTCGCATGGTGCTGTGCAATTGTTTGGACAATTCTATTTCTTCTAATAAAAGAGCCAGTTTTTATGGTTTCGCTGGGAGGAATCGGGACAGCCATTATTCTTTTAATTGTTGTTTATGTTGCTTATTATCTAAGATATAAAAGGCTTTCAAAGGAATTATATCCATCACTAATTTATGATATATTTTTCTGGCTCAGCGTGGTAGTTATATTGGGCGTTGGAATAAAGGCTTTGTATTCTGGAATTTACGGTCTTTTTTAGTGATTTTATTTTATTGATTAAAACATAAATAAATTTTATATTTATGTGGAAAAGAAGACATTAAATTTCTATCAAGAATATCTGGTAATGAATCCATTAGAAAAGAAAAGATCAAAGTATTCAGAAATTTATAAAAAGATAATAATAGTAGGGCACACGAATGTTGGTAAATCTACAATCTTTAGAAGATTGTGTAAAAATAATATAATAATTTATAAATATCCTGACACATCAATCGAGGTTGGGGTTGGTTGGTTTACAGAAGGTAATAAAACATTCGAAGTAATAGATACTCCAGGAGGAAATAGTATTTATTCGAATTCAGAGGATGATAGGATAATCATGGAGTCTCTTCTTGGAGATAATGAAAAAGTTATACTTCATGTTACTGATGCCAGAAATATAAAAAGGACTTTACTTTACACCATTGAACTGTGCGAATTTGGATTACCGATGATTCTTGATTTTAATATGGCTGACGAAATGAGGGCAAGAGGAATTTCTATAGATTATCAAAAAATCTTTGAAATATTTGGAATTAGAACAGTTCAAACTATCGCTGACGAAGGGGAGGGGATTGAACTACTAAAAAAGGAAATTTTGAAATCTACTGTTCCAAAGTTTCAAATTAAATATAGCG
>JAUWXV010000102.1 GCA_030616165.1 bacterium | reverse complement strand
TAGATTATAGGAGTTTGTTTTATCAAATCAGATAATGTATGATAAATTTCGCCTGTACATTCACGAATTAAAATAGGGAAAAAATTTGGTGCAATTTATGTGCCATTTTTATATTTAACTTGACTATTTAGTTATTAAGGTTTATATTCCGATTTGAATTAAATCATCCGGAGGGAATAAGCACATGGGAGTTTCTATAAAAGAGGTGAAAAAAATAGCAAAACTTGCAAAACTCGAATTCAAAGATGAAGAACTTGAAAAGTTTACACTTCAAATGAATGAGATACTCGATTACATGGAACAGTTGAGCGAGATTAATACTGATAATGTAGAACCTCTGTATCATGTAATTGAGCCCGGAAATGTATTGAGAAATGATGAGGTAAAGCCGTCTTATTCGAGGGAAGAGATATTAAAGAATGCACCTGTTAAAAGCGATGAGTTTATTCTGGTGCCAAGAGTGATAGAGTAAATCTTTTTAACGTATAAATTCATAAATTTATAACCTGATTTATTCATAAATCCTGTTTTTGTTATTCTGAAACACTTATTGTCATTCCGATCCTGAAACATGTTCAGGATCTTCGGAATCTATCTTCAGATTTAATATTAGATCCTGAAACAAGTTCAGGATGACAATAGTAGCGAGATTCAGTTCTGTTTCAAAAGTGATTTTATAGTAATATTAATAATATCAATAAATTGTCTAGTAAAATAAAGAATTTTATGAATTATTCAGGATAAAAAATTTAAATTTTTTTATTTTTTATTCAAAATGAATTAAAAATCTTTCAGTTAAAATTGGAATTGAAAGTTCGAAAAGGTGTTCTTGGAGTAATACCAGCAAGGTATGGTTCGACGAGGTTTCCTGGTAAACCACTTGCGGAAATCTGTGGTAAACCGATGATTCAGCATGTATATGAGCGTTCAAAAAGTTCTAAAATTTTGGACAAACTGATAGTAGCCACAGATAATGAAGAGATTTTTAATATGGTAAAATCTTTTGGTGGTGATGTTATTATGACCGGTGAAAATATTCAAACCGGAACCGACAGAACTGCCGAAGTTGCAAGGATTTACCCATATAATGTGGTGCTGAATATTCAAGGTGATGAACCATTACTTGAAGGATGGATGTTAGATAAACTGGCTGAACCTCTGATTAAAGATGAGAATATTCATTCGAGCACTCTGGTTAAAAGAATAACGGAACTGAAAGAACTTGAAGACACGAATCTCGTGAGGGTTATTATAGACCAAAATGGATTTGCGCTCTATTTTTCAAGAGCAGAGGTTCCATTTTATAATGGTTCTCCTAATAAAAAGGAATGGGTAAAAAATCACGAATATTACAGACATATAGGACTTTACGGGTTTCAAAGAGATTTTCTGTTTAAGTTTGTTGAATTGGGAGAATCATCTCTTGAGAAGGCAGAAAGACTTGAACAGCTGCGGGTTTTAGAAAATGGATATATGATGAAAGTGGAGATTGTGGACTATATTCCATATTCAGTGGATGTCCCAGAGGATATAAAAGAGGTTGAAAGGTTCATAGGTAAAATGTAAATGTTTTGTTTAGCCTGGATTATTCATAAATTTGTATTAAATAAACTATATTATCAATAATAACAATAAATAAGAAAGATTTTAGTATTTTTAATCTGTCATTCCCGCGCAGGTGGGGATTCGTACTAAACGCTCATGCTCTTTCAGAGCGTCACGAAACATGAAAATAAAAGGGAGGGCGGGTAAACCCGCCCCTACGCGAACTGCGTAGGGGTGAACTGGTTCACCCTAATGATTAAATTTTATGCCGTATGATAGGACAGCTATTTTCGAGATAAAACTCATAATATTTTATGCCAAAAAAGAAATGGATTCCCCCGAGTACTCGGGGGAATGACAAATAAATGGGGGAATGACAAATAAAACATGGACAGACAATTATTAATTTTTCCTTTACTTTTCCTTATTTAGGCTATTAATTCAATTTTATGAATTAATTAGGTTAGATGGGTATATTATAAAAATTTGAGGGTATTTTGTGACAAAAAGGTCAAAGACAAAGTATATATTCATAACCGGAGGTGTTGTATCTTCTCTTGGAAAGGGGATAGCATCATCTTCACTTGGTGTATTATTGAAGGCACGAGGATTGAGGGTAACTATCCAGAAAATTGACCCTTATATTAACGTAGACCCAGGGACAATGAGCCCATTCCAGCACGGAGAGGTTTTTGTTACGGACGATGGCTCAGAAACCGATTTGGATATTGGACACTATGAGAGATTTATAGATGAAAATATGACCAGCAAAAATAATACAACTACCGGTCAGATTTATCAGACTGTTATTAATAAAGAAAGAAGTGGGAAATATCTTGGCAAGACGGTTCAGGTTGTTCCGCATATTACTGAAGAAATAAAAAACAGAATAATAAATGTTGCAAAAGATAAAATAGATTATGATGTAGTGATAACCGAAGTAGGAGGGACAGTGGGTGATATAGAGAGCCTCCCGTTTCTTGAGGCAATCAGGCAGTTTCGCCTTGAGAGGGGGAGAGCAGATACGATGAGTATTCATGTTACATTGATTCCTTATTTAACCGCTACTCAAGAACTTAAGACAAAGCCAACCCAGCATTCGGTAATGAGACTCAGGGAGATTGGGATTCAGCCCGATATCATCCTCTGCCGAACGGAAAATATAATGTCAAAAGAGATAAAAGAAAAAATCGGACTCTTCTGTAGTGTGCAGGCATCTTGTGTAATAGAGGCAAGGAATGTGGAGTCTATTTACGAAGTTCCCCTTATTTTTGAAAATCAGGATTTGGCACATATTGTGGTAAAGCATCTTCGTCTTAGATGCAAAGAGCCCGACCTTGAGAAATGGAAAGAACTTGTAAAAAAGATTAAAAATCTTAAGGATAATATAAAAATAGCGGTATGTGGGAAATATACATCTTTAATGGATGCCTATAAAAGTATAATAGAATCATTTGTTCATGCCGGCGTGGAGAATGATGTTAATGTTGAAATAAAATGGGTAGAAGCAGAAGAGTTGGAAGGATGCCAGCCATCTGAACATTTGAAAGATGTGTCTGGAATTCTTGTACCCGGTGGGTTTGGAGATAGAGGAATCGAAGGGAAATTGAATGCGGTAAAATATGCGAGGGAAAATAAGATACCATATCTGGGCATTTGTCTTGGACTTCAATGTGCGGTTATAGAATTTGCAAGAAATGTCTGTAATCTTGAAAATGCAAACAGCAGCGAATTTAAAAAGAGTACAAAACATCCAGTGATAGATTTACTTCCTGAACAGAGGGGAATAAAGGCAAAAGGTGGAACTATGAGACTCGGGGCTTATCCGTGCATTCTCAAAACGAATTCTAAAGCCTATGAGGCATACCAGAAGGTTGTGATAAGTGAAAGGCACAGACACCGCTATGAAGTGAACAATTCATATAGAGAAATACTTGAAAAGCAAGGGATGATTTTTAGCGGGCTTTCACCGGATGAGAAATTGGTGGAGATAATCGAGATTGCAGAGCATCCGTGGTTTGTTGCTGGTCAATTTCATCCGGAACTGAAATCCCGGGCAATAAAAGCACATCCTTTATTCAGGGAATTTGTCAGGGCTGCTAAATTATATCGTGATAATGAAGGAGAAGTATTTAAAACGGCAGAAAAAGAGACCGCCGTTGTCAAATAACCGTATAAATTATGAAAACAGTAACCGTTGGAAATATTGAGATAGGTGGTGGAAAACCGTTAGTTTTAATTGCCGGTCCGTGCGTTATTGAGGAGGAGGAGGTTGTTTATAGGATTGCCGAAAAAATAAAAAAGATAACTGAAAGGGTTTCTATCCCTTTCATTTTCAAATCTTCGTATTTAAAGGATAATCGTTCTTCGGCAGACTCATATCAGGGAGCGGGTATTGATAAAGGATTAGAGATTTTGAATAATATTAAAAGTAAATTTGGGATTCCTGTTCTTTCGGATGTTCATTCTGTGAGCGATGTTGAGAAGGCATCACAGGTTTTAGACGTTATTCAGATTCCGGCGTTTCTTTCTATGCAGACAAGTCTCACATTGGCGGTGGGAAAGAGCGGCAAGGCGGTTAATGTAAAAAAAGGGCAGTTTCTTCACCCTTTTGATATGAAAAACATTATCAAAAAACTTGAAGGTGTGGGTAATCGCAGTATTCTTTTGACGGAGAGGGGGTTATGTTTCGGGTATCGAACTCTGATTACAGATTTTCGCTCATTTCCGATAATGCGTTCATTAGGATATCCCGTAGTATTTGACCCGACACATACTTTGAGGAACTATGGTATTCCAAGCGGCGAGAAAGGAGGGGGAAGCCCGGAATTTATACCGACTTTATCAAAAGCGGGGGTTGCTGCCGGGATTGATGCTATTTTTATTGAAACTCATGATGACCTTGATTATGCAAAGTGCGATGCCTCGAGTATGATGCCATTGGAAGAACTTGAAGACAATTTGAAAATACTTATTGAGATAGATAATGTTGTTAAGTCTTAAATTATAAATAAGTAGGGGCGAATCATTTTCACGGAATTGTAATTTTGATTGATACCTGTGGGGGCACAGCGCGCTGTGCCCCTACCACAAAAACCTGTGATGGATGTAATGTATAGATGTTTAATGTATAAATCAGAACGTTATGAAATATAATCCGGAAAAACATAACCGACGGTCGATTCGGTTAAAAAATTATGATTATTCACAATATGGTGTCTATTTTGTGCCCATTTGTACGCATAATAGGGAATGTATTTTGGGTGAGATAATGAATGGGGAAATGAAATTGAACAAATATGGCCAAATCATTGAAGCGGAATGGTTACGTTCATCTGAAATTGAATTGGATTTTTATCAGGTAATGTCCAATCATTTTCACGCCATTGTTATTATTGTGGACATTTCTGCAGATGTGAGGGCGAACGGCCGTTCGCCCCTACAAAACCACAAACGAATGAAATCCAAATTGTTATCATCATTAATGGCTGGATTCAAATCATCGACAACATATAAAATTAACAAAATGCGAAAAACATCCGGCGCTCCTTTTTGGCAGGGGAATTATTATGAACATATTATTGGCGATGAAAAAGAGTTAAATCAAATTCGTGAATATATTTTTAATAATCCATTAGGATGGGAGTTGGATAAGGAAAATCCAAAAAATTGGGGAGGTAAATCCATAATTAATAAAACAATATTACAATAAATTCATGAAGGGGCGAACGGCCGTTCGCCCCAACGAAATCCGCATGGCAATTATGAAAATGTTAATGAATAATAATGATTGTATTTGTAAGGGCGGTTCACGAACCGCCCCTACAGACCCCACGACAGGGAAATTGTCGCGGAGTAATTTTTTTGTGATTAATATTTTAATAAAAGGAATGATTGAAATTGAGCATTAAGAAAGCACAAGAGGTAATCAGGCTTGAGGCAGAATCTGTAAAAGCCCTTGAGAATAGAATAGGTGAGAATTTCCAGAAGGCAATTGATATAATTTATAACTGCAAGGGGAAAATAATAGTCGCCGGTGTGGGAAAGTCAGGTATTATCGGGAAAAAAATTTCAGCGACATTGTCAAGTACAGGGACGCCTTCGGTCTTTCTTAATCCGTCTGACAGCATTCATGGAGACCTGGGAATAGTGAGCAGTGAGGACGTGGTAATTTGTCTGTCAAAAAGTGGTGAATCTGATGAGTTTCGCACCTTCATATCCGTTATAAAGCGGATGAAAATACCGATTATATCGATGGTTGGTAAATTAGATTCATTTCTGGCAGGCAGCAGCGATGTGGTAATAGATGTGAGTGTGAAAGAGGAAGCCTGTCCGCTTGACCTTGCACCGACGTCCAGCACAACCGCTACACTTGCTATGGGAGATGCTATTGCAGTTGCACTGCTGGACAAAAGGAATTTTACGAAAGAAGATTTTGCTTTCCTTCATCCCGGAGGAGATATAGGAAAAAGGTTTTTCCTGAAAGTCAAGGATATTATGTATACCGGGGATTATATACCAAAGGTAGGTGAGGATGCTCCTTTTAAAGAGGTTGTTATGGAGATGAACTCAAAAAGATTTGGTGGAACCTGTGTTTTAAACTCTGACGGGACGTTAAGTGGAATAATAACCGACGGAGACCTGAAGAGGACTCTCGAAAAGAATGTAGATTTATATTCTTTGAAGGCTTCGGATATGATGGCAAGAAATCCAAAGATAGTGAAACAGGAGGACCTTGCAGTATTTGCACTGAATAAGATGAAACAGTTCGACATAATGCAGGTGCCGGTTGTTGATGAAAAAATGGTCCCTGTCGGAATGATTCATCTTCATGATGTTTTAAAAACCGGATTGACTTAACCTACTTTCTTTGGAAAGAAAGTAGACACCTTTTTTGAAAAAAAGGTGTCCCAAAAAACTTTATACTTATCTCTAATTTATCCCCCGATTGCTCGGGGGATAAATTAGAGATATTCAAATTTTATTATATATGTTAATAAAGAGGTTGATTATCACAGTTTTTATTTTTGTGTTTGTGAATTGTGGGAGGGATTCTCTTGAAGATTTATCTGCCAGAATATCCTTGCAGGATGTTCCTGACCAAGAGACCTGGGATTTCAGTCTAAGATTGACCAGTGAGGGAATCTCACAGGCAAAGGTAGAGGCAGGGCATATGGTAAAGTTCAATGCGAAGGGAATATACGAACTTGACCAGTCGGTAGTTGTTGATTTTTTTGACAAAGAAGGCAGACATACTTCAAAGATTACTTCTGACAGCGGGTTTGTGGAGGAGAGCGGAAATTTTATGACGGCAAAGGGAAATGTAAAGGCAGTCTCAGACAGCGGGATTGTTTTGCTTTCAGAAGAATTGAAATGGGATAAAGATAGTGAAAAAATATATACCGATAAATTTGTTACCATTTATTCAGAGGGTGACACAATTAATGGTTACGGGTTTGAATCAGACCAGGAAATTAGAAAGTGGAAGATTATTAAACCAGTTGGAACAACTGATAGAAAAATTATTTTATGAATTTAAAATTTTTTCTGCAACTTTTTTTAAAGTTAGAAGTATGATAAAAATAGACATATTTATTCAAGAATTAATTTTTATTATTTTATTGATTACGTTTAATTTATTCGGAGAATTTAATTACAAAGTTTATGGGCAGACAGACGATTTTCTAAAATACCGTGCGGATGTTCTTTCCAGTGAAGTCATTAACGGTCAAACAGTCAGAAAATTGATTGGAAATGTAGTTCTTAATCAGAAAAATTATATATTAAAAAGTGATCTGGGGACATTTTTTCAAGAGGAAAATAGATTTATATTTGAGGGAAGTGTAGAGTTTGATGACGGAGTGAAAAAACTTATTTCTAATAAAGTTGTATATGATAATAATGAAAAGACATTTTACTTTGATAAAGGTATAAAATTAATCAAAGGTAAAAATATCCTTACTGCTGATAAGGGGATTTATTATAACGGCGAAAAGAGGGCTTATTTTGAAGGGAATGTGAAGTTTATTGACAGTGTTCAGACATTTACCTGCGGGAAGGCTGAATTCTTTGAGGAAAGTGAAAAAATAATTGCTTACGATAATTTAATATTTAACAATTTTAATGAAAATATTACTATAATGGGGGGAAAGGGAAATTATTTTGGAAAGGAAGATTTTATAGAAGTTTCCGAAAAACCTGTAATGGTTTTGAAGGAAGAGAATACCGAAATGACAATAACCGGTGAAAAACTTGAATTTTTTAATAAGACTTCAAAAGTGATTGCTTCTAAGAATGTGGAGATTTTAAGAGATAATCTGAAAGCAAGATGTAATATCGCGGAATATATTATGAAAAATGGAGAAGAGAGGATTATTCTTAAAGAAGACCCGATTATATTTCAGGATGGAAGTGATATTAGGGGGAAGCAGATTGAACTCTTTTTAAAAGATAAAAATATATATAAACTCAATGTAATTGAAGATGCGGTGGCAACGATGACTGCTGATACATTGGATTATGAAAACGAACTGAAGGGTAAAAATATTTATATATTTCTGAAAGAAAATAAAATAGAAAAGATGATAGCAGAGAGAAATGCCGAAAGCGTCTATTATTTGTTTGAAAATGGGGAATCCCAAGGTGCAAACACGGTCAGTGGAGAAAGGATTACTCTTTATTTTACTGGTGAAGATATCGAAAGAGTGATAGTAGAAGGAGGAGGGGAGGGGATTTTTTATCCTTCACATATTGTGAATGAATTGAAAAAATGATAAACAATTTGAATTAAATATTTTTTTCATATGGATATGGATGGTAGGTCAGACATTCTTGCCCGCCTGTCTGCGGACACGGTCTGACCATAAAAACAGAAGGACAGACCCCAAGGCAAGCAGGAATGTCTGTCTTACTGGAATTTACAAAAGTTAATTTAAATATTTTTTTCGATATGAATAGTCTAAAATCAGAAGAACTTGTTAAAATTTATAGCAAAAGGCGAGTGATAAATAATGTTTCTATATTTGTTAATGAAGGAGAGATAGTGGGACTTTTGGGACCAAATGGTGCGGGGAAAACAACGACTTTCTATATGATGACTGGAATGATAAAACCTGATGAAGGGAGGGTTCATCTTAACGGCACTGATATTACAAATATGCCTATGTATAAAAGGTCAAGGCTTGGTTTGGGTTATCTTTCACAGGAGCCTTCAATATTCAGAAGACTCACTGTAGCAGAGAATATTATGGCTATTTTAGAGACTATACGGATACCCAAAAAAGAAAAAATCGAAAGACTTAATCGCCTTATGGAGGAGTTTGGTGTAACGCATCTGGCAAAAAATAAAGCCTATCTTCTTTCCGGAGGCGAAAGAAGAAGGGTTGAAATAGCCAGGTCATTTGTTGTAAAGCCTGATTTTATGCTTCTCGATGAGCCATTCGCCGGAATAGACCCAATAGCAGTTGAAGATATCCAGAATATTGTTAAAAGTTTAAGACTTAAAAATATTGGGATTCTGATTACCGACCATAATGTCCATGAAACGCTTTCTATTACCGATAGAGCATATTTGTTATATGATGGGGTAGTTTTGAAGTCAGGAAGTTCTCATTTTCTTGCAAATGATGAAGAGACAAGAAGATTATACTTAGGAGAGAAATTTAAATTAGACAGGTAAAATTATGCCTTTTCTTGAACAAAGATTACTTTTACAACAGAGGCTTTCTCCACAGCAGGTTCTTTTTTCTACATTGCTTCAACTTCCAGTAATGGCTCTTGAGCAGAAAATAAAGGCAGAACTTGAATTGAATCCCCTTCTGGAAGAAGAAATTGATACGGATTTGGAACAAACAGAAACAAAAGAAGAGGATGAAGAGAAGGACGAACTTGCCGATGATGAGGTTAAAGAAGATGACGATAAAGACGATGAAGTAGATTGGGATGAATTGGTCAATGACGAAACAAGCTATGAATATGTTCCAAGAGATGAAAGCAGAGAAGAGGTTGTTTGGCCTGACCCTGCTCCTGTTACTCTGTCGGAATATTTGATTTCTCAACTCTATTTTTTCAAACTCACCAAGGAGGAACAGGAGATTGGTGAATACATTATTTGGAATATTGATGAAGATGGATATCTTTCATATTCGGTTGAATCGATTGCTGAGCATATGAAAGTTCCAGTGGAAAAGGTTCTTGAAATTCTGAAACTTATTCAAACATTTGATCCGCTGGGAATTGCTGCAAGAGATTTGAAAGAGTGTATTCTTATCCAACTCAGGGAAAATGAAGAAAAGAATAAACTGCCAATAAGGATAATAGAAGAACATTTTGATGATTTTAAGAATAAAAGGTACGAAAAGATAGCAAGACTTTTAAATATTTCTCTTGAAGATGTGAAAATCGCTGTTAAGACTATAAGCAGGGTAAATCCCAAACCGGGAGAGGGATATATAAAACCAAATGAAAATTATGTTGTCCCAGATTTAATCGTAGAGAAAGTGGGAAAGGAATATATAATCAGCCATAATGACTGGAATATACCCCGCCTGAGAATAAACAACTCATATAGAAAAATACTTACTGAAAATCAAAATGTTTCCGAATCAACCAAGCAGTATATCAAGCAGAAGATTGAATCTGCAAGATGGGTGATTAACTCTATTCAGCAGAGAAAGATAACAATTCTTAAAGTTATGAAAGATATTGTTGTAAGACAGAGGAGATTTTTCGAGAAAGGGAAAGGTCATATTGAACCGATGATTTTAAAAGACATTGCTGATACTATTGGAATGGATATATCAACAGTGAGCAGGGTTACAAACGGGAAATATGTTCAGACAGATTACGGCGTTTTTGAACTTAAGTATTTTTTCAGCGAAAAGATGAAAACTTCTGATGGTGAACAGGTTTCAACCTTAAGCATAAAAGACAAGATAAAAGAGATAATTGAGAATGAGGACCCAAGCAATCTCCTAACTGATGATAAGATTGTCAAGATATTGTCTGAACAAGGTATACCCATTGCAAGGAGGACTGTGGCAAAATATCGGGAACAGATGATGATCCCGGTTGCAAGACTCCGCAGAAAAATTTAATTAATTTAATTAGTTTAACAAAAAAATGAGGTGAGATTATGATGTTTGAAGAAAGAGGGAAGATATTTAATAGTGAAGAATTCGGTCTGCCAAAGATTGATTTTTCGAGATTCAAGAAGGTAAAGTTTAGATATATTGTCGGCGGTGCAATAATTTTATGGTTATTATTCGGAATATTTTATCAGGTAAATCCGGATGAACGGGGAGTTGTTCGACGCTTTGGCAAATTTGCAAGAGAAACTTCACCAGGGTTGAAATTAAAACTGCCTTATCCTTTTGAGGTAGTGGAAAAACCCAAAGTTACAGAGGTAAAAAGGGTGGAAATAGGATTCAGGACTATTGACCCTGGACCCCCAGCAAGATATGCTGCCGTTCCACAGGAGGCTTTAATGCTGACCGGAGATGAGAATATTATCAACTGTCAGGTTATTATACAGTATAGGATAAATGATGCACCGAAGTATCTTTTTAACATAAGAGGCCAGGAAGAAACAGTTCGGGATGTGGCAGAGGCAGCAATAAGAAGCACCATCGGAAAACACAATATAGATGATGCGCTTACCGAAAAAAAGTTCGAAGTTCAGGAAGAGATAATGATTCTTACTCAAATGATTTTAGACATATATGATTCAGGTATTCAAGTTGTAGCGGCTCAACTGCAGGATGTTCATCCTCCGGATGAGGTATCCGACGCTTTTAGAGATGTTGCCAGTGCAAGGGAAGATAGGGAACGCCTTACACGAGAGGCGGAAGGTTATAGAAACGACGTAATTCCAAAAGCAAGAGGCGAGGCTCAAAAAGATATCAGGGAATCAGAAGCATATATGGAAGAGCGAATTAAAAGGTCTGAAGGAGATGCTGAAAAATTTTTACTGGTCTTGAATGAATACCAGAAAGCAAAATCTGTTACTGAACAAAGACTGTATATCGAAACTATGGAGGCGATTTTGCCTGAAATCAAAAAATTTATTATAAAATCTGATTCAAAGAGTGGGTTTTTAAATATACTCCCTCTTGGACAAGAAATTTTAAAATAGGGAATAAGAAAATGAATAAAAAAATTATCATAATAGTAGTAACATTAATTGTTATTTTTATAATATTAAATTTATCTTTATTTACAGTTGATGAAAAACAGCAAGCAATAATTTTACAATTTGGTGAGCCAATCAGAACAATAACGGAACCTGGTCTGAATGCGAAGATACCCTTTATACAAACGGTAAGTTATTTCGAAGACCGTCTCCTTGAGTATGATGCAGCACCAACAGAGATTGTAACAAAAGATAAAAAGAATCTTGTAATTGACAATTATGCAAGGTGGGAAATTAGCGACCCTTTAACATTTATGCAGGCAGTAAGAGACGAAAATGGTGCACAATTAAGGCTCAGAGATATTGTCTATTCGGAACTGAGAGTAGAATTAGGAAGATATGACTTGATAGATATTGTTTCTGTGCGTAGAGATACCATTATGGAAGAAATTACCAAAAGGTGCGACGAAAAGTCTCAGAAATATGGTATAAGTATAGTAGATGTTCGGATAAAAAGAGCCGATCTTCCTGTGGAGAATGAGAAAGCGGTTTTTCAACGTATGCGTGCCGAAAGGATCAGGCAGGCTAATCAATATCGTTCAGAAGGGGCAGAAGAGGCTTTGAAAATTAGA
>JAUWXV010000138.1 GCA_030616165.1 bacterium | reverse complement strand
GAAAAATGCTCTATAGCTGAAGTTATGATATGCTTACCCTTGCTCTGATTGACATGGGCCAAGCCTTTAATTGCGAAATTATTTGATTCTGTGCCACATGAAGTAAAGATTATCTCTTCTGGTTTTGCATTAGTAGTAATGTCATAATCTTTTGGCTCTATGCTCATAATCATATCTCTTACACACCCACCAGCAAAATATGCAATATAACCCTTATCAGTAAGAGTTCTTACAATTTCCTCTGCATTCTTTCTTAATTTTTCATTCATTATGAATTTATAAGTATAAAGTTTCTTTTCTATCTTAGTCAGAGCCTACTTTCTTTGGAAAGAAATTGTTTTGCTTTTTAAAAATTTGTGAATTTCTTCTGCTGCCTTACATCCCTCGGCAACAGCCTGAACGGCGGTTGTACCTCCATTAACAACATCCCCACCTGCAAATACACCTTCTCTTTCTGTTGCTGTACTACCCTTTCTGGTGATTATCAATCCATTTTTATCGAATCTAACACTCGGAAACATTCTATTTATATTATCAGATGAGACCTGTCCAAGTGCTTCAACTGCCAGGTCAACCTCCACAATGTACTTTGTGTCGGGTATAATTTGAGGTTGTCTTCTTCCTGATTGGTCAGGTTCACCAAGGCGTGTCGGCGCAACAAGTATTCCTTTCAGGATGTTATTCTCATCTGTTATATAATCGAGTGGTTGAGTCAGAATTAAAAATTTTACTCCTTCATTTAATGCCCTATCTCTTTCTTGAGGAAATGCAGGCATTTCTTCAAAAGACCTTCTGTAAATTAAATAAACATCCTCTGCACCTAGCTTTTTAGAGACAACCGCCGCATCAATTGCACTGTTCCCTCCTCCTAATACAGCAATTTTCGAAGGAATTTGCATACCATCGCTGTATTTAATATCTCTCAAAAAAGAAAGAACCTCTATAACTCCTTTTTCAGGTCTTTTGGCATTTGGCAGGGGAGTAGATTTCATTAATCCCACTGCTATATAAACAGCATCGCATCCCTCTTTTATTATGTTGTCGAGATTATAATCTACTGAAATTTCTCTCCCAAGTCGCCAAAAAAGTCTTCCATTTTCTGCTTTTGAAAGAAGGAAACTTATTTCGCTATCAATAGTTTCATCTGAAATTTTATATTCCGGGTAAGTATATTTAATAAGTCCACCGGGATTTTTTTCTCTATCAAAAATTGTTACTTTATGTCCGAGTTCTATGAGTCTTATTGCGCATGCTATCCCGGATGGACCAGCCCCAATAACTGCAATATTTTTATTGGTTGTCTTTTCAGGAAAAGGAGCGATTTCCCATCCTTCTTTTCGTGCCCTTCTTGAAACATACCTCTGAAGTAAATTGATTGGTATTGGACCATCACCAAGATAACGCTGGATGCAGCCTTTTTCACATTGAATCTCCACTGGACATATATAAGCACAGATTTCTGGAAGCATATTGCTCCTTCGGAGAATTTTATATGATTCTTCTTCATTTCCTTCAGCAATGGCACTTATAAAGCCCGGTATGTCAACATCAGCAGGACAGCCAATTACACATGTAGGATTTACGCAATTTCTGCATATTTCAGCTAATTTTCTAACAACATCAGGACTATTAAGTCTCCCCTCTTTGTAAATTGGTGCATATACATCTGCATCCCTAATCACACACCCAGTTTTGCCTCCATCTTTCATAATCTGAGAACATCCTGAACATGATATGCAAACCTTTGTTGGCTCCATTTCACCATGCTTTATTATATCTTTTGCAAAATCAGGATAAGCAAAGGCATTTCTACCAAGCCCTACTATGGATACGCAACCTTTTTTTATCATACCTGCGGCAATGTAAGGGAAAAAGTGTCTAAGCCATGAAAATCCCGTTCCAATAATAGTCAAATCATTGCATTTTTGCTTAATTTGCTTATTAATATGGATAATTCGTGCAATACTCTCAAGCGAGTCTTCATCCGGTATATATCCCTCTGCTATTGGAGTATCATAAGGGCGCTCATAATGGGGATTGTAATATGGATTCCCAACTGCCACGTTTATACCGGTGATACCTGATTTCTTTAATTCTTTTATAAGAGAAATCGGTTCTGTAAGGTCAGGCTTTTTGTAATCATCTTTATCGACTCCAAATCCATAAGGAAATGGGATTGCGTCAAACACATTTAATCTACAGGTGATAAGAAAGTCCGGTATTTCCGAGCGTATTTGATTTGCCGTTTCAACTAAAAATCTAATACGATTCTCAAAATCTCCACCATAACGGCTATTTTTTCTTGTAAAAGATGCAAGCAGTTCAGAGATAATATAGCCGTGACAGCTTTTTATATCTATTCCATCAAACCCTGCTTTATAAGCCAAATGGGCTGATTCAACAAACTTTTCTTTTATTCTATCAAGTTCCTCATCAGAAATAATTGGATATTCATAGGTCAAGTTATGAAATTTATCAAGTATTTTAGAGTGTTGTGCAATAATAGGCATTGGTTTGCCAGATGGCTTACTGTACCTCCCTGAATGTGTTAATTGAAGTATTAAAATTGGCTGATGAGTACTCCCCATTGAATCAACTGCCGATTCTTCAGTCTTTTTTACAAGTTTTTCAAATAAATGAACATTTTCATCATGAATCCAGAGTTGTCTTGAATTTCCCCTTCCTTCAGGCACTACGGCGGTTGCTTCAAACCACAAAAGTCCGGCACCTCCTCTGGCAAATCTATCGTATCTTCTGAAAGTCAAATCCCCAGGAGAACCGTCCGCTTCTCCATCACATCCTTCCATAGGATGAACAGATAGAGAATTGGGGCAGATAAATGAACCAAATCTTACTTGTTTTTTTAAAATACTTATATCAGTGTCATATGGTATATCAAGATTTAATACTTCTATTTTTTCAATTAATTCTTCAAATGTCTTAAAACGAAATTTTTCATGAACTCCCATAATAGTCCACTCCTTTTATACTTGTCGAACAAAACTTTTCTATAATAGAACTTTTATAATATGCTAATTAATTAAATTTTTTTCAAGTATTTTCATATTGTGTAATAATGCTTGGTATATCACTTTAATTTGAAGAAAAAAAAGAGTGAAATTTGTAAAAACCACATATATTATTATTATACATAGCCGATAATATTATAAGGTTGGAAAATATAAATTATTGGATTCGCAAAAAATTAATAGAGATACATATTCCTGTAATTTAATATAAAGTAAAAATATCAGAAATTTTTCCTATACTTTTATTTCCTAAGAAATCGGCTGTTTCTATTTCAACATTATACAAACCAAATTTTTGCTCAGATATTTTTTTACTAAACACATTATCCTCTTTTATTCTATCTCCATCAATACCATCATCATTTAATATAATATCAAAGATTTTTTTTGGGTCATTTCTATATCTAAGGGTAGCTTTAACATATTCAATCTTTCCACCGTCAAAAACTTTTGCTTGAATAATATTATCTCCCGGGATTTTTACCCATCGCACTTGTGGAGGTGTTCGATCTTCCCCAGTAACTTTTATTATTACTTTTCCCCGCTTTATGATATGATCAGGATAGTCTGGAAGCCAGTATTCTGCAAAAAATTCTATTATGTGATTTTGTGGACAATCCGATGATATAACTGGTATAGAATATTTCGCAGAACCTCCAACATGGTCATAACTGCCCCAGTTATCGGATAATCTCGGATTTATTCCACCCGGATTCACATATTTATCAGAGGTATATAAATAAGTTCGCCAGTAGTTATTCTGATCATTTACAAGAATAGCAATAGATTCACCAGGATTTGCAGCCCCGTCTCCATTTCCAGCCCCAAGGGAAATAGTCGTTTTGCTTGTTCCGGCTCTTGCGACAGTAAATCTTTTCCCATCTGCAATTACTATATTTTTAAATTCTGGTTGAGAAACCTTTATTGGAACTTCAAAAAACTCACTCCATTTCCTATTTTCCTTGTCTTTTATAACAAGTTTGAATTTTACAATTTCAATGCTATCTGCATTAACGTAAAAAATAAATGGAGTTTTTGAATTTTTTATTTCGTTAACAGCAATACTTCCAAATTCCGATTCCCCACCAATTATATTCACACTATTTCTTGTTGCGTTTAATTCTGCCCGAACTCCATCTACTTTTATTCCCCCTTTATTCAATAATTTAATAGAAATTTTTTCATTTTTCATTGGTGCTGCCCAATTCATATTATCTATTTCAAAAGATGCAAGAGAGAGGTTTGGGATATCCCTTTTTTTATTGATTCCGATTTCATGGAGGTATCCATCAAGCGGAATCTTTAATCTCCCGATATTGTCACTCTGAATAATATATTGAGCAGATTTATTTTTTGTAAGATTTATGTCATTGACAATATATTCCCTATTTTTTCCATAAATTGGAGTCGTTGTGACATATAAATTAACGAATGGCATAAGTTCACCATCGGTGAGAAATTCCCTCACAGAAGTTCGAAATCCTCTTTTATTAACATTTTCAAGTATGGTAAATCCCGGAAAGTCACGGTCTGAATTTACATTATATCCCCAGACTGAAAATTCAGGATAAACGTCAATATGATGCCACTTTTTAGGTTTAGGGGAAGAATTTTCAAATGTTTTCATTAAAAATTCAAACATCTCTCCAAGTCCACAAGTTACGTGAGCAGTCTCGTATATTTCGTATTCATAGTTATCCATTACCTGGGTCCAAATTCTGTTTAAGTCTTTATGATAACAGCGAATAAAATCCTTTGTGCCAAAATTTAAGCGGAGTTTCATCCCATTGTAGTTTTTATAAATATCTATGTGTCGATATTCCACAGGAAATTTTCTTGGACCGACCATAAATTCTGGGGAGCCGCAGAAATTTCCTGCTGCAGAAATTAAATGTGGATATTTGCCCCCAACCCAGAATGTCATAAATCCACCCATAGATAATCCCGAAACCGCTCTATGACTCCTGTCAGGAATTGTTCTGTAATTTGAATCTATATATTTAACAAGTTCTGGAAAATAGATCGGAAACTGACGGTAAGTTTCAACTGGACTAATGTTATATGGGCGAAGATAGTATTCATCATCCGGGCGGAGATTAAAACCGTCCCATTTTACCACTATAACATCGTGTTCAGCAACAAAATTCGCTATATTATCACCGTCATTGTCATTTCCTTTATCAAATCCACTCCCTCTTGTTATCCCAAAGTATCGTTGAGACCACCCATGAAAAAAATAAATTACTGGATATCTTTTCTGGGGATTCTTATCGTACCCAGGAGGCAAAAAAATCCTATAATTCCGCATCTCCCCAAAAACATTGCTGTAATGTCTGGAATCAATTATCTTTACTTCTCCAGCATTTATATATCCTGGCCAGAAAATCACAATTAACAAAACTGATAATTTAAAAATTGAGCGCATATTTCCTCGTTATTTTTATTAATTAATTTTTTTTATTAACTATCTGAAAATAGTGACATTCAAAAATAAAAAAAGATATCCACAAATTATCTATCTCCGTATAATCTCTTATAAATCCACCATCCTTCAAGCACGGCTTTCACATAATCCCTGGTTTCAGTAAATTCAATACTCTCTATAAATTCATCAATATCTTCTAATCCGTATCTTTTGATCCAACTATCAACATTATGAGTTCCTCCATTATAAGAAGCAAAGGCGGTAATATAGTTACCATTATGTTTTTTCAGAAGTGATTTGAAATGCTCATATCCAAGTAATACATTTATTTCAGGATCAATTAAATCTTCCCAAACAAATTTTCTTCCAATCATTTTACTGGTTTTAGAACCATTTTCCGGAAGAAGCTGCATAAGACCTACAGCACCTGCTACTGATATTGCATCACTTTCAAATGCCGATTCTCTTCTAATTATAGAATAAATGACAGCAGGCTCAATTTCTCTATCCTTAATGACATTTAGTGCCTCTTCCTCAAAATATTTCGGATAAACCTTTTTTATTAAAAACTCAAAATCCTCAGACAATTTATTGATATCAAAACCATTTTTAATATCAATGGATACTCTGATAGCCTTTGAAAATGATCCAATATCCTCGTATGCATTTTGAATAATCTTTAAAAACTCAAGAGTATTTCTCATTCTATTTCTAACATTATTTAGTATTTGCTCTCCGTAAACCATCCCAAAAATTTCACCTACTATTACTCCCTTTTTTATTTCGGGATATCTATCCGAATTATTTTTCAACTCATTTTCAATATCACTTTTTTTCGTGTTCATATCATTAAGGATAATATTACTTTTCAGTTTTTCTTCGGCTTTGAAAGAGTAATAATTAGGAAAATCTACTGAAACAAGTATTTTAAGTAACTGTTTAGAATTTTCAATATCACCGAGTTTTTCAAGCGATTTTGCCTTCCAATAAAGAGCACTATCTATCAATCTCTCAGAGATATATTTTTTATTTATTATGGCATTAAAAATATTTATTGCACTCTGGTACCTCTTCATTTTATAATAACAAAAGCCAATCCGCCAGCGGGATAAATTACTAAATCTATTGTATTTTTGAGCGTTAATCCTATAATATTTTATTGCGTTATTAAAGTCTTTCATTCCCTCATATATCCATCCAATCTTCCAAAAAACCTCAGGAACCATATCATCCCTTGGAAAAAACCTTGTAAATATAATGTATTCTTTTATAGAATTTTCAATATTACCTTTCCCTAAATAACATCTTGCTGCAAAAAGCATTGAGCCCGGAACAAGTTCCGAATTTGGATACTTTGATGATATTCCTTTAAAAATTTTAAAAGCATCATCATATCTTCCCAGATAGAATAATATCCTTCCCTCTTCAAATTTTCCATCGACTTTTTTGTTTTGTAACATGGGAGAATATTTTTTATAGAATTCGTATGCTTTTTGATAATTTCTTCGGCTAATGTACAAAGATAAACCAAGTAGAATCTCATCGTCATTTATTGCTTTGCCTTCAATTTCCCTTATTTTGATTATTTTTTCAAGGGCATCAATTGAGTTAGGCTCAAATGGATAATCATTGATTATTTTTTTAAGATATGTTACTGCATTATCATATTTTTTTAGTTTAAAATAATTGTCGGAAATGTATATTAGAATTTTTTGGAGTTTTTCTTTATCCTTTACATTCTTTAAAAGTGGAATTAATTGTTTGTTAGAACTTGAATATTGACCATTTTCCCTTAAATACTCCACATTTATTATTATAACATCATTTATAAGAAGACTTTCTTTATGCTTTTTAAAGAACTCATTTATTTTTTCTTTAGTTTTTTTAGAATCCTTCAAATTCCTATAACATAATAGGGAAAAATAATCAATATAATCACTTATTTGTGAATCAAATTTACTACTTTCGTTTAAATTTTTCAGGTATCTTTCAAAGTCTTTATTATAAAAATAACACATAGAAATTTTTGACATCAAATTCAGATTTGACTCACTGTATTTATCGTCTTCTGATGCTTTCAGATAATGCTCCAGTGCATTTTTATAATCCCCTTTTTCATAATACCTATCACCTGCCTCTTTAAGATTAATGGAATTTGATTTGTCTTTATTATAAAATTTTACACTTGCAGTAAAAAAATAAATAATAAAAACAACTATCAAAAAATACGAAAAATATTTTATTAATTTCATTTCCTTTCACCTTCTTATGACAGCAATCTTTTTAGTTTCTGAAAAATCAGCCGCTCTAAGCTGGCAGAAATAAATTCCACTTGGAACGGGAACATTATTTTCATTTAAACCATCCCAGGAACGCTTATGGAGCCGTCCTTCAGACATATTTCTCTCTTCTACTATCTTATTTACAATTCTCCCACTCGAAGAAATGATTAATAATTTGACATCGGATATTCTTTCAAGAGTAAATTCAATTGTCACATCATTATGCTCCCCAAATATAAAGGGATTGGGATAGATATCTCTCAGGCTGTTTCTTTTATAAGCCGGTATTTCTATTATTTTAACCTCAATATCCATATTATATTTTCTTTCCTCATCGAACTTATTGTCAGTTCTGGCTACAGAAGTAGAAACTATGAGCGCCTCAGAATTTACCTCCTGATTCATAATTTCTGCAGAATTTGTAAGTGAATCGGTATTCCTGAATAAAACCGGTATAGCAGGACCCATAGGTTCAAATAACATTATTTTATTTCTCCATAAATCTATTTCAACATTGTCAGAAGTTTTTGCATTTATCTCATAATATGTTGGAATAAGACCTTCAAGCAAAATATATGATGGAGTAAGATATTTATTAGATATAGGAATTATAGTATCTTTTGTCGCAGGTACTATATCTATCATCTCAAGTTCAGGATATTCAGCTCCTTCATCATAATAATTAACCACATCTGCCCTGGACCCTGTAAAATAATTCCAGGTATAAAACTCATTGAGGTCGTCATCAAAAATACTGTTGTGATTTTTCAACGTTTCATCAATAGCATCGAGGATTGGCATGTTATTTTTAAATTCTTCCCATATTTCTCTCATTATAAATCTATTATATTTCTTATTAAGAAAATGTCCCCATATAGACAATCCATATTCATGGGTTGGGAAATTGGGATCTTTATATGTATTGAAAGGAACCTGCGTGTATTTAAAAAAACTCGGCAAATACTGATAATAATCATTTATTTCATCAAATACCATATCCTCCATTAGAGTGGCAGTAACCTCATAAAAGAAAAAGTCCTGAATTCTGATTATATAAGAAAACTGGATTGCGTGATGAAGCTCGTGAGCACAGGTTACCTTTAACGCATTAATCCCTTGAGTGTAGTAATAAATACTTTCTATAAAATCATTGTCAATTTCTATATAAATATTAGGTGGAAGATAGGTTAGACCATAGTTACCTCCTGCTAAATTTCTGAGATATACATCAAATTCAGGACCTTCAATTCCTTTGTCACTATATGGCGATAGAAAACCTAATGTGTCAACATATAAAGACCTCGCTTTATCAAGTGCCAAAGCAGCCTCCTCCGCATAATCAGGGATTCCATTCTCATTCAAATCTTCCGATGGAACTTTATTATATCCTGTCAAATCATAATGAATTTTAAAAAATCCACTTGGACTTATTAAGGAATACACAAGACTTGGTCTTGAATGAATATACTGCGAAAAAAAGGATTTTTCATCTTTTGTAAGAATATCCCAGTTTAGGGTAAGTTCCATAATGGTTCCTGTACCGCATTTTTCTGCCTTTTCAACTTTTTCACCAGGATATATCTCAAAAAGTTTTTCAGGAGCAAATATCAGATAACCTCGATATACAATATAATTATGATAACTTATTTCCCCTTTCTGATAGTCTTCTAATATTTGAGTTTGCAGGTCCGCACAAAATATTCTTTCCGATATATTGGCTAAAGTAAAACCGACAAGAATAAAATAAAAAAATATATTCCTCATTTGATTTTTCTAGCCTGATACATTCATAAATGCTGAATTGCATAATATAATAGAAGTGTCATTTCGAGTTGAGTCCGAATGACGGATTCGAGAAATCTCAAAAAAATAGAGATGTCTTCCCCCGAGAACTCGGGGGACTCGACATGACACGTTAAGATATACTTAAATGTATTTAAGAATACGTTTTACTCAAGATAAATGTAAATTTTATGAATAATACAGGCTATATACTTTTTACCCTCCTTTTTTCATATAAAGTTTTCT
>JAUWXV010000172.1 GCA_030616165.1 bacterium | reverse complement strand
GCAGGCAGCGTTCTGTCCGTTAACATATTTTTGAAAATTATACAAATATAAAAATTAAGGAACTTTTTTTATTTTCTCATTAAAAAAATGCTTAACTCCAGTCAAATTTTTTTGTATTTCAATTTTTGGGTTCTAAATTACTCACAAATAATAAAGAATAATATTAATAAATACTTTACAAAAATAAAAAAAAAATCACAGAAGTCAAGTATTTTTAATCTGGATTATTAAAGAGTTTTACAGAATGGTTCAGATTGAATTTGAAAACAATCCCGAGTATTCGGGATGACGAATAAAAAGATGGGTATCATCTAAATAAATAAGAGAGAATTTTCATATATTTTACTTGCGATTGATGGAAAAATTCATTATTCTTTTTTTATAATTATTTATGGTCCAGCTTAATGAAGAGCACATCTATGATAGGAAAATCCAAATCTTAAATTTCTGTTTTTAATGGTGTATTCAACGCCAAAAAAAAACAGAGCAGCACCGACAAACTTCTCGATAATAACGATACATTTTGTGATAAATTTAAGTTCATCAGGAAATAAGCGGAATAGGGGTGAAGCATTTAAATGAAGAGTTTTCGAAAAATTTACGGCATATATAAAAAATGCTTCGCCTCTACAGATCCTGCAGCGGGGGAATGGATTTGATTTGCCTAAACACACCGTTAACATAAAGATTCATTGAAAATAAAATTCCTGAAGAACCTGAAACAAAAAAGCCGATTAATGAAAAGGTTTTAAATATGTCGAATAGAATTAAATTTATTATTTTATTTATTGTGTTGTTTATTATTCTGATTATTGTTTTGTTTAACGGGATTTTTTATCCTTTTCTACCTGATTCTTTTTTAAAGGAGTTATCAATTATCTACCCGTTTGATGATTCCCTTTTCCCACCTGAGATTGCGTCCCCTACTTTTCGATGGGATGATAAATCAGGCGCCAATAGTTGGATTCTTCGTTTTGAATTCCAAGAACCAAATGAACTAATAGAAGTTCAAACATCCTCAATGGAATGGACTCCAAAAAGAGATATTTGGGAGTCTGCAAAGGAGAGAACTTTAGAAAAGAGAGCCAAGGTTACAATTCTGGGTTTTAAAAAGATAGTTGGTGTGAAAAGGTTCCTCTCGAAGAAGACTATCTCAATAAAAACATCGATTGATGAGGTTGGTGCACCAATATTTTATCGTGATGTTCCTCTTCCGTTTGAGTATGCGGTCGACCACAAGGATGAAATAAAGTGGCGTTTGGGCGATATATCCTCAGATGAGCCCCCACCAGTGATACTGGAAAATATGACGGTGTGCGGGAATTGTCATTCATTTACTGCTGATGGAAATTATTTATGAATGGATGTGGATTACGCTAATGATAAGGGTTCGTATATAATTACCAGGGTTTCCGAAGATATAATGCTCACTAAAAATAAAATAATTACCTGGACTGATTATAAAAGAGAAGACCAGGAATTGACTTTTGGTTTGCTTTCCCAGATATCACCTGATGGAAAATATACAGTAAGTACAGTCAAAGACAGATCAGTATTTGTCCCGGTTTCGGACCTTTACTACTCCCAATTATTTTTCCCGCTCAAAGGCATTCTTGCTTACTATAATAAGGAAACGGGTTCTTTCCAGGCGCTGCCCGGAGCGGATGACAAGAGATTTGTACAGAGCAATCCAGCGTGGAGCCCTGATGGTAAGTACATTGTTTTTGCCAGAAATAAAGCGGATTCCCTGCGAGAAATTGGTAATAAAGTGGTTCTATCAAAAGAGGACTGCGAGGACTACCTTACGGGAGGGAAAAAATTTCGGTATGATTTATACAGGATACCCTTTAATGATGGTAAAGGTGGGGAGGCTAAGCCTCTTGCAGGTGCATCGGGTGACGGGATGAGTAATTATTTTGCAAAATATTCTCCTGACGGGAAGTGGATAGTTTTTTGCAAAGCCAACAGTTTTATGCTACTTCAGCCCGACAGTAAACTATATATAATGCCTGCGGAGGGAGGAGTTGCCAGAGAGATGAGATGCAACACCAATCAAATGAATTCCTGGCACAGTTGGTCACCAAACGGCAAGTGGCTGGTATTTTCATCCAAGGTTTTTACTCCTTACACCCAACTTTTTCTTACGCACATCGATGAAGAAGGTAATGACAGTCCACCGGTCCTGCTGTCCAACTTCACTGATCCCGACAGGGCTGCCAATATTCCGGAATTTGCAAACATAAAAGCGGGTGGTATACGACAAATGCACGAATCTTTCCTTGATTATTATTCATATGCAAGAGAAGGCGGCGATTTTATGTTGTCGGGAAAATACGAAGAAGCCGAAAAGTCATTCAGAAAATCTATAGAACTCAATCCAGAGCATGCATTAGCCCATGATTGGTTAGGAATGATACTATTATCGAAAGGCGAACTCGATGAAGCACAAATAGAACTGGAGACTGCTTTAAAACTTGACCCCGAGAGTGTTAGTGCTCACCTGAATCTGGGAAAAGTTTACCTGAATAGAAACGAGAATGAGAAAGCAGAAATGGAATTTGGAACCGCGTTAAAACTTGAGCCAGAGTATGCTGATGCTTATGAGGGATTGGGATTAATACTATTATCGAAAGGCGAGTACGAGAAAGCAGAAATGGAATTTGAGACTGCCATAAAACTTGACCCTGAGCATGCCAGTGCTCACCTGAATCTGGGAATGGTTTACATGAATAGAAAAGAGTATGAGAAAGCGGAAATGAAATTTGAAACTGCTTTAAAACTTGATGCTCTGTTTGTTGGTGCTCACTATGAACTTGGAATAATATACAGGATGAAGAAAGAATACGAGAAAGCAGAAATGAAATTTGTAAGTGCTTTGAGACTTAATCCTTTTTTTGTCAGTGCTCACTATGAACTTGGAATAATATATATGATGAAGAAAGAATACGATAAAGCGGAAAGGGCATTCCGAACCGTTTATCAGGCAAATCCAAATAATCCCAACGTATGTTTTATGCTCGGCAGGGTGCTTTCATTGGATAATAAAACCATCCCTGAAGCAATTTCAATGTACAATAAAGCATTATCTCTTGTGCCTTCAAATATCCAGGGTTATATTGAGCTGGGTAATTTATATTTAAAAATTGGTAACAAAGCACAGGCGATAAGTGAATTTGAAAAAGCACTTAAACTTGACCCCGATGCACAAGATTTAAGGGCGCAAATCGATAATTTGAAACGATAAAGATGATTGGTATTTATTACTAGCTTTGTGGGGGCAAACGCCGTTTGCCCCTACTATTATAAATTTTATTTTTATGAATTCCCGTTTTCATGGGAATGACAACTCTTGAATGATATTTTTTATTATTTTTAAAAAGTATTTCTATGAAACCTTATTATCCTTGGTAAAATAAATACAATATGTCACTACTTAGCGGCATTAATAGTTAATATTGTGTATGTCATAAATATGAATAGAACAATGCAAATAACCTCTATCATTCACATGCACGTAGGAATGAACTAACAGGCAATTATAAAAAATTTGTTTTGCAGTGAAATTTCATCACCTCTGTGATTTATTATCAAATAATAACTTAAGAGTTTTGTGAGCGGCACTTTTAATAAAAACAGGATTTGCTATGCGAATTAAAGGAATATTTATATTGTTTATTGTATTATTCTCATGTTCAAAGAACATAGAGACAGGTCATCCTTTTCACTGGGACAACATTGATTCTCAAGCGAAGCCCTGGGCGAGATGGTGGTGGCTGGGAAGCAGTGTAAACGAGAGTGAAATATCCCGTCAATTAAAGGAATTGAAAAAAGCAGGCTTTGGAGGTGTTGAAATCCAGCCGATTTATCCCGAAAAGGATTCTCCGATAAAACCAATAACATATTTATCAAAAAGATGGGGGGAGGTTTTTCTTTTTACGCTTAAAGAAGCTGAGCGATTGGGAATTGGCGTGGATTTAACATTAGGAAGCGGCTGGCCCTTTGGAGGTCCCTGGCTGGAACCGCAGAATGCAGCACGTAAGTTGGAGGTTACACAATCTGTATATTCTGAAAGTGATACTGAAAGGAAAATTATTGATGATTCAAAGGAGCCTATAGAATCAGTGATTCTGGTTCCCCGGGATGAGCCTTCCGTTAAAGGGGAGATTCTGGAGTTTAAAAAAGATAACGGTCAAAAATACTGGACAATTCCCCCGGGCAGATGGAGGGTTTATGCAGTTAAGATTGGATATACCGGTCAGCAGGTAAAGCGTGCAACCGTTGGCTCGGAAGGAGGTGTACTCGACCATTTTTCACGTTCTGCTTTTGACAATTACGTTCAGCCTTTTAACGAATTAAACAACAACATCGGTCAAATGAGACCGAGATGTAACTTTAACGATTCATACGAAGTTTACAATGCAAACTGGACACCCGAACTTTTTACGGCATTTCATAGTCTTCATGGATATGACCTCAGAAATTATATCCCGATTTTAATTGACAAAACAGACTCAAAAATAAGGCGAAAATTACTCCATGATTATAGAGAGACTGTATATTCGCTGTACGTGGAACAATTTTGTATTCCCTGGACTGAATGGTCACATAAGAATCACATGCAAAACAGATTTCAAGCACACGGTGCTCCGGGGAATCTTGTCGACCTTTATGGTATATCTGACATTCCCGAGACGGAAGGGTTCGGAAGAGAAGAGATTGATATACTTTTCGGGAAGTTTGCTTCTTCGGCAGCCCACCTTTATGGAAAGAAGTTTTGTTCGTCCGAAACATTTACCTGGCTTGATGAACATTTTCAGGTCAGTCTCGACAGGATGAAAAAAAGTGTTGATAAATTTTTTCTTGCAGGTATTAATCATATTTTCTATCATGGTGTTCCTTTCAGTCAACCCGGGGATAGTTTCCCGGGAGCTGTTTTTTATGCTTCGACTCATGCCGGAGAAACAAACACATGGTGGCCGCATGTGCATTATCTAAATGAATACATTGGACGAATTCAGTCTGCCTTACAGGCAAATCAATTTGATGCTGATGTGATGCTTTATTTTCCGATGCATGACGTGTGGCATGATAATCCAAGGGCGGCTGATTTGCTGCAATTTTTGGGAGTCAATTTCGCAAAAGGTTCGTTTCAAAGAGCAGCAGGATTGACCTGGGAAACAGCCAATATGCTGCAAGAAAGAGGATGGCAGTTTGATTATGTTTCCGATAAAGTCATTACTGAAATGCTTGCGGCAAATAAAAGAGATATACTATGCGGTGATATGCGTTATAAGGCGCTCATATTTGCCGGGGCGCAATTTATTGAAGAAAAAACATTAAAGAAAGTCAGACAATTACTCGATGAAGGAGTAAATATTATTTTCATAGGAAATATTCCCTCGGCTGTTGAAAGAGGTTCGCCGGATAGTATTCAGGAAGAATCTGAGAGCGAAATTTTAGAGGAATATTCTGAAAAGTATGAATCACTTTTTCTCGTTAATTCTGTTGATGAACTTCCCGAAGTTCTTATGAGATTAAAAATAGAAAATGAGAAATTTATTGATGAAAGTTTGAAATTTATTCGGCTGCGTAATTCTGACAGTAAACTTTATTATATGAAAAATTTTAGTGATAAGAATATTGATAAATGGATAAGTTTGAATTGTGACGGGAATGCGGTTATTATTGGAGAACCTTTAACAGGTGAGATTTATAAAGCAGAGACACTGAATAATAATAAAGGGATTGAAATCCATTTAAAGATGGAACCGCAATCAACTCTTCTTTTATTGGCAGATAAAAATAACAGATATGATTATATTCAATCAGAGAAAAGTATGGCATCTGTTTCGGAAATTCCGCTCAAAGGTCCCTGGAAGGTATCGTGGCAGGATTATGATGGTGAAGAGCATTCTAAAAGTATATCGCAATTGGTGTCATGGACAGATTGGAAAGAAACTGAATTGTTTTCAGGAGAGATGGAATACCAGACAAGTTTTGAAATTGCTGACGATGATACAGGGAAGAGAGTTACTTTGAATCTGGGTGAAATGCATGAATCTGCTGAAATTTTTGTTAACGGAGAGTTTGCAGGTGCGGTATGGACTACGCCCTATACACTGGATATAACAGATAAGAGCAGGCAGGGTGAAAATATTATGCAGATAAAAGTGAGAAATCTTATGGCGAATAGGATTATTGAACTCGACAGGAGAGGTGAGGAATGGAGGAAATATTTTTTTGTTAATATAGATTATAAACGGTTTGATGCTTCCGGGTGGGAGCCACTGCCTTCGGGGCTGATGGGGCCTGTGAGGGTGGGTTTGGGGGGAGATGAATGATGAAATGGGGATTTGATACATAGATATATGGGATTATTTTCGGGAGTGGGGGGATTACCTTATGCTGTTGTTATTATTAGATTTTAGTTTAAATATATTTGCTTGACTTTTGATGGTAAATGTGGTAAGTTATTATTGAGTTATCCGCCAGAGGCGGATAAACCAATTATTTACTAATGAATATGTAATAAATTATGATTGAGTTCTTATATTAGGAGGAACAGCGAATATGCTAAGACATTTTACGCTTGAGTATTGGATAGATGAGGGCTGGTATGTTGGTAGGCTTAAAGAAATTCCGGGTGTATTCAGTCAAGGAGAAACACTCCAAGAATTAGAAGAAAACATCAGGAATGCCTATCAACTCATGATATCTGAGGAGGAAAAAGTCCCCCACCCTGAAGTTCATACGAAAGAATTAGAAGTTGAAGTATGAAACGACGCGATTTCATTCGAGAATTAGCGAAAGCAGGTTGCTATCTGAAACGCCGTGGCAGTAATCACGATATATACACAAATCCTAACAATGGCAAGAAAGCACCAGTCCCGCGTCATTCAGAAATCAAAAATAGCCTCTGTGAATTGATTAGAAAACAACTTAGTCTCAAATGAAATATATTGTTTATTATTTTGCCTAACCAGTCAATGCACCGAACCACGACAAGCGGGCGCTTTTTTCAGTAAGAACCGCTACTGGTAAAATTTTGTGATTTACACTCGTTTTACCGGGACAAACATTATTTATTGTATTATATGAGAATTATCCGAACCCGCTTAATTCTGAATATATAATCAAATAGCAACTTCAAAAAACATCAAATATAAAAATATAAATACATAACACTTGAAGGTGAATAGTTACAAGGAGAATTTCAAAACGGAGTTTTTTTTGCACTTTATGTTCCCAAACAGAGTTTGGGAACAAGGATTAAAATTATCTTAACTCTTTGTTATTATTAAATATTAATCTGAATGAATAAAATAATTTACTTGACTTTCAGAGGTTAATATGGTATTTTTTTATTGAGTTAACACTCATTAACTAATGTATAATCAGCGAATAATTGTTAAGTTAATTAATAGTTAGGTGTATCAAGAACAACCAACCGAAAAGGAGTGCTAAATGAACTCGGATCAATCTAATGATGTAGATAAATCTTCTTTGTCCGACAAATCAATTTCTTTGTCTCGTATTGGAGAATTCGTGACGGCAGCCCTGCGTTATTGGGAGCCACGCCGAATCTTCTATAACTTGGTCCTTATAGTTGTCGTGCTTGTTCATTTCATTTTATCATTGCCTAGCTCAAAGTCGCTCATTGCATGGGACAACATCTTGCAGGTATTTGTGCTAGCCATCTTTGCCAATGTTTGCTATTGTGCTGCTTACTTAGTCGATATCTTTGTTCAACTTTCCAGCTTTCGTGACGATTGGTTGCGTTGGCGGTGGCTGTTGCTGACTATCGGAACCACCTTTGCGGCGGTGCTTGCTCATTTTTTCTCGTCTGAGATGCTAGCTCATATTTGTGAATGAACACAGCTTCTCAAATAGACATCTAACCATCGCATTGAGTCGGTCGAAAGGTCATGGGTTCGATTTTTGAGTTTTTTGATTTTTTGCACTTTATGTTCCCAAACAGAG
>JAUWXV010000097.1 GCA_030616165.1 bacterium | reverse complement strand
AGTTAAAACCGGTTCCGACTGAGCTTAATGAAATATTTAGTGAGGAAGGATTTGATGAACTAATAATTAGTGTTTTTTGCCTATCGAGACCTGGATGACGCATTAGGATAATACGATTGCATTGTTGTTTGGATTGATGTAATACTTTTAGGCAGCAATTTTTTTCGAGATAATACAATTATCATTCTTGTTATATCTATTCATCACAGGTGTTCATTTAATGAGAAATTATGCTGCTGGACCTAAAAAATTACTCTTCTTCGATAATTACAAGGTCCCATGCATTCAGAGTTACGGCTTGAGATTTCTTAACTGGATTATCTGTAAGAAGATCAGTGCCGTTTGCATATGTATAGGTAAAAGTCTGAGTTTGGCCGGAATAATTCAAATAATAGTGAATGTTTTTCCCAGCATTGTTCACTCCATGTTTTACCCTTACTGGTGGTGTGAGTTTTTGGTCTGGTCCTGTCAAGCCGGCTAAGTCCAGAATTTCCGACATAACTTTTTCCTGAAGTTTATCCGAAAGCACTGTTCCCTGATAGGTCACAGTTCCTTTGCCGTATTTATTGCGGGTAAGAGCAGGATATTTAACAAAGAACGGGTGCTCATAAAAAGCCAGGGGAGTTGCATTTTCGGGAATGAGTAATTCTGCCCATACTGAGACCCTATTTTCTTCTTCTACCTTGTAGGGATCCCCTCTCAGCGGTAATTCCTTTTTTAAATTGGAAAACTCCTGATAGTAAAATCCACATGCTTCACGCAAAGAAGCGGGCATTTTGGTCCAACGCACTGTTGAGTATTCATTACAAAATCCGCTTTTGAAAGAAAGGAGAAGGTGTCCTCCTTCTTTGACAAAATCTACTAATTTCTCCAGTAACGCATCGCTTGCAATATAAAGCGGCGGTACGACAATTATGTCATAGTTGGAAAAACTTGAACTTTGGGGAAAGACAAAATCCACACCAACATTCAGACGGTATAGAGTTTTGTAAAACTGATGCAGAATGGTCATATAATCGACATTGTCGTGAAAAGGCATAAACTGGATACCTTGGTAAGAATCTACACTATAGAGTATTGCAACTTTATTGTTTTTCTTCAGGTTTACCAACTGAGGTCCTACCTGTTTCAATTCATGAGCAATACGGCTTACTTCCTGATATACCCTATTGGGTTCAAGGTCGTGAGAAAGCACTCCTTTCCAGTAGGTTTCCTGCCCATAATGGAGTGAGTGCCAGTGCCAATATGCTACTAAATTAGCTCCGCTGGACAGATGACTGTAAACATTCAAGCGAAGTTGACCATCATAAGGAGGGAATTGATTCTTTGAATCCCAACCAATTGTTTGGGCATTGGTTTCTGTTACGAGGTAGTTATTTTGCTTTAGTGAACGGCAGAGGTCACCTGAGAGGGCTATCCGCTCACCATCGAGTTCATCCTGAACAGGATGATAGGGATTAACACTGGTGATATCCAAGTGTTTGGCAATTTCAAACTCGTCAATATTGGTGCGGACTCCACCGACGAAATTATGCGTAATAAATTGACCGGGTCGTTTGTATTCGTTCACAATAGAGGCTTGCCAGGCAAGAAAATCAGTAACGATTTTCTGTTGGTAGCGCTCCCATTCGAGTTTGTAACCAGGATTAAGAATACCGTCTCTTGGTGGAAGTTCATCCCAATCGTTCAATAGTTGCCCCCAGTAAGTAAATCCCCAAATTTTGTTCAATGCAGCGGTTGATTTGAATTTTTTCTTAAGATAATCCACAAATCCGAAATAAACATTCCTTCCTGCAGTTCCATAAGAACTGGTTTCATTGTCAATCTGGTAACCGATAATAGCAGGATGGTCTCTAAAATGGTAAATAATCTTCCGTATAATCCGCTCTGCATAAAAAAGATATGTGGGGTGAGTGATGTCCATATTCTGCCTGGGACCGTAAAAGCTTTTTTCACCGCCCAGCCGGGTGACCAAAATTTCAGGATGTTTTCTGTAAAGCCAGGGTGGAATAGAATAGGTTGGAGTACCCAAAATCACCTTAATACCATTTTGATTCAGATGGTCTAAAATCCTTTCCATCCAGGCAAACTTAAACTCTCCTTCGCTTGGTTCCCAACTGCTCCAGGTCGATTCTCCTAATCGAACAAAATTGATACCTGCTTTTTTCATCAACTGAATATCTTTTTCAAGCCTCTCATAAGGCATGTATTCATGATAATAGGACGCTCCATAAAGTATTGTGCTAATTTCAGGAGTTTCTGCTGCTCCTTCAGAATAATTAAAAAATAATGGAAGAATCGCAAGAAGAAAAAGTTTTTTTAAACTAATTTTTTGATTTTTTAGATATAAATGAATAAACATAGCTATAGATTCCCTCTTATTTTGTTATAATATTAGAAGTAAATGAAAATAAAGAGAAAGATATTATATAATTTACTTGTAGTTTATAGTAAATTTCGGCTATTTTTAAAGCATAAATTGTGAAGATAACGATTTATAATCCTTTCCCCGGTTTAAACTTCACAACATTTTTTGCTTTTATTCTTATCTTTTCACCTGTCTGAGGATTCCTACCAGTCCTTGCTTTTCTTCTTATAACTTTAAAAGTTCCGAAACCAACAAGTGTTACTCCCTTTTTAACATTTTTCTTAATGGCATCAATAGTAGCATTTACAGCATTTGCTGCGTCTTTCTTACTTAAATTTGCTTTCTTTGCTACTTCTGAGATTAATTGTGCTTTGTTCATGATTTTTACTCCTATTTAAGAATTGAAATTTGTTATTTAGGTAATAATAAAATGATAAGAAAAATAAATATCAGGATTTAAAAAATATCTAATACTTATAACAGTCTAATCTGCCGGAACCCACTTGACTGCATCCGCAATCACTACTCCATCGCATTTATCAGATAGTCTTATTTCAGCTGTATCTCCTTTTTTATATTCAAATTCACCGAGATAGTGCCACCCGTCCATATTTCGAGATGTCTTTAGATCAACATTGCTTTTGCCGTCATTATAAACTACAATGATGTAAAACATGCTTCCTATATTTTCTCCAAAAGGCCGGTAGTTTCTGGTATAATTATTGATAAAGATATATGTGTCATAAATGTTGTCTTCAGGGATTACAGTCTTCCATGATGCATAGGAACTACCTTTGCCTTTATTTTTTACGACAAGGCTGTTTCTGTATTTACCGTAAGATTGCCCATAATAAAACCTTGTCCAATTACCGATTCGGGAAAGGGTAGCCATAAGTGTCTCAGAAATGCCATTAAATTCTTCTGTAATATTTGATTTATCTTTTTTCTTTCCGAAAATTCTCATTCGTTCTTTTTTCAGACTGACAATGGAGAAGCCTGCATCCTGATCATCTACGATGATTTCCTTTGATTTTTCAGATTTGACCGTTTTTATGCCTTCGAATGGAATGACTTTCACAGGTTTTTCCGGAACTTTGTAGGTGAACCTAAGGCGTGTCCAGTTTTTAGCGAATATCGGGTCTATCTCAACATATCTCGGCTTATCAGGGACAATAACCCTTATTTCTTTTTCTTCATAAGATTCAAAGAGAACATCTCTATAAATATCATCTTTTTCTGTTTTGAAGTGAACTTTGATATTTCCACGACCTTCTTCCCAGTTCCTGACTCTTACTATCATTTGATACTTATTTTCCATTTTATTAGTTTCCAAAGGGTAGCTTTCAGCTTTTGTAATGGTATATCCCGGAAGGTCTATTGTCTCAAACCATTGATGGAAAAAATTATCAAAGTTCTTCCCGGAAATTTCTTCCGCAAAGCGTTTAAAATCTTCAAAGGAGGGATTTTTATATCTATATTTTTCAAGAAATTTCAATATAATTTCTTTATATTTTTCTTCACCAATTTCCTGACAGAAGCATTTTATGATAGCAGGACATTTTAACTTCATAACGCTATTATAAAGTATTCCATCTTCTTTAGGTGAGAATTCGATGAGCGGTTTTGTTTCAATTGCTTTGAGAATCTTATTTATACTAATAGGAAATATTTCATCACCATCTGCATTTAGAAATTGAGGTATTTGCCTGTTAATGCCTTTCCTGATCAAACTTGATAACCTGTCTTGACAGCCTATTTGAAATCCCCAATATTCTGTGATGATATTTAAAAAATATGATCCCCAATCCATTTCGTTACCATCTTTTCCACCAAATATACCCGTATTAGCAAGATTTGACGCCAGGTATTTTTTTAAATAAAATTTCTTTCTATCTGATATATTTAATTCGCCTCCACTTCTTCTTGCACGGTTTTTATCGGCATTAAAATAATTGACATATTGAACACCTAATAGGTTAATATTGTTTTCAGAAATCATAACAATACCCGGCTGAACCTTCGGATTAAAATCTCCGTAGGCTTCAAAATATGTTCTGAAATCGATAGGAACCTCAACAAGAGAAAATGAGGGATATGGATATTTTAACGTAGTTTCTGTTTCTATCCAATCTTTAAGTTCTTTAATAGTTTCCTGAATGATGCTGCTTGTATCTGCAAAAAATTCAGCATGCCGTTTATGTTGTGGGCTGTAATATGCATAAAAATCGATACTGTCAACGCAAGTATGTTTTACTATATATTCGCCTGCATTTATTGAGAACTGTGGGACAGGGATGTCAGTTTTATAAGTATAAATTATTCTATTATCTTCATTTTTAGTATTAATAAGTGAACCTTGAGTTATAACTTTGTATTTTTCTGGGATAGTAACGGAAATATTGGCAGTGGAAAAATTCACAGGTTTTGATATTTTTACTCTCTCCCTATAGTCAGCACCTGGGACAGGATACCACCTCGATTCAGGAATAAGAAATATATTACCAGTGCCAATCCATGATGAGCATTCTCCAACATTCCATCTTAACTGAGGAATTCTGAAACTGGAAAATTCAAGATATATTTTCTCTTTTGTTTCATCAAGCAGGTAGAAACTGTTTTCGTTTATAGAACCTTCATAAGAGATATTTATCTGTTTTGGGGGATTATTAAATTTTTCAACATTTATAGCGAGAATGGAATATTCTCGGCTATATGGTAAATCAAGTCCATTTTCATCTGTAATGTTATTAATTTTTAATCCTGTATTCAAAACAAAAACTAATTGACTCACTTTCTCATCTTCTGGAAATAATATATTCATCTTTACATCCGCTTTCATTCGATGTTTTGAAGGGAAAAGTGTTATATTCATATCATAATGAGGAACTTCAATAACAGGAAATTCTGAATATTTGTCATGCGCTTGCAATGTATTTAGTCTTATTTGTTTATCTTTAGAATAGTCATTTAAAATAATCATAAAAAGAAAAACGGGAATAAGAGCAGTTATAGTGGAAATGATGAGCATCTTAATGCGTAAATATCTAATTCCGGAAAGGCGGAACGGAAATACTGCAGACAAAAACACTAAAGACAGACCGAGGAATGTATATGCAATTCTCTGAATTATTTCTTGATCTATGTTTCCGTAGCCCATGATGTCAGACGGATTAAGAGGAAGGGTTATTGCAGCAAAGTCGAAAAGTCTGTATATTTTTTCACCGATTATAAATATTGAAAGAATTGAAAATCCCACCACTGTCAAAAATACCAGGCAGCGATTTTTAATTATGAAATTTAAAGCGTAAACAAATCCAGTAATAAAAATGATTGTAGGTAAACAGATAAGGAGAAACGAAGTTATATATGGATAAAGTTTGTAGGGTCTGACGGCTATTGATATCTGAATAACTGAAGAGAGGAACATTACAATTACACAAATAGTTATTAACGCTAAATTTGAGCCGATGAATTTTCCGGTTATATATTTTAAGTTTGAGATGGGTTTGGAGTAGATGACTTCTTTTATTCGTGTTTTTTTGTCGTCTGTGAGGAAGTTTCCGACTATAAATGGTATAATAAAGGCAGAAATAAATGAAAAGAAAAAAGCGGATATGTATGGGGAAAAACCTGACAATGTTGTAATCATAGGGCTTCGCCCGATTAGATCCCTTTGGGCAATTAAAAGATTCAATAACACGATTACGACAGCATAAAGCAGAATCGCTAATTTAAAGCGTATAGTACGTCTTAAAAGCAGAAATTCATATTTTGCTATTCCTAAAATTTGCATATCTTTGATTCTATGATTTATACGTATGTTTAGCTTTGCTTTTTATTTAAATATTAATAACATAAAAAATAAATGTCAAGATTTTTAAAAAATATTTTTTATAAATATTTTTATTGCCAGTTTTTACTTATTATCCGGGAAATTTAATAAGTTCACAGAGTTGTTTGGCATTCTTCCTGTTTGAGAAATACTCCATTAAATCCCTCCAGGTGTTTTGAAGTTTTAAAAGATTTTTAAAAGGATTGTTTCTTGGAACAGCATTATATTTAGCAAGATAAATATTATTCATACATTCCTTGACGCCCTCTCTATCATCTTTTAGAAAATAATCCAATGCCAGCATTTGATTGGATTTAAATATTCTTTCTTCTAAATCATCCCTGAGGAATTCTCCTGGATAAGGGTCAAGGTCTTCAGCCCTCACGGTGAAAAGGTTCGGCATTTCTTCTTGAGTATCAAGTTTAGCCTTCTCAAAAACAAATCTATAAATATCCTCTCTTAACTGACTCCATACAGGATGGAATTTAGGGGGTGCTTTATGCTTAATGGACAGCAGGTTATCAAGAAAAAAAGTATAGCCAAACATCTTTGCATTTATCAGAAAATCCATATCTTCTCCTCTGGTGATATTTGGATCATTCGGCACATATGTAAATAAATCACGATGAATTATCATAATACCTCCAAATGCAAAAGGAGTTTTCTTAAGCCTCGGTTCTTTACCGATAAACTCTTTTAAAGCACGGTTCATACAATCAATTTTATTCCATGCAGTCATCCATGGTTTTACTTCTTGATTAATTAGATAGTCGTTATCCGGGTTTACACAATAACCAGTAACTGCATATACAATCTGCCCCGCAATATGCTTACCTATATATTTTAAAGCCTTGTCCATGAACTGCGGATCTTCGAATATCTCGTCATCATCAATCAGAATAGCGACCTCAGACCCTAAAAGATGCGGCAGGAACGTACAAAGGTTGCGAATATCTGGATAACCTTTCAATTTTAAAACTTGGGCGAAATCTTCCTTGTGGTTTTTTTCAAGATAATTATGAATTTTTGCGAGGTGAGAGTGAGAGAAAAATAATACCTCCACATCAGCCGAGGTTTCTTTTATAATTGAAGTAATTTTAGCCTCCACTTCATTGCTTATTTCATCAGAGGTAGCCGCTCCTATAATAACCAGTTGGAAATCCTTATTGTTTAGCATGGAAGTACTTTCGATTACTCGACGTAATGTACCTTCTTCGTCCAGAGGAGTAGGATGGTCATATATTACGTCTCCTTTTTTCCATCCTTCGCCCCTTTTTCGACCCCAATAACTGGGGATAGTCATAGTCACTTTCATGATGTCTCCTGATATTATATTATTTGATACAAGTTGTATTAAACTGTCGCTGCTGGCGTAGGTGTTCTTCACCTTCGCCAGCATGAAATAATTTCAAAATCTATTATGTTCTTTTGCTACGGGTAATTATTCAGATTATATAATTTAGGCTGAAGTTATAATTGTAGATCAACAGGTTTTCCCTCTTTAGATGATGTGTAAATTCCTATTACAATCTCAAGAGCTTTTCTTCCTTCGTCACCATTTACAAAAGGTTCTCTATCTTCTTTGATAGCGTCAATCATATCTTTAATCTGTCGTTTATGTTTAATATGGCTTATAGCCATAGGGTCAGAAGCCCCGGTTCCATCACTTTTTTCTTCTACGGGCTGGGTTTGCTCTTTTCCTTGTATGGTCCAATATTTTATTTCATCGGATTCAAGTATTACGGAGCCTTTTTCTCCGTGAATCTCCAATCTCTGTGGAAATCCGGGGTAAACCGATGTACTGCCTTCGATTACACCCAAAGCACCATTTTCAAATTCAAGAACTGCAATTCCAACATCTTCACCTTCGATATCGTGTGTTAGTGTGGCAGTTTTTCCATAAATTCTTTTCACTGGACCCATAATCCACTGAAGAAGGTCGATTGTATGTATAGATTGGTTTATCAATGCGGCGCCTCCATCTCCCTTTAGAGTTCCTCGCCAATCTGTTGAATTGTAGTAGCCTTGTGGTCTATGCCATTTTATATATGCATCTCCCAAGACTAGTTTACCCAACTCTCCATTTACCACTGCTTCTTTTAATTTTCTGGTGGGCTCAGCAAATCGACTCTGAAATATAACGGCAAGTTTGACTCCGCATTCTCTGCAAGTATTTATTATTTTGTCAGCCCTTTCAAGTGTAATATCGATGGGCTTTTCGACGATAACATGTTTGCCCGCTTTTGCTGCTGAAACTGCCGGCTCCATATGCATCCCTGATGGTAAACATATATCTATTATATCGATATCTTCCCTCTTTATCATATCAAGATAATCGTGATAATATTCAATATTTAATTTTTTTGATAGATTTTCTCCTTTACTTATAGTCCGACATTGAATGGCAGCAAGTTCTGCCTCTTCGAGTTCTATTATACTTTTGGCATGATGTTCTCCGATCATACCCATTCCTATTATACCAAACTTAAATTTTCTATTCATTTTTTCTCCTTTAATTTGCCTGAATATTTTAAATTATTTGATCAAATGAATTGGATACAACATATAAATGTTTGGGACTTCGCTTGGCATGACAAAATCAGTTTCACTTATATGTATGTATACGGATTATTCACAACAAATGTAAAATTTGTGAATAACCCAGTTTAATTAAATTTTTTAAAAAATATAAAAAATAATAATTATATTCAATCTTTTGGTGCCGAGAATACATGCAGAGCAATAGGAATATCGCCCCACTCCTGCGGCGGTGTCAGCTTGACTGTGCCATTAGTAACTTTTCCGGCATCTGCTTTCTCACCGGTGAATGGATGATACCATTCCGATTTGAGTTGACTATTTGCTCCTTCGATTTTGAGAGTGAATGGTTTTGCGTTGTTGAGAAACACGATATATTCTTTACCACGATTTGATATACAGTACCCTTCACTCACCAGTTCGTCTGATGGTTTCATTAACCAATAGTTAGTGTTTTCGAAGAATTCGTGCAGGTGTTCGAAATATGCATATCCTTCTGGTATGTCTTCCGGACGAATTATATCCCATGCTGTATATGTATAATAATAAGCGATGTATCCACCAGCCAAACAAATTTCCCATCCTCGACGGCAAACCTCCTTTGGACTCTGAACTACGTTATATGTTTTGTCATTTAGACCTTGAGGACCATGTTCATAACCGAATTCAACGTTCACCACTGGCCAAATGTTTTGCGTGCGCTGTTCTAATATTTTTGGGTGCCATTTATTATGATGTTGGTCGGAGCGGAAATCAAGTATATCACTATAGGTTCCGTTATCATACAGTTGATTGTCATCGTGAACAGTAATCAAATTATGGTATGGGTCATGTTCTCGGATAAGACGAAGACGGTTAAGTTTATAATCAATTCCCTTTTCGTTGTGTGCCTCTTTAGAAAAATCCCAGACGGCATTTGGATATGCGGCATAACGGGCTATAATCCATCTGAAATAAAGGTCATCTTCTTTACTCCCTATTTTCGGCCAATTAACAAATTTGTTGTATACCTTGATCATAATATGAGCCATAATGCCGCGTTGATAAAGCGCATTCATCACGCGGTCATAGTGCTCCCAGTATGACAAGTTAAACCGATTATGTACAGGATTTTCATTACTCCCTTCCCATGCAAACATCGGTGGGGGACCATAATCACCATCCTCTGTATTTCCTTTACGCCATTTGGTATCATGGGCATATGCGTTGAGGATTATGTGGTTGAACCCATGTGATGCCAGTCTGTCAAGAAAAGGATTAAGTGTCGGCAAGTTTTTTTCTTCCATATCAAGAGCCCACAGCCAGTCACATTCGTATCCCATCAAAAAATACCTACTTCCATCCTCGAATATGAAGTGATGTGGATGTTCAGGGTCCACAAGGAGCTTGCCGTGAATGTTTGGATTATCATTCGGAATGCACATGAATGAAGCAGTTTTACCATCGAGTTGAGGGTCATTAGAGTGTGTTTCAAGCACCCACGGCCCTTCAACATTTGGTGCAACTCGTATTTCCCACGTCTTGTTGCCATTATAAAAACCAAGAGTGGTGAACTCGGTGCCATCTGGTCCTTTCACTGCCGCAGAAAAATCAACTGTGAAGGGATTCTCATGATTGCTTTTGCTCTTGAAGTTGAAATCGTGAGGCCGCCACCGAGGAATCTGTGTTTCCTGAGAGATACAAGAATTTATAAAGATTGTCACACTAAAGATAAACAAAAGTAGGCTGAGTATTATTCTTTTTTTTTGGAGGTATGGATTTGAACATTTTTTTTTCGGTTTGTTGTCCATAATATTTCTCCTAATTAAGATAGCACTTGGTCGATTGATTTTTTTAAAAGACAAACAATAATTCCATATTTACTGCAACATGTATGACGGCGGGGAGTTCCTGATTAGTGAAATTTCGCCGGGTAAATACTGCACTAATTGTTTTATGAAATATAATTTTATTTAAATTTAAAAAAATATAAAAAATAATTATGTATATTTCAATTGAAAAACAATGAATCTGAATAATTCTTAAAACTAATTATTATAGTTGATATTCTATTATGCTGGCGAGGGTGAAGAACACCTCGCCTTGCATTAAAAAATAGAATTAATTATGTAAAGATAAAAAAATAAAAAAAGTCGGAAATTTAAAAAAAACTTGCAAAAAATGAAAAAAAAACAATAACTTTACTCTAGAAAGTGGTAAAATTTTTCCATTATGAATAAAAGATAAAATGTTAAAAAAATATATAGAACAATTAAAAGTTGGAATAAGTAAGTCTATTCCAGAGCCTGAATTGCTAAAGAATATTTTGGAGGTGAAAAGACCAGAACTTGAAGAGGCAGTGCAAAAAAATGAAAAACTTGATTCAATAAGAACAAACGAAGTAGTAAACGAAATAGTTAATTTACTTTATAAAAATGACATTGAGACAGCCAGAAAATACGGTAATTATATCTCTCTTACGAAAGAAGAGATGCTGGAAATTGCAAAAATTGCTTTTGATATAGCAAAATATAAAAATGAAAATGAAAATATGTTCAATCTAACGGCGCAGTTTTTATTGGATGAGAAAAGAGTCAATGAGGCTGTTCTCCCGAAGATTTTCAACCTCATTCAAAATAATAAATATGATGAAGCATTATCATTGAAGAGAAAGTATAAAAATATAATCTCCGAGGAGACTCTAAAAAAATATGGAACAAAATATTTCGAAAAAATGATGACATTTGAAACATCCCGGATTGAAAGAGACTATAAAAAGGCATTTTTTGTTAAAGAGATATATGACCTTGATGATAAAACAACCATTCATCTTGCAGATACACAATATAGATATAACATAATGCATGAGAATTTTTTGCAGGCAGCCGAAATTGCAAAGATATTTGAACTACCTTCTGAGAAATTAGAAAAAGCGGCAACTTTTGTGTTCAAAAAAAAGTTTTCTGAATTTATACAAAAGTTTGATAATAAAGAGTATTCTGGAAAAGTTAAATTTGAAGAAAATGATCCATATAAATCAGCAATTGAATTAATTAATAAATATACATTACTGGATAAAATTAATACAAAAAGCAAAGAATTACTCGAATGTATTAAAGAAATAAAAGGTATAGGATATTCTTTTTTGAAAAAACTTACTTCTTCTGATGAGTATGAAGATGTAGATTTACTGACTAAATCATTTTTCTGTTCAAGCATTATAGTCGATTTTAATCTCTCAGATTCTTCAGATACAAAAAGGTACGAAGGATGCGAAAACATTACAGCCGATATATTAAATAAAATTGATGAAAATCTGAATAGTCTTGGGGAAGCATTTGATTATCAAGAGATACTGATTAAAATTTACAAACAATCCTCAATTCAGAAAAAAGCAGTGAAGAATATAGGAACAAGAATCTTCGAAATTTATCTTGAAAATAATCAACTTAAACCTATGCGGGAGGTTTATGATGAATTTCAATTGAAAGTAAATGATGTATTTCCCTCCATTAAAAAAAAGAGCCTTGAATTTCTTGAATCCAAAAACTTTGATTCATTTAATAAACTTGATGGATTGTTCGATGTTATTCCTAAACTCAATAATAATGATGATTTTCTCAGGAAATTATATCATATATATAGGGAGTTGATATATAGTGATGAATTGAAAGAGGCGCATGAACTGACAAATATCTTCAAACTCTCTAAACTGAAGAGGCTTGAACCTATACGAACAAAATTGTCGGAACTTCTTTTAAATAATAAAGATGATGAGGCTTT
>JAUWXV010000331.1 GCA_030616165.1 bacterium | reverse complement strand
CATTCTGAACCTGAAACAATACTGAATCAAGTTCAGCACAGGGTTCAAGATTTTTGTAATCTATTATCTACTTTGTTTTAGATGCTGAAATAATACTGAATCAAGTTCAGCACAAGATTCAGCATGACAGCTAAGTTGGACACTTAGTGGGCGCGGCATGCTCACACAAATTTGCAATAGTTTTGGTATTTAAATAAAACAATATAAAAATTAACCTAACGGAATTTACTTCATAATATAAGCAGTTTTAATTTATTATCAAGAAAAATAAAAAAGAGAGAGAGCCGGGTCTATTTTTAAGTTTATTTTTAATGTAAAAAATTTTATATTCATAATTGAGCAAGACCTTTAAAAATTTTTTAAAATTAAAATATTATATTAATCCATCAAATATGGAAATTTTTCATTATAACAAAAATCAGGAAGGGATGGTATTTGAGACCATAATCGGCTCTTCCAAAGACGGACCCGGTCTCAGATATGTGATATATCTCAAGGGATGTAATTTTCGCTGCCCGTGGTGTTCAAATCCAGAAGGATTGAGCAAAACGAAAGAATTATTACTCTTTCCTGAAAAGGAAAAATTTACTTCCAAGGTTTTGAATTCCTGTCTATATGGTGCAATCAAATTAAATTCAAGCGGCAGTTCAATTACCAACAGGAAAATTTGCGAAAAATGTAAAACATTTGATTGTGTAAATGTTTGTTGTGATAGTTCTCGAATTAAGGTTGGTGAAGTAAAAAAGGTTGAAGAAATTGCTTCAAATATTCTTAAGTATAAAAGATTCTTTGGAAAAGAAGGCGGTGTTACACTAACTGGAGGCGAACCAACAATTCAGTGGGAATTTATGTTCGAATTGATGAAATGTCTGAATCAATGTAATATACATGCTGCTCTGGAAACAAACGGAGCAAGTCCAAATTTAGTCGAGATTTTCCCTTATATTAACCTGATTATATGTGACCTCAAAATGATTAATCCTGAAAAACATCAATACTGGACAGGTTTTTCTAATGAACAAGTTTTAAAAAACATCGAAATGATGTATAAATCAAAAGTTCCATTTTGGATTCGGATACCTATCATTCCCGGCATTAACGATTCTAAAGAGAATTTAAAAGAGACAAGAGAATTCCTTGCTCCAATGAGAGATTTTCTCAAATTAGAACTGATTCCTTACCATCAAGCAGGTTTAAAAAAATGGAAAGGTTTGGCTAAAGAGTACTCACTTCCAAATATCAAGCCTCCATCTTATAATGATATGTTAAGATATAAAAGATATTTCTCGGATGCTAATATTATGGTCATAAGCACTTAAATTGCACAGGAAGGTGGGTCAAGCCTTTTAATTATGTCATCCTGTATTGCTGGTGAGAGGTCGAGTAAATTTACAAAAGTCCCGTGTATCCTCACTATAAAGACTCCATTATATTTTTCCGGATGTTTAATTGCGTCTTTGAATATTTCTGCTGAACAGACATTAAAATAGGCATAAAATCCACCTTCTCGACCTGGTTTGCTGTTAAAACCAAATATACTATTTATAATTAAGCGGAAAATTTCTTCCCGATTACTTTTATCAGGACTAAATAAATCCGGTTCAATCCCAAGACTATAAGCACAACCGCCGAACATATTTTCTGTTGGAAGTTTTTGTAAAGAGACAGCCCTCGGCAGGAGTCCCCTTTTTGCTGTTCCCACCGAAGGGTCAAGACCAAAATTCAACCTCTCCCTTGACAGCCTGCCGTCAGGAGTTGCTCCAGTCCAGTATCCATAAAGAAGATGAGTCGATGGTGTGCTCCAGTCTGCATTAAACCGACTACCGAATATATTCCGCTGATTGTTTATTTTATCTGTGACTTTTCTGCACAATTCAACAGCCTCAATATCTGCATAATCGTCATCATTTCCGTATTTCGGGGCACCAAGCAGAAAGGCTCGCAGTTCCTCATCCTTTCGAAAATTGGTTCTTAATGCATCAATTAAATTTTTAAATGAAAGGTCTTTTCGCTTTTCAAACATATACATTATTGCGGAGAAAGAATCAGAAACGGTTGTGAGCCCATGAATCAGACATCCAGAGCCATTATAAGGAGAATCCTTTCCCCTATAATCCCTAATATCTATTCCTGAATCTAATCCACACATAAAAGCAGATAAAAATGGAACCGGCAGGTTTGCGAGAGCCCTGGTACAGCCATTTGCCGCCCACACCATTCTATTAACGAAATAATCAAGTTGTTTATAAAATGCTTTCTTCACCACTTCAAGTGAATTAAAAGTATCATTGTTAATTCCCAATTCCCTATAAGATAAGCCAATCTTTTTGCCTGAGATGAGTGATTTACCATTATTAAGTGTGAGTTCTAAAATTTTTGCCAGATTCAGCCAACTATTGGTCGTATTACCCGATTCTTTCCCCATAATCAACGGTTCCTGACACCCGCTAATACTATAATCTTTTAAATCCTCATCTTTAATCCCTTTATTCTTTAACACAATAAACATCTTGTCATCGTTAAAAAGAGAAGGAGTGCTATGTCCAATAGTAAAAAAGAAACGATTAATCGATTTATATAGAGATTCCGGTGTATTATTATGAAGTTTTACCGAAAGATTCGGTTGTGGACTGTTAGATTCAAAATATGCATCAAGCACAATTTCAGTCATATCACAGGTAAGGTCATTACCTTTTTCATCCCTACCGCCAACCATTAAATTCTGAGATATAGCCCAATTTCTGTCTCCAACATTAAATAGGGTTAAAAAGTGACGCACTAACTCTACTGACAGTTCCCATGAAATTTTTTTCTTCAGGTAAAATGGCTGGAGAATCCTATCAATATTCCCCACCGAAAAAGCATAAGGGTTAGGCGATTGTTCAAGATTCATCACCATCCACAAGAGTATAAAAGATTGAATCGCCTCGTACAAATTTTCTGCCCCATATTCAGGAACCCTTTTACAAGTTTGGGCAATTAACTGAAGTTCTTTCTTACGAGTCCCTTTATATTTTTGAGTCATATCTTCTGCGATTTTGCCGTATCGTTCAGCAAGTATTATCGCTGTGTTCAGGGAAGTTATTACTGCATCATAAAATCTGCTCTTTTC
>JAUWXV010000142.1 GCA_030616165.1 bacterium | reverse complement strand
AAAAAGAGAGAAATAGTTTTAGATTTAATCCATAAGAACCTAAAGGATGTTTCCACAGCCGGGCTTGAAGGTTCGGCTTTTGTTTTAAAAAGCAATATAAAAATATTATGAAAGAAGAAAAATATCTCGTAACAAGCGCACTACCATACGCAAATGGACCAATCCATCTGGGCCATATCGCCGGGGCATATCTTCCCGCTGATATTTATGTCCGATATCAGCGACTGATGAAAAGGGATGTTTTATACATCTGCGGGACAGATGAACATGGGGTTCCAATTACCATCACAGCGGAAATGGAAGGTATCACTCCAAAAGAGATTGTTGACAAATATTATCAATTGCATAAAGAAAGTTTTAAAAGGTTTGGAATAAGTTTTGACAATTTTTCAAGAACATCATATCAATTACATTACGAAACTTCTCAAGACTTTTTTTTAACGCTATATAAAAAAGATTATTTAACAGAAAAGACTACAAGACAATTTTACTGTGTTTATGATAAAAGATTTCTTTCTGACCGTTATGTTGAAGGAATATGTCCAAACTGCAAGACAGCGGGAGCGAGGGGAGATCAATGCGAATCGTGTGGAAAATGGTTAGAACAGACAATGCTTATCGAACCAGAGTGCAAACTATGTGGAAATACACCCGAAATCAGAAAAACAAAACACTGGTTTTTAAAATTGGGTGAATTCCAGGAAAGACTTGAAAACTGGATAAATTCAAAAAAGGGATGGAAGGAAAATGTTGTAAACTTTTGCAATGGATGGTTTAAGGAGGGACTCCAAGACAGGGCAGTTACCAGAGACCTTGATTGGGGTGTACCAGTTCCTCTCGAAAATGCGAAAGGAAAGGTTCTTTATGTTTGGTTTGACGCTCCAATTGGATATATATCTTCAACAAAAGAATGGGCTCAAAAAATAGGCAAACCCGACCTCTGGAAAAAATACTGGATGGACAAAAATACCAAACTCATACATTTCATCGGAAAGGATAATATTGTTTTTCATGCCATATTTTTTCCGGCAATGCTTATGGCATACACCGAATATATTCTTCCTGAAAATGTTCCTGCAAACGAATTTCTCAATCTTGAAGGAAACAAGCTCTCAACAAGCAAAAATTATGCAGTATGGCTCGACGATTATCTTGAAAAATTCCCGCCTGATCCGTTAAGATATTGTCTCGCATCCATTTCTCCAGAAACAAAAGATACAGACTTTTCATGGAAAGATTTTCAGGCAAGAAATAATTTTGTGCTTGCCGATATTGTAGGGAATTTTATTAATAGAACCCTTACGTTTGCTGAGAAATATTTTGATAACAGAATACCTCATCCTGAAAACCTGTCAGAAAGCGATAAAGCGATGCTTGAAACCTCTCAAAAGTCTTTCAAAGTTATTGGGGAGTTTATTGAAAATTTTCAGATAAGAAACGGAGTTAAGGAACTTATTAACGTAGCGAGAACAGGAAATAAATATTTCAATGATGAAGCGCCCTGGAAAAATATTAGAGATAACGTCGGGCGGTGTAAAACAACGATATATGTTTGTATTCAGGTTGTTGGCTCACTCGCACTGCTTATGTATCCATTTATGCCGTTTACTTCAGAAAAGATACGAAAAATTCTCAATATCGATGCAGAATTAAATAATCTAAAATGGGGTGATAATATCAGAGATAAACTCTCACCAGGTCATATACTCGGCAAACCTGAAATTTTATTCAAGAAAATAGAAGATTCTGAAATAGAACCAGAAATAGAAAAATTAAGGAGTATAAGTATGCAACTGAAATCCAAAAAAGAAGAAGTGAACTATGTTGATATTTCAGAGTTTAAAAAGATAGATATAAGGGTTGCCACCGTTACAAATTGCGAAAGAATTAAAGGTGCAAAAAATCTCTTAAAATTTGAAGTAGATGACGGTGAAGGAAAAAGACAAATAGTAGCAGGGGTGGCTCAATATTACGAGCCTGATGAATTGATAGGGAAAAGAATAATTATTGTAACAAATCTTAAACCTGTTAAATTGATGGGTGAAACATCAAATGGAATGCTTTTAGCGGCTACTTATGGCGATAAACTTACACTTTTAACAACTGACAGAGAAATTGATACTGGAAGTAAAATTTCTTAATTTGCAACTTTTTTTGTAAAAAAAATTGCGCAAAAAAACTTTTGACATTATAAATCTCAAAATATCTAAAAAATTTAAGAACTTGACTTAATTGAATTTCTTATTTAAATTTTAATATATGTAAAATTTTTTATGCATTGTAATATGTTAAGGAGGTTTTTTTGTAATGCGTAGGAATAATAAATTTAGGTGGGCACTTGTAATAATAGCAATTATATTTTCATTATATTATCTATACCCGACAATAAGATTTGAAACTATGAGTCTTGAAAAAAGAGAAGAACTTTTACTGCAGGGGAAACTGAAAGATACACAGAGGAAGGTTATAAAAAGAGGACTTGACCTTCAGGGTGGTATGTATCTGGTGTTAGAAGTTGACTTAGTAAAACTTTTTGAAACTTTAGCAAAAAACAAGGATGAAAGATTTAATATATTTTTTGAAAAATTGAAAGAAGAGGAAACCGAAAATCCCAATGAAAATTTCTATGATATACTTGACAGACTGATAGAAGAAGAAAAGATAAATTTAATTAGATATTACGAAATAAATATGAGAGGTTACGATAATATTAATGAATATCTTCAAAAAGAGGCAGAAGACGGAATAGACAAAACCTTGGAGATACTGCGCAATAGAATTGACCAGTTTGGAGTAGCAGAACCCAATATACAAAAAGTTGGTCACAAGAGAATCATAGTTGAACTCCCCGGTATTCAGGATATTGAAAGGGCAAAAGAATTGATTGGGAAAACAGCCCTTTTAGAATTTCAATTATTAAAAGATGATGAAACTACGAGCAGTGTATTAAGAAAAATAAATGATTATCTTAAATTCAGAAGAGAGAAGATAGACCAGGTTATCGTTGATTCTATCATTAATAAATCAGAAGAGGACACCATACAAATTGTTGAAGAAGCTCAAAGTGTTCGTGAAGACAGTCTTATCAGTCTTGCTGAGCTTTTTGGCGATGAAGAGATAAGTGATATCCCAATAGAAGGTGCTTACGCAGAGTCTTTATTAATAGATAAGCAAATTTTAGAAGAAAGACCTTTTTCAGCTATGCTTGTGAATTTGCGTGGAGAGATTGGGATTGCTGAAAATAATTTAAATGCTGTTAAAAAAATAATCTCATCAGAAGACATTCAAAGACTTATACCAATAGATTCTGAATTTTTATGGTCAAATGAGCCCGTATTTGAGGCTAATATGAATTACTATTATCTTTACTTTGTGAAGAAAGAACCGGAGTTAACAGGTTCGGTGATAACTAATGCAGATGTGAGAATAGGTAGCGGATATAATCCAACTACTGCTGGCAAACCAGAGGTCACTATGACAATGAACAGCGAAGGAGCGAGGGTGTGGTCGAGGGTCACGGGAGCAAACATCGGAAACAGAATAGCAATAGTTATGGATGAAAAAGTTATGTCCGCTCCAGTAGTACGGTCGAAAATCCCTAATGGAGAATCTGTCATTGAAGGTATGAGTGATATGAATGAAGGAAAAGACCTTGCAATTGTTCTGCGTGCCGGTGCTCTACCTGTCCCAGTCGATTTTATCGAGGAAAGAACTGTAGGACCTTCCTTAGGAGCAGACTCGATAAGAAAGGGGAGCCTTTCAGCTGTGGCGGGATTCCTTATTGTTATGTTTTTTATGATTTTTTATTATCGTTTTGCGGGATTCTTATCCGTTTTAGCCCTTTTACTAAATATTATTTTCATTATGGCTATACTGGCGGGCTTCCACGCAACGTTAACCCTCCCAGGATTAGCCGGTATAGTCCTGACGTTCGGGATGGCGGTAGATGCTAACGTTCTGATATTTGAACGAATAAGAGAGGAAATCAGAACCGGAAAGACTGTTAGAGCTGCAATAGATGCGGGTTATTCAAGGGCATTTGTTACTATTTTCGATGCAAATTTGACGACATTTTTAACTGCCATAGTCCTTTATCAATTTGGAACAGGACCAATAAGAGGATTCGCTGTTACCTTATCTATCGGAATTATATGCAGTATGTTTACTGCTGTTGTTTTCACACGACTGATTTTTGATTTTATTACCGAGAGATATGTCGTTAAAACTGTAAGTATTTAATACAATTATTCAGAAAATGAACATATATTTTATATACTATAACTTATATGAGAAAAGATAAGGTGTTTGTATGGGGGCAGACTGCCTGCCCACCCTAAAGTTCCTATATTCAATTAATAATAAATACAAAAGATAGGGAGAAAAATTGATAGAGATTTTAAAAAATACAAACTTCAACTTCCTGAAAATGAGAAAAATAGCATCTTTCATTTCCGGTTTTGTAATATTAATCGGGCTCATCTCACTGATAATAAATAAGGGACCAAATTTTGGAATAGATTTCGTAGGAGGAACAATAATACAATTACAATTTCAGAAAGATATTGATGTAGGAACAATAAGAAATTCATTATCTTCTGTAAATCTTGGAAACAGCGAAATAAAAATGTTTGGAAATACTCGTGAGGTCTTGATAAAGGCAGAAATCCAAAGAGGCGGTGAAAACACTGCTGTGTTAATTCAGGATGTTTTATCCAGAGATTTTCCTGATAATCCTTATGAAATTAGAAGAGTAGAAGAAGTCGGTCCCAAAATAGGGAGAGAACTTGTCAAGGGAGCGATCTTGTCTGTAATATTTGCGTTTCTGCTAATGGGTATTTATATCAGTTGGAGGTTTGAGTTTAAGTTTGCTATTGGTGCAGTAGCCGCATTAATACATGACGTATTAGTTACTGTGGGAATATTTTCGATCTTGAACGTAGAGTTTTCTCTGCCAGTAGTAGCCGCAATCCTGACACTTGTTGGATATTCACTTAATGATACCATCGTTGTTTTTGACAGAATCAGGGAAAGTTTGAAACTCCTCCGCAGAGAAAAGAATGAGGTTATTATTAATAAAAGTATCAATGAAGTTTTAAGCAGGACTATTATCACAAGTTTAACCACCCTTTTTGTCATAGTTATAATCTTTATATTTGGTGGGCCGGTTATCCACAACTTTGCATTTGCACTCCTTATTGGTATTATTACAGGAACATATTCTTCAATTTACGTTGCAAGTCCGATTGTGGCAGCATGGAAAGAAAAAGCAGAACTCATGAAAAGAAGAAAATGATAATTACTATTAAAAAACTTTGGTAAATTTTAAACTTGCTCTCTTTTTGAAAAAGGGTACTCATCTGTCACAGCAAATACACCGTTAAGGGTAATTCGTTCTTAATGATTTATAAATATTTTAATTTCAAAATTTATTTTTAAAAATTATAAAAAAGGGCTTGATAAATCAAGCCCCTACAAATATAATAATAACACATTATTATTAGATGTAGGGATTTCGATTTATCGAACCGGGGCTTTAAAATATTTCTATTCTTATAAACTGTCATACCATTATCTTCTAATCTAACAATGAGAAAACATATATATTCCCTTTTCATTTTAATATATTTTACTTTCTTCTTGTGTTCTTCATCGCAAGATAAAATAACTTTCAATGAAAAAACTGCTTTTGAATATCTTAAAAAGCAGTGCGATTTTGGTCCCAGAAACCCATCTTCAAAAGGACATAAACTTTGCATGAATTTCTTAATTGAAGAGATGAAAAAATTTACTAAATATACATCTGTTCAAAAGTTTACCCATTATGATTTGAAAAATAAAAAAACCCTTCACCTTGCAAATATAATTGGAACATTTGTTTCTTCTCAAAGTCAGACTTCGAGAAGAATTCTATGTGCGCATTGGGATACACGACCAAGAGCAGACAGGGATAAAAACCCAGAGAACAGAGATAAGCCGATATTAGGAGCAAACGATGGTGCATCCGGGATAGCGGTTCTTCTTGAATTATCAAGAATTATGAGTAAATTTCCTCCTCCAGTTACCATTGACGTTATATTCTTCGATGGTGAGGATTACGGAGAAGAGGGCAATTATGATGAATATTTTTTAGGTTCAAGATACTTTTCTAAAAACCTACCTTACAAAGGTTATGAATGTGCTATTTTACTTGACATGATTGGAGATAGAGATTTGAGAATCCAGAAAGAAGTATTTTCAAATTATTACTTTTCTGGTCTTGTAAACGACATCTGGAATCGTGCCCGAAAATTAGGAATTAAACAATTTGTTCCAGGGATTAACGGCGATATTTTAGATGACCACCGCATCCTTGCAGAAGAAGCAGGTATTCCATCTATAGATATAATTGACTTTGATTATCAATACTGGCATACAATTCAGGACACGCCTGATAAGTGCAGTTCTGAAAGCTTGAAAGCTGTCGGAGATGTTATTATTGATTATATCTATTTTTGAGAATTTTTACTCAATTCTTTTTACAAAAAATTAGCAAATTCAAAGTTCACCAAACTTTTATAACCGGAATAATTACAAATGGAGGAAAATAACATGAAATTATCAATATCATTAAAAATGGGATCAAAAATTTATTTCTTATTTTGCCTTTTCCTATTATTATTTTTCTTTACTACACCAATAGAACTGTTTGGATGGGGTTCACAAAATCACAGAATCATAAGCAGACAGGCTTATAATCTCCTTCCCGGGTGGGAAACAGACTTACTATCGGTATATGGTGATTCCATTGTTTATACATATTGTCTCTATCCAGATATGTATAGAAGAAAAGAATTCAGAGAGGCTCTTAAGCCATATATTGAAATACCATATATTAAAACTGACGCAACATTTCATCATGCAGATGAAGTATTATCAGGTGATATAATGGGAAACATACTAACCTTTGATAATGTTCCAGATTTTTTCATACTCACTTATTTTATGGAAAAATCTATAGAACTCCTTAAAGTGAACGAAATACAAGAGGCGGCACGACATATGGGTACACTTGCACACTACATAGAGGATTACGCTTGTCCCGTGCATGCTGTGAATAATGCTCTACTGGCACAGTTACTTCCACCACCATTAAAACTAAAAAGATTCAGTGTTCACGGGGTCGAAAGACCGGGAATGGAAAATTTAATTATTTCAAATTATTCTGTCAAGAAATTGGGCGAAACTCCATTTGAAGCAGTAAATAATATTATCCCCAGACTTAATGAGATGCAGCTTAATTCCCGTGCTCAGGCTGTTCCTATTATCATAGGAACATACGAAGACGATTTTAATAAATCTGATAATGCAAGAAATAATTCTGCAGAACCTGCAGTAAAACTCCTTGCGGATATATGGAATACGATATTTTGTCTTGCTTTCAATAAATAAAATGAATATTTATTGGATTTTGTGATAATGTAAATTTTTAAAAATAAAAAGTGTGATTAACAGTTATAAATTAAATTACATATTTAAATGGATTTAATATAGAAATGGAACATGGTAGGTAAGATTTTTGGCGAAGTCAAATACCTTGCATTTTTTTCTCTATTCCTTATCAATTTTCAGGTAATCATCATAAAAAGTCGGAAAGCCCTAAAGTTTTTACCTTAGAAATTTTTATACTCTCTTATTTGAAGGTAAAGAGCATACTTTAACTTTTCAATAAAAATATTGAAATATCCACCCCCAATTGTTAAATTGTATTTCGATAATTCAGTTTTTATTTTACTTTTTTGGGAGCTCTATTTTTATTTGTAATTTTTACGATAACTTTTTATAATATAATAAATTGGAGGCATTTTTTATAGCTTTTTTATTCTATTGCGATATTCAGGCAATAAAACTTAAGTTTTATACTTTTAAGATTTTCCTGATTAAAAAAAGGTAATGAAAAACAACCTATAATTATAAAATAGAGAGGAATAAATATGAATTACGCATTTACAAAAGAAGTTCATCTAACCTATGAGGAAGCCATTGTAAAAGTAACTGAAGAATTGAAGAAAGAGGGATTTGGTGTTTTGACAGAAATTGATGTAAAAGCAACGTTGAAAAAGAAACTGGATGTAGATTTTAATAAATATATTATACTTGGAGCTTGCAATCCTTCTTTTGCATATAAGTCATTACAGGCGCAGGAAGATATTGGTCTTTTGTTGCCGTGTAATGTAATAATATATGAAAACAAAGAGGGTAAAACTATAGTTTCTGCAATCAATCCGAAAGATATGCTTTCGGTTATTCCTAATACAGAATTAGATGAAATATCAAAGCAGGTCGCAGAAAAGTTAAGTAGAGTTGTAGATAACGTTTAAATAAACATATTTCTTACAGTTAGAGAAAGCATTAATTTTGATAAAGGGTGTAATATCAAAATAAGCAGTAAAAAGAATGTCAAATAATCTTAAATATAATTACAGCAGAACTGAAAGTAAAAGCCGTCTGAGGATTGCATTTATTATTACTTTTATCTTCTTAATAGTAGAGGTTTTAGGTGGTATATTCACTAATAGTTTAGCACTGCTCAGTGATGCCGGGCATATGCTTACGGATGTGTTAGCCATAGGATTAAGTCTATTTTCAATGCGGCTGAGTGAGAAGCCCAGAACTCCTGAAAAAACATACGGCTTCTACAGAGCAGAAATATTGGCTGCTTTCATTAATGGTGCAACTCTTGTTTTGATTGCTATTTTTATTGTTTATGAAGCCTATGAGAGACTTGGAAATTTACCTGAAATAAAAAGCATTGAAATGCTTTTTATTGCCATTGCTGGTTTAACAGCTAATGGTTTTTCTGGATTTATATTATCTCGTTCTAAAGAAGATAGTTTAAACGTAAAAGGTGCATATCTGCATGTTCTTGGTGATATATTAGGGTCTATTGGAGCTATAAGCGCAGGATTGATAATGTATTTTACGAGATGGTTTTATGCTGACATTATTGTAAGTTTATTAATTTGTTGTCTGATTGCTTATAGTTCAATAAGACTTTTAAAAGAAACTATTAATATTCTGATGGAAGGTACGCCAGCAGGGATAAATTTTAAGGATGTTGAAAAAGCCTTATTATCAATTCCAGTGGTTGAATCAATTCACGACCTTCATATATGGACTATCGCAAGCGGTAAATATATACTCACTGGACACTTAATTTTAAACTGTGAATATACTGAAGAACATATTAATTCTACTTTAAAAAAAGCAGAACAGATTTTAGAGAAAGATTTTCGGATTACTCATTCTACATTACAAGTTGAAACGAAAGAATGTGAACAGGGTGAAAATGGAATAATTTAGTATGGACAACCCCAGGGTTATCCATACATAGTTGTGGAAATTAAAATAAATCAATATACAGTTATATATGTTAATTGTGAATTATAATCAAAATATTATTGCTTTTATGATTAATTGTTCATATATTAATATATGAATTTTAATAATATTCAAATTTTTAGTTATCTTTGCAGTTTTTTTAAAAAAGTTTTTTTAATGTATTAAAATTGGAGTCAAAAATAAATGAAATCAGATTTAGCAGAATTAAAAGGAGAAGTATTAACCGCT
>JAUWXV010000281.1 GCA_030616165.1 bacterium | reverse complement strand
TGATATCATCTGCATTAATTTCTTTCTGGATATTAAATTATATAAAATTATGGGTAGTATTGGTTATAGTTTTAAGAGATTTTTTAGTAACTGGACTCAGGTTTTATGCAAATGCCACCAAAAAACCTGTGGTTACCGCCAATTTGGCAAAATGGAAAACATTCAGTCAGATGTTACTTATTTATTTAATATTGATTTACATTAATATTAAATCGATTAGCGGTCTTGATTCTCAAATGTTTCAAAACTTAATTGACAAAGCAGCCTTATTGGTTACTTTCTTTACTGCGCTCACAGGGATTATCTATATCTTTGAAAATAGACGGCATATTTGGGCTATTGCTTTAAGGTTTTACCGAGTTTTTATTCCCTCTGATTTATAATTGTGAAAAGATTAACAGATTAAAATACTTTCCTTTATTTCAGACTAATTATATAGAATACAAACGTTTATTCTTTTTGTAAAAAGGTCATTTAGATAAAAAATAACTTTGGTTAAAGGATTTTTATGATTGGCAAAACCATTTCCCACTATAAAATCCTCGAAAAACTCGGTGAAGGTGGGATGGGTGTGGTGTATAAGGCGGAGGACATGAAACTTGACAGGCTGGTTGCGTTAAAGTTTTTACCAAGCCATCTTGTAGATGATGAAAAGGCTCTCAAGCGATTGTTAAAAGAGGCAAAGGCTGCTTCCAAGATAAACCATCCGAATGTTTGCACAATACATGCGATTGAAGAGTTTGAAGATACACATTTTATTGTTATGGAATTCGTTGATGGTATGACACTTAAAGCTAAAGCTAAGAAAGAAAAACTTGGAATTGATGAGGCAGTAGAATACTCGATTCAAATCGGGAAGGCGTTAAAAGCTGCTCATGATAAGGATATTATCCACAGGGACATCAAATCTGAAAATATCATGATAAATAATGAAAACATGGTCAAAGTTATGGATTTTGGACTTGCGAAGTTAAAAGATGAGGCTGGATTAACAAAGACTGGCACAGCAGGAACAATTGCATATATGGCACCTGAACAGCTTCAAGGTTTTGAAATTGATACAAGAACAGACATATGGTCATTTGGTGTAGTAATGTACGAGATGTTAACTGGACAATTACCATTTAAGGGTGAATATGAATCTGCTATGATGTATTCTATAGTGAATGTTGAGCCTGAACCTATGAAGGATGTACCTGAGGAATTAGAAAAGACTGTTTGTAAAGCACTTGTCAAAAATTTAGATTCACGTTACCAAAACATTGATGAACTTCTTCAGGAATTAAAAAAGATGCCGTCTTCCGTGGCTATTTCAGAAAAGCAGGAAAAATCGATTGTTGTTCTCCCCTTTGTAAATATGAGTCCCGACCCAAAGCAGGAATATTTCAGTGATGGATTAACAGAGGAGATTATCACAGACTTATCTCAAATACATACATTACGAGTTATTTCACGAACCTCAGCAATGATGTTAAAAGGTACAAAGAAGAGCATTAATAAAATTAGTCAAGAACTCAAAGTGCAATATGTTCTTGAAGGGAGTGTAAGAAAAGCAGGGAATAATCTTCGAATTACAGCACAGTTAATAGACTCAATCAATGATAAGCATTTATGGGCGGAGAAATACAGCGGAACACTGGATGATGTGTTTGATATTCAGGAGAAAGTTTCACGGAAAATTGTCGACGCGCTTAAGCTGAAATTAAGCCCTGAAGAGAATGAAAGTCTCGCTGAGAGGTCAATTGATAATGTAGCGGCGTATAAGTATTATCTTAAAGCCAACGAAGAAATCACCAAGTTTTCAGAAGATACTATTAATAATGCCCTTCGAAATCTTCAGCATGCAATTGATATCATCGGCGAGAATGCCCTTCTTTATTCAAGTATGGCGTTTGCATATTGGAATTTAGTCAATATAGGTATCAAACAAGAAGATTATCTTATTAAATCCGAAGAATATGCAAAGAAGTCTTTACTGGTGGATCCCGAATCTTCCACAGCTCATTTTGTCCTGGGATTCATCGACTTCTTTAGAGAAAAACAACTTGAATCTATTCATCACTTTAAAAAAGCATTGGAAGTCAACCGGGATGAAATTTTTGCCTTAGCGGGGATTGCGCATGTTTATGAGTTTGCAGGAAAGATTTCTGCTGCTGTTCCCTATTGTGAGAGGCTTATGCAAATTGATCCACTGAGTGTTCCTGCGAACTGGTATAAAGGAGGTCTTTATTATTATGATGGAAAGTTCAACCTTGCGCTTCAGTCATGGCGGAAATTTTATGAGTTGCACCCTGAAAATACCTTAAGTCTATTTATGTACGCGGTAATTTTAATCTACAATAATGAGATAGATGAAGCGATTACTATAATAGATCAGAATGCGAAGACAGATCCAGGTAATGTCGTTGCCAAACTCGGACTAATACTGAAATATGCAATTCAAGGAGATGAGGAGAAAGTGTTTCGGGAAATGACTCCGGATTTCAAAAAGACCTGTCAGAGGGATCTGGGCTTTTCGCATCATATATCTGGCATATTTGCCATGCTTGATGTAAAAGATGAAGCTCTGAATTGGTTAGAGAATGCAGTAAATTTCGGTTTTATAAATTACCCATTCCTCAACGAATACGACCCATTTCTTAAAAACATCCGTGGTGAGGAGCGCTTTAAAAAGCTCATGGAAAGAGTCAAATACGAATGGGAGAACTTTGAGGTTTAGTTATAATCGGAAAAACAATATCTCAGTATAAAGTATATAGGGGCGTACGGACATTCGCCTCTACTATAATACATATCCTGAAGGATAAAAACATTTTTACAAAATCGATGCTTCTTTTCGCAGTGGTTACTATCCTTGTTATGATAAGCTGCGAAAAAAAGGTCAATAACGTAGTCGGAAAATAAATATTTTTTACAGTTTTAAAAGAGATATAAAGTGCTTTCGAGAATGGGGATATTGAAAAAGAATGATAAAATCTTAAAGACAAAAACCGAGGATTCTCCACTCGGTTTTTTTCAATCAAATCTATTAATAAAAATATTAGTAATATTTTTGGGGAGCGGTGCTTTTACGGGATTTTTTCCTTTTGCTCCAGGCAGTTTCGCAAGTTTGATTACTCTGCTGTTACTTTATTTTTCAAATGCTTCGAACCCGGTTTTTTTATTTATTTTTTCAACAATTCTTTTTTTTGTGGGTGTTTTTATATGTTTTGTTTTAGAGAAAATGTGGGGGAATGACCCATCGAGAATTGTTATTGATGAAGTTGTGGGAATGTCATTTTCACTTATTTTTCTTCCAAAAACATATTTGATATGGGGAACTGCATTTCTTACATTCCGATTTTTTGATATTGTTAAGCCCTATCCATTAAAGAAATTTGAAAAATTTAAAGGTGGGTGGGGCATTATGATGGATGATATTGGCGCAGGTATATATACATCAATTTTTGTGAATATATTTGTTCGTCTTTTTGGTTTGGTTTAATCTCTTTATTTAATTTGAATTATTCATAAAATTTATTATTTTGTTTGATAAGCTAACATTATTATTAAAAATTACGCATTAATCTTCAAAGATAAAAACACATATTCGCGTAGGGGTGAACTTGTTCACCCTTATAAATAAATTTTATAACGCAGCTACTATAAGGGCGGTTAAGCACGCCAGAGGCGGACAAGCCCGCCCCTACGAATTTAGTAGATTCCTTTTGTTTAAAAATTTGTGTTTGCACATAAAAATTTGACAATCGATTTTAAAATTTATGAATAATCCAGGTTAGATGAAATTTTTTAAATAAACCAACAATTCTATGGAACAGAGCCCCCAAAATGACTGAAAACAAAATGAATCGTCGTAGATTTCTTGCATCCGGAACAGTTGCAACAGCGGCAATTTCAGGATTTACCTTTATGAATAAATCACGTGCACAAAATATAAAACCCCTCAAGACTGGGGCAGCGGATATTATTATAATCGGTGATGAAGTTATTTCAGGAGAGATTGTAGATACCAATTCAGCATATATTGCTGAAAAACTAACGGAAATAGGGATAACCGTTAGGCGAATAATCGCTGTTGGCGATGATAAAGAAGAAATAGAATTCTTTGTGAAAAACTCACTTAATGATGTTGAATTTGTAATTACGTCAGGCGGACTTGGAATAACAATTGACGATATTACAAAACAGGTTATTGCAGGAATATTTAAAAAAGAACTCGTCATTGATAATTCATTATTAAAAAAAATATCAGAAAGATACAAAAATTTAAATTACAAAAGTTTACCAAAGAGCATAACAGAAATTGCAAAAATACCTTCTGGGGCAAAGTTTTTTCCAAATCCTGCAGGCTCTGCACCAGGCATCTTAATTGAGTCGGGTAAAAAGGCATTGATTCTGTTGCCTGGAATTCCCAGAGAGATGAAAGCCATAGTAAGTGAATCAGTTATTCCATATCTTAAGAAAAAAATTACTGATATAGTATATTTAACTAAGATAATCAGAACTACAGGTATTGGTGAAAACAGGCTTTCGGAGATTCTTGAACCGACAATATCCAATTGGAAGAATCCTTATGTCTCCTTTCTTCCAAGATTAGAGGGAGTTGACATCCGTTGGCGAATTAAGGGTGGTGTTAGGGATAGAGCCGATCAAATACTTGAGGATGCGT
>JAUWXV010000011.1 GCA_030616165.1 bacterium | reverse complement strand
AGTCCTTGCTGTATCGAATAAAAATATAAGCAGGAGTATCAGGTGAAATTTCAGGTTCATTAAGATTATACTCGATAACTAATCTTGGTCCGCCCTGTTCTGTCTGCTCCTTTTTTATTTTTACGTCGGAAATTTCAATCCACTGGGAATAGGATAAATTTGAGGACACAAGAAAAATAAAAATTAATAGTATTACACTACTGAACATAATATTCCTCTCCATTTATTAGTATTGAAAACTTACTCTCTTTTTCATAGAAAAATTAAATATTCCCCGTCATAGGCAGGTCCCTCGGATTTATCCTTTGGATTTATCCTTCGGATTGCTTACTTCTTTTTTAAGAAGTTAGTTCTAAAATCGGTAATTTCTCCAGTTAAAGCGGATACAGCAGCAGTAGCAGGACTGCAAAGATAAATTTTCGAGTCACCTGCACCCATCCTCCCTTTAAAGTTTCTATTTGAAGTTGATAAACAAACTTCTCCATCAGCAAGAACCCCCTCATGAGCACCGAGACAGGCTCCACAGCCCGGATTCATAATTATTCCGCCAGATTCAACCAAAGTCTTAATTATTCCTTTTTTAAGTGACTCAAGATAAATCTCCCTCGACGCAGGAAAAAATAGAAGCCGAACACTATCTGCTATCTTTTTGTTTTTTAATATCTCTGCCGCCGTTTCAAAGTCTTCTAATCGCCCATTAGTGCAGGTTCCGATAACTACCTGGTCAATTTTTATTCCTTCCACTTCAGAAATCTTTTTAACATTATCCACCGAATCGGGGCAGGCTATTAGAGGTTCAAGTTCATCCACATTGTAATTCAATATTGTTTCATAAACAGCATCATTATCCGAATAAACAGGTTCATAATCTTTAATTCCCCGTTTTTCAAGCCAGTCAAATGTGGTATTATCCGGTGATATGTATGCATTTTTCGCTCCTGCCTCTGCAGACATATTCGTCAGAACCATTCTGCTTTCCATTGACATATTTTTTATTGTATCTCCAAAAAACTCTATTGATTTATAAAGAGCACCATCACTGCCTATATCACCGACAATTTTTAGTATCAGGTCTTTTGCTGAAATCCAATATTGAAAACTTCCTTCTATAATGATTTTAATGGAAGATGGAACCTTAAGCCACATTTTCCCGGAAGTATATATAACCGCAGTCTCCGACCTTCCGATGCCAGCAGAAAAACATCCAAATGCTCCGTATGTTGTGGTATGTGAATCTGCTCCAAGAATCAAAAATCCGGGCTTTGCAAAACCATTCTCACAAAATACCTGATGACAAATCCCATTATTTATATCATAAAAATTCTTGACCTTCTTAATTTTAACGAATTCTCTTATATCCTTGTGATTCCTTGCATATTCTTCATTTGCCGCCGGGACACAGTGGTCAAGAATTATTACAAGTCTATCTGTATTAAATACATCTCTCTTGCCAATCTGGTTAAATATCTCAATAATTGATGCTGTATTGTCATGAGACATTATATAATCCGGCTCAACTTCAAGAATATCACCTGTTTGAACCTTTTTCAATCCAGTTTTAATCGCTAATATCTTTTCTGCAAATGTCATTATTACGCTCTAAATAATTGTAAATATTACGATTAGCAAATTTTTTATAAAAAAAATTATTTATCCATTATAGCAGTTCCGCTTTAGGAGAGTTCACTTTATTTTAAAGATGATATGGCAAAAAATGAAAATTTTGTAGGGACAACCCTGGGGTTGTCCCCACATAGTTGTTAAAGTTAAACTAAATCAATTTGCCGATTCATCTTTTAAAGAAAGTAGTTTGTAAACCTGAATAATTCATAAAATTCATTATTTTATTAAACAATTTATTGATATTATTAATATTACTATAAAATCACTTTTGAAACAGGACTAAATCTCGCTACTATTGTCATCCTGAACTTGTTTCAGGATCTAATATGAAATCTGAAGATAGATTCCGAAACAAGTTCGGAATGACAGTAAGTGTTTCAGAATGACAAAAATAGTATTTATGAATAAATCAGGTTAATAAATTATTGTTTAAATATATCACAAATTCTTATAATTATCAAGAATTTAATTACAATATCTATTCATAAAAGTACTGATAATAGAAGTAATTTTAAAATGAAAATTAAAGAGAATTATCATTTTTACCGATAATACAATTGGAGGTGGTTATTATGCTAATAAATGTTATTACCTTTATAGATGTAATGGCTCTCCTCCTATTTCTGGGCGCTTCAATATATGTATCCTTTTTTCATCAAAGGATTGAATCCAAGCCCATATATCACAGGAAGAAAAAACTTTCTTTCAATCGGTATAGTAATAAAACTAACAAAAGAAGGGAAATAAAAGTAAATGCACTGGAAATAGGAGAAAAAGAACTTGTTTAATTATAAAGGTCGGTGAATTTTCACCGACCTTTTTTAATTTTTAATATATCCTCCGATAAAAAATTATCATCCATTTTAAAATCACTCATTTAATTGATAGGAACTTCTGACAAGGGGACTTGATTTAACTTCTGAAAATCCCAATTTTTCACCAATTTCTTTCATCTCAATAAATTCATCAGGGTGATAATATCGAATAACCGGGCAGTGCATTTCAGATGGTCTTAAATACTGTCCGATTGTCAGTATATCACAAGAAACATTCCGAAGGTTGACCATTGTTTCTACAACTTCCTCCTTTGTCTCCCCAAATCCCACCATTACGCCCGATTTCGTTTTTATATTTCCATCAATTCTTTTGACCCTACGAAGCAGTTCAATAGAACGCTTATAATCAGCCTGCGGACGAATGACAGGATAAAGTCTTTCAACTGTTTCGATATTATGGTTCAAAATTTCAGGTTTTTCACTAACAACCTTTCTTAAAGATTTTTCTGAACCGCCAAAATCGGGTATTAGAACTTCTATTGTTGTTTCGGGATTAATTTTTCTAATTTCCTTTATTGTTCTAACAAAAAAATAAGCACCCCCATCAGGAAGGTCATCCCTTGTTACCGAAGTGATGCATACATGTTTCATACCGAAATAATTTACTATTTTTGCTATTCCGATAGCTTCGGAGTGATTTACCTTTTTCGGCCTGCTGTTGGACACGTTGCAGTAAAGGCAGTGTCTTGTGCAGGTCCTGCCAAGAATCAAAAAAGCAGCACCTCCACTGTTGAAACACCTCCATATATTAGGGCATAATGCGCTCTGGCATATAGTATTAACAGCATATTTCTCAAGCAGTCCCCTCATCTCTCTATATCTACTTCCAATAGGAGATTTAACCTTTATCCAATCAGGCAGATGACGCATAGTATTTTAATTATTTACAGAAACTTATTAATTTTAATGCAACTTTTTTGAAAAAAAGTTGCACAAAAAACTTTAACTTATTTTTAATTCCTTATTTCATAAGGAATTAAAAATCTTTCAAATTTCTATTCTTCTTTACCACCTTTCTTTTTCAAAAGAAAGTGGGTTATTTATTATAAAACAAGAATCTATATGCTATAGTCCATAAAATTAACATCGATAGTGAAAACATAAATATTGCAAATGGACCATGATTATAAATTAATGGCATTGCGGCTCCTGTCCAAAGCCCACCTCCCATAATAGGTTCGTGGAGTAACTGCTTATAACCAAAAGCCTCAAGTGCTGGTGTTTTTGCATCAGGGTCAACAATTCTAAGGAGAAGAAGACCTGTTGCTGTTACACCGGTAGATTGACCAAATTCTGCAATGCTTCTCTCAAATTTTGCATTAGGAAATATTCTCGGTGCAATAACAAGAACACAAAAGACATTCCAGCCCACTCCCACAATCATTAAAAGAACAAAAGGTACTATTTCAGCCCAAATTGCCTGTATCGAAATTGCAGCAAGTGCCGCAACTATAAGGAAATCAAGCGAGAGACCATGAATCCTCATCATCAGTTTGTTATCAATGGTATCCTGTTTATCGAGTTTATTCATAATTATCTGTATGATTACTCCTCCAATCATTGCAAGTGGAAATAAGGGAAAATACTCCATAATCTTAAACAGTCCTAAGGGGGTAAAAAGCAAGGATTCTATAAAAATTAATAACAGCCGTATAAAATATCCTATTATTATTGCAAGACCTATAAAAGAAGTATGATAAGCAAGTGGTTCAATAGACTCAACTGAAGTTGTGAGCACTCCTGCACTTTCTCTCTTCTCTTTTGAAGGGATGCCTCTTAAAAAATTCTCGGGAATCTTTTCTGGTTTTTCTAAAATTTCAGTCTCTCCTCTCCTGCAGGCAATATTGATAAGTATTGTTCCTATTATTACACCTGCAAATACGCCAATTGTAGCAGAACCAAGGGCAAGGGACATCCCCTCTTCCCAATTCAGAGACTTGAAGGACTCAACTAATCCAGCAGCAGTTCCATGCCCTCCTTCAAAACCTATGTTTATCAATGCCCCAAACATTGGGTTAATATGGAAAACAGGTCCAAGCAATATCAATACAAGCCCGAGACCCACAACATACTGACCCCATGCAACAGTCTGACCATAATAAAGCTGGATTCCACCAAGTCTCCAGATTGTCTTTATGTTTGGGATTTTTTTGCCCAAAAATAATGTAGCAAATACTATACTTATCAGAAAACCAGGAGATGTTCTCCATACATAAATAATTTTATCAAGAAGGGGAAATTTATTTAATGACAAAAGAACCTGAATTAACAATAAACCCAAAAGCCCCCCTATGACAGATGAAGGTATAAAAAATTTTTGAAATAGTTTAACCTTTATTCTTATATATTTACCTAACAAAAGGAGAACACCCAATCCACCAAAAGAGAATACGATAACTTCCATAAAATTTTCTCTCAATCTGAATTATTCATAAATTGCTGTTGGCTATTAGCTTTTAGCTTGATAATTACCTGAAAATTGCGATACAAGAATAATAATTTCCAAAAAACCGAATGTTTTACTAAAATTTAAAAAATAAAATGTCATTGCGAGGAGTCCCGAGTACTCGGGACTCGCAATGACAAAAAGGTCGATTTTTTTTAGCGCTTATTTTATTTAAATAATTATCAGTTTATATTAATTTTAAATAACCTATTGCAATTTTAGGGTAATTAATTTGTTAAGCATTCGTTAAATGTATAATAACTCATCGATAATTTTATCATAAGTCTTTAAGTTTACATCCCTCCAAATATTGACTGCCATCTTTTTAATATCTAAAAGCTAACAGCTAAAAGCAATCTTGCTATCTACTCCTTGATTTCTCTTTTATCTTCTTTAAGTTCACCTTCTGATGATGCTACATATACGGCACAGCAGGCATCGCCGGTAATATTGACAGTAGTCCTGAACATATCCACAATTCGGTCAACCCCAAGAACCAGTGCAATCATGTCTATGGGAATATTGATCGCCCTTAAAACTACGGCAAGCATAATAATAGAGCCAGCAGGAACACCAGCCGTTCCAACCGCACTGAGGATTGCTATAAATACTATCGAAATCTGCTGAGTGATACTTAGATGAATGCCCAGAATCCCTGCTATAAACACTGCCGAGACACCCTGATAAATTGCACTCCCATTCATATTTATTGTTGCTCCAAGAGGAAGAACAAAACTGCATATCTCAGGAGAAACACCGAGATTTTCTTCACAAACCTGCATATTTACAGGAAGTGTCGCCGCAGACGACGTGGACGAAAATGCTATATATTGAGCAGGTCTTATTCCACTAAAAAATTTCGAAATACTAAAATTCGATAAAAACCTTAAAACCAGAGGATATACCGTAAAAAGATGAATAATACAGCCAGCGCTGACAACCAGAATAAACAAAAAAAGTGAAAAGATTACCCCCTTTCCGAATTCACCTACTATACTTGCAATCAAAGCAAACACTCCAAAAGGTGCAGCCTTCATTATAATCAATACCATCTTAATCATTGCATCACTCAAGCCCTCAAAGAACTTTAAGATAACTTCGGCTTTTTTATAGGGGATAAGGGTAAGTGTGATACCGAGGAAAATTGCAAAAAATATTATCTGAAGTATATTTGTTTCCGAAAGGGATGCAAACGGATTCGAAGGAATAATATTTAAGATTATCTGTAAAATAGATGGTGCCTTCTCTACCCCTTCCATACTCGCTTCTGCCTGTTCTCTAAAACTTTCCAACAATAGAGTTTTCGTTTCCGGAGAAATATGAGCACCCGGTTTCACAATATTAACAAGAGCAAGCCCGAGTAAAGCGGCTATAACAGTTGTTACAGCAAAAAATATTAAAGTTTTCCCGCCAATCCTTCCGAGTTTTTTAACATCACCAAGACTCGCAGTGCCAACCAGGAGTGATGCAAAAACAAGGGGCACAACAACCATAGTGATAAGTTGAATAAACGCTGTTCCGATTGGCTTAACCCAGATAATATCCTTTCCAAATAGAAGCCCGCATACCAATCCTAAGATTAACCCTATTAAAATCTGATTATGAAGTTTAATCTTCGGGAATTTCATAAATCAAGTATTTATGTTTAGTTCATAAACCTTACTGACAAAAACTATTTATTAATAAGAAAATTTCTTTGAATTTATCAATTGTATTTATGAAAATCAAGAAAAATAATACAGTTAAGACAAAATATCTTTAACCTTGACATAAATAAAATTTAGTATTAATTTTTGATTAATCAGCAAATAAGATAGTTATCCGGATTTTTTGATTAAAATGAAGAAAATTAAATTTTTAAATTGCTTATATAAGATATTCTTAATATATTTTAAATAAATTTTATTTTCTAAAGGCTGCTTGTAAAAACTATTTAAGAATGCATACAGGTTTATAAAAAAATTGATTCCTATCTCTTGTTAAGCCTGAAGTGATGTTTAAAACAATTAAAAGGCTGCTCCTTCGAGTCTGGTTGTTCCTCCTTCCATATCGACAGCATTTCATGATGAATAATTATTTTTCTATTGAGCGGCGTAGGGGCGGTTCGCGAACCGCCCCCTACAGACCCATTTAATAGCGTAAATATTATTAACATATAATCAGAAATGTAAGGGCGAACGGCCGTTCGCCCCGACAAAATAAAATTTATGAATAAATTTTAAAATCTATTAAAATGTGAATTGGATGAATAAAATCCAAAAAATTGGAGAAATAATACATGATAGGTGAAACTATTTCACATTATAAAATTCTCGAAAAAATCGGTGAAGGCGGTATGGGCATTGTTTATAAAGCCGAGGATACCAAACTTAAGCGCATCGTCGCACTGAAATTTCTGCCCTCAAATGCCCTGGGTACCGAGGAAGAAAAAGCGCGTTTTATTCGTGAAGCACAGGCAGCCGCATCCCTGAACCACCCGAACATTGCCACAATCTATGAAATCGATGAAGTGGAAGGCGAAATCTTTATAGCGATGGAATATATCGATGGACAGACACTTAAAGAGAAGATAAATTCAGGTCCGCTGAAAATAAAAGAAGCCGTCAAAATTGCCTGTCAGGTTGCAGATGGTCTAAATGCAGCACATGAAAAAGGCATCACACACCGGGATATCAAGAGCGCCAACGTGATGCTGACAGAGAAAGGCCAGGCGAAAATAATGGACTTTGGTCTGGCAAAGATGGCAGCCAGGACGGGATTGACAAAAGAAGGAACAACGTTAGGCACCATCGCATATATGTCACCTGAGCAATCTCGTGGTGAGCACGTGGACCATCGCTCGGACATCTGGTCACTGGGTGTTGTACTGTACGAGATGGTGAGCGGGCAGCTGCCTTTCAAAGGCGAATATGAGACGGCAATGGTTTATTCTATTCTGAACGTTGACCCAGAACCCCTCACTGCCCTGCGGACCGGTGTGCCGATAGCATTGGATGGGATTGTTGCCAAGGCGATGGCGAAAGAGCCTGATGCTCGTTACCAGCACGTGGACGAGGTGCCGGTGGATTTAAAAGCAATTGATTTGAAGTCGATTGATACGTCCAAAATTTTAACTACAACGATTACAGAAAAGGCTGCTCAACAACCTTCGCGCTGGCGCCGTGCTGTGCCGTGGAGTGTCTCTGCGCTGATGGTGGTCGTCACTGCATTTGTGGTTGGTTTCATCATCTGGAATCTCAAGCCACAGCCCACACTTCCGCCACAGCCGGTTACGCGCGTTTACATTCCCCTCTCTCCGGGTGAAGATTGGGCTCCTTCTGGAGCTGGTCATCGTTTAAAAATCTCGCCAGACGGCAAACACCTGGTCTATTCCTCCACTTCAGGCGAAGGTCAAAAACTCAATTTGCGTGATATGGATAAAATTGATGTCACACCACTCGAAGGAACTGAGGGTGGCATCCACCCTTTCTTCTCCCCCGATAATAGATGGGTGGGTTTTTTTGCCGATAACAGGTGGCTTAAAATACTATTACTTCCAGACGGCAATCCTGTTACCCTCTATGACGTCAGAGAAACTCACCGGGGTGGTAGCTGGGGAGACGACAACACCATAATTTTTGGAAGGACAGGTTCGGGTCTCATGCGTATCGCGGCATTCGGGGGGACTCCGGAAGAATTGACCAAACCTGAGATAGAGCAAGGAGAACTCGCCCATCGCTGGCCCGAGATGCTTCCGGGCTCTAAGGCAGTTCTTTTCACAATATGGAGAGGAACTGTTGATAGTTCAAGTATTGCCCTGCTTTCCCTGGAGACAAACGAACGGCAGACCTTAATAAAATCAGGCAGTGATGCACGTTATTCTCCGACAGGACATATCTTTTATACGCGGGCGGGCAGAATCATCGCGGTACCGTTCGATTTGGAAAAACTTATGGTAACCGGCGGTGAGATGACGGTTCTAAATAATGTCTATGTAGGAGGTGGTGGTCCCGCGCATTTCAGTTTTTCCATAAACGGCTCGCTTGTGTATCGCCTCGGCGGAGAGGCGGGGACGGTCGGACGGACCCCGGTCTGGGTAGACCGTAAGGGAATTACCAAACCTATGACGGCTGAGCGGCGCCAATACCAGTTTCCCCGCATCTCGCCAGATGGAAGATGGGTGGCTTTTTTCATTGATGAAGTGGGTAACCAAAACATCTGGATTCATGATGTAGAGCGTGGGACGCAAACCCCATTTACCTTTGAAGGATCCTACAATGGATATCCGTCCTGGACTCCGAACGGCGAACGGCTGACGTTTGCTTCTAACCGCGACGGAATTTACAACCTTTACTGGAAACGGGCGGACGGCATTGGGCAGGCGGAGCTTATTCTATCAGATGAACTCGGTCAATATGGCAACTCATGGTCGCCTGATAATAAATTAGCCTTCTATGAAATAAATCCGACTACCCAAAGAGACATATCTGTATTTAATATGCAGGACAGTACCAAATCGCCTTTCCTCAATACATCCGCTAATGAACGCTCGCCGATGTTTTCACCCGACGGTAACTGGCTGGCTTATATATCGGATAAATCGGGTCAGTTCGAAGTCTATATAAAGCCCTATCCTGGTCCGGGGCGTGAGTGGCAGGTTTCGACAGGTGGCGGTACCGAACCAATGTGGGCGCCGGATGGACAGGAACTTTTCTACCGCAGCGGGGATAAGATGATGGCCGTCTCTTTTCAGAGCGAGCCAACTTTAAAATTGGGGACGCCGAAGGAGCTATTCGAAGGACAGTACTCTATTAGTACGGTTACTCCGGCATACGATATTCATCCCGATGGCGACCGGTTCCTGATGGTTACGACTGGGACCGCAGAGGAATCGACCACAAGTCAAATCAATGTAGTTTTAAATTGGTTCGAGGAACTTAAAAGTCTCTTTAATACTGGAAACAACCGCTGAGGGTGGATTTATGCTCGGTGAAACAATTTCACATTATCAACCAGGGCGAAGCATTCGACTAAAGAGTTTTCGAAAAATTTACAGCATAGACAAAAAAATGCTTCGCCCCTACTCTTTTCAAACAAAATTCCTGAAGAATCAAATATTTAAAGAATTTTATTGACATTTTGTAATATATTTATTAGACTAATTATAGGGCACTACTTTGGCTGATTTTCCGGGAGGTAGAAAATGGCTTATATTAGTTCAATTACAAATCAGCCAAGTATAGATGTTCTTGTTAATCGATTTATGGAGATTGAGCGGGCTCCGGTTAAAAAGATGGAGTCCAAAAGAGAAGATATTAGTAAAAGAATAACCTCTCTAACAGACCTCAAAACCAAATTAAAAACCCTCTATGACCGAGTAAAGAGTTTCACTGAAATCGGCGCAGAAAAAGAATTAGGAGCAAAATCCGCAGAGTCCAGCAACACCACAATATTTACCGCACAGGCAGATTACACAGCAACCCTTGGAGTGAACACCTTATTTGTGTCCCAGATTGCGAAAAATGATACAGTTGTTTCAGACCGCATAACATCTTCCGGAACCGATATTGCAGGTTCAGGTGGGACTGTAAGTTTTTCAATAACGGTTGGCTCGGAATCGGCTGTAACCATTTCAGTTGAAGTAGATGCAGCGGATACTAATTCCGAAGTTTTAACAAAAATAAAGAACGCTATTAATAACTCTGAAGCCAGTGTGAGTGCGAATGTAATTTCTGATACATCAACGACAAAACGGCTCACAATAGTCAGTGATGAGACAGGAAGTTCTAATGCTATAGAAATAAAAGACCTTAATGGGGGAAAGTTCTTAAAAGATATAGGTATGGTAAATGGGTACGGGACAAGAAAATCAGCGGAAGGCACTTCCGGAGGATATATTGAGAGCGATATTTCCAATCTGAATGCTATTTTTACATTAAGCGGGATACAGATAGAATCTAATTCTAATGAAATAACAGACGTTCTTACAGGAGTGACTCTAACACTTAAAAAGGCACAAAGTGAAGATGACCAGCCAGAAACCCTTGTGATTACTCAGGATGAAGAAACTGTTAAGGAGCAGATTCAGGCATTCATTAAGGATTATAATGATGTGATTAAGTATCTAAATGAAAATACATCGGTAAATCCAACTACATATAAGAGGGGGATTTTTACCGGTGATTTTACTATCAGGCAATTAAAGATAAATTTAAGGACAATAGTTTCTGGCAATGTATCGACAGTAGAATCCGGTAATCCGGCAAATCTAACCGAGATAGGTATTTCTATTGACCGCAGTGGTCTGCTTTCTCTTGAAGACGAGGATGAATTCAGCGAGGCGTTAGAAGAGGGTACATCTGCTATTACAGACCTATTTGATTCTGCTCAGGGAATTGCAGTAAGGATTGAGGATGAACTCGAGGGTTTCGTTACTGTTGGCGGAACAATTGATGATGCGAGGTCTGCATCGAATTTAAAAATCAGGAACATAAAAAAAAGAGAGTCTTCTATGGAGACCAGGCTCAGAATGAAAGAGACTAATTTGCGAAGAAAGTTTGCAGAACTTCAAAAGACCCTCTCCGCACTCACTTCTCAGAGGGCATTGCTCAGGAAGTTCGGTCCGGGAAACATTTATGAATTTGGATATGATTCAGGTGAAAATAATCTCAACCTGTTAGGATAGTTTTTCTCTTATTTTAAGGATTATATTAAATAAAGTGCAGTTTTTTTCAAAATCCTGAATATTTTTAGTTTCTTCATGGTCTTATTTTCCCCACATTATACTAAGATACCAAGGTTGGATTCTAATTGTTTATTTATATTATATTTATCAATTATTATAAATCCATCCAGGATTGGCAAATATTATTTTTTTTAAATCTTACATTTTAGTTCCACTACCCCCTCTCTTTTGAATAAGAAAATTATATTTAATAACTATTTTTCATTATTCAGTATTAACTATTGGAAAATGAAATTGTTGACAATTATATATAAATTTATTATTATTCATTGATAAAGTATTTTATAAAAAGAGTCATTGAGTATGAAAAATTATTTAATACTTTTTGTCATTTTCATTTTTTGTTTTTCGATTTCTGTTTTTTCACAGAATTCGAAAAATAAAACGGCACTTGAGTATTATAATAAAGGGATAGAATATTATAGTAAAGGAGAGACTAAAAAGGCGATTGAAGTATTAAAGAAATCGATTAAGTTGGATAAAAATTTTTCTGATGCTCGTAATAAACTTGCAGAAATATATATGAATCAGGAAAGTGTGATAAGCAGAGCGAGGGCTGAGATGGAATTAAAAAGGGCAATAAGGGATGACCCGGGGAACTTTGAGTATCGACTAAATTTAGGAAAAACATACCTGAAACGGGGATTTATTTATAATGCAAAAAAATGCTTTGAATCTTTAGCAGAAAAATACCCGAAAAATACTGAAGTTTTATCAAATTTAGGAAATATTTATATAAAGTATTTTGAGAAGTATAATAATATGTTTGCACCCGGTCCTTATGGAATGGCTCCATTTTATGATAATAATCTTATCAGGTATTATAGTGAATATGGAATAGAGGATAAATTTATAGGATATGATTTTATTTCGGGAATTAGTTTAGATGGAAGTATTCCTTCAATATCATCAGGATTTAAAGGTTTGATCGAAAATCGGATTTCTTCTAACGGTATGGGGATTAGTTTTGCCAAGTGGGCTGGTGAAGATTATGAGAGTGCGGTTTCTTCATTCGATAAAATAATCAAGATTAATCCCAAACACCGTGGTGCCAATTTTCAGTTAAGTATTCTTGCTTACGACAATAATGACCTCGATTCTTTTATGTACCATCAGAAGAAAATTATTGAAAATAATCCGAATGATAAATATGCTCATCTTTTTTTAGGATTGGGACTGCATGAAACGAATAAGAGCGAAGAGGCGTTTGAAGAGTTCAGACTTGCCAAAATATTGATGGATGAGGATGAAAGGATAGTTTTTGAATCACTTGAATATATTTTGCCTGATGATATGAAAGAAGAATACCAGATTCTGAGCGGAATAGAACAAGAAGGATTTGCCAATAAGTACTGGAGAAGCAAGGACCCGCTCTATTTAACTGATTTCAGTGAGAGAATGCTCGAGCATTACAGCAGAGTGGCATATGCAAATCTTAAGTTTAGTGTTCCAAAGATGGATATTGAAGGCTGGGAATCAGACCGTGGACGAATATATATCCGTTATGGAAAACCGGACAAACAGATAAAAATCAGACCTGAATTGGATTTCAGTGGACCCAAAGCAGGTTATAATTTTACCCTTATCTGGTATTATTCAAAGTATACATTTGTTTTTTCCGATCCATATTCTACCGGGGAATTTGGACTCTCGTCGAGGAGAGGGGGCTCAAGGTTTCCAAGTATCTCCTTTCAGCAGGTTGAAGAAGATTTGCAAAAGATATATCCTGAAAATTACGACCATAACTACGGCGGTGAGTTGTTTGCATTTAATTATTACACTGCATCTTTTAAGGGCGAAAATGGAAATACCCACCTTGAGATTTATTACGGTATTCCACAGAAATATATTCAATATAATCCCGATAGGGGAAGATTCTCCGCCAAGATAAAGAAAGGATTCTTTATATTTGATGAAGATTGGAACGATGTTAGAAGGGAAATATCTGTTGATGAATTTCGTACAGATAATTTTCCTGATACTTCGAATATATTTCACATTGTAAAGCAGAATAATTTGGAAATAAAACCGGGAAAATATCAACTGGCGATTGAAATACAGGATGAATCTTCAAAAAATACAGGAATAAGCAGGGAAATGATTTTGGTAGAATCTTTCGAGCCAGATAGTCTGAAGTTGAGCGATATTGTACTTGCTGCAAAAATAGATACTTTTATAACAACTCCTGAGTTTTCATCACGAGGATTTGAGATTACACCAAATCCTGTCAGACATTATAAGACTAATCAGCCATTATATGTGTATTATGAAATTTACAATTTAAGGCTCACAGCCCCCGGAGTAACTAATTATACGGTTGAATATAAGATTGAGAAATATAAAAGTAAGAGGTCTGCTATTGTCAGGCTGTTTTCCGGGATTGGGAGATTATTTGGGATGAGAGCCGAGAAAGAAGAGATTTCAACTTCTTATAAATACAGTGGAATGAATCCCACAGAAAAGCAGTATCTCACAATAAATATGAAGGATGCTGAAGTGGGACTGTATCAATTAAGTTTGTCTGTGTCCGATATAAATTCGGGTCAAATGGTTACTAAAAACAGGACTATGCTTATTACCGATGATGATATAAACTATATATATTAGCAAAGACTTGGTAAATTTTTAAATCATCAACTTTTTTAAAAAATCTGCGTATTCAGCATATTGGATGCGCCAGGGCTGAAATAAACTTTGAATTATGCACGAATTTGGTATTGCAAAAAATATTTTTGATGCTGTTTCTGAAGAAGTAAAAAAGAGAGACATATCGAGAGTGATTTCCATAAAACTTGAAGTAGGGAAACTTACTGCAATTATTCCTTCTGCACTTGAATTCTGCTTTGAAACCATTATAAAGGGAACTTTGCTTGAAGGGTCTAAACTTGATATTATAGATATACCTTTAAAAATGAAATGTAAGAAATGCAGTCATATTTTTGAAGTTAAAGATTACTCATATAATTGCCCTTCATGCGAGAACTCGGATTGCGATATGATTTCAGGTGATGAACTTTTGATAAAAAAATTGGAGATAGAATAGATGAAAATTATTGAATTAGATAAAAAGGTATTAAAGAGGAATGATGAAATTGCAGAGGAAAACAGAAAGGCTTTAAAACAAAAGGGTATATATGTTTTTAATCTATTGAGTTCTCCAGGGGCAGGAAAGACCTCAATTCTTGAAAGGATTATTCAGAGATTGAAAGGGAGGGTAGATATTGGAGTAATAGTAGGTGATGTTCAGACTGATAATGATGCAAAACGGATTAATAAATATAAAATTCAGACGGTGCAGATTATAACAAATGGCGCCTGTCATCTTGATTCTAAAATGGTAAAAAATGCGATAAAAAAGATTGACCTGAATAATGTCAAGGTTCTTTTTATAGAAAATGTCGGGAATCTTGTTTGTCCTTCAAATTTTGACCTCGGAGAGGATGTTAGGATTGTTATTATGAGTACTACCGAAGGGGATGATAAGCCGCTTAAATATCCCCCGATGTTTTACTCAGCAGATGTTATGATTATTAATAAGATTGACCTTCTTCCACATCTTTCATGTAATGTAGATGAAATTAAGAACAATGCTTTGAAGATAAATCCTAATTTGAAAATTTTTGAAACATCCGCTGTTAAGGGGACTGGAATTGATGGTCTCTGTGACTGGATTATGGATAAAATAAAGAAATAACTGATTATTTAATAATTTTATATGCAGAAGAGATTAAAAATTGATATAAATGGTTTGGTTCAGGGTGTTGGATTCAGGCCGTTTATTTATAAGATTGCCGCAAAAAACAGATTGAATGGATATGTGTTGAATAATACCGAGGGAGTGGGGATAGAGGTTGAAGGAGAAGAGAAGGATATTAATAGTTTTCTGAAATCGATTGAAAAAGAATCTCCCCCTCTGGCAAATATTTCCGATATTAAGATAAGTGAAAAATCCCTGAATCTATATAAGAATTTTAAGATTAAAAAAAGTTTAAAAGCAGCAAGCCGAAAAACTCTTATCTCTCCCGATGTATCGATATGTGACGACTGCCTTAAGGAACTCTTTGACCCCTCAAATCGAAGGTATAAATATCCCTTTATTACCTGCACGAACTGCGGTCCCAGATTTACGATAATTTCCGATATACCTTATGATAGAATAAATACGACAATGCAAGTATTTAAGATGTGTTCTGAATGCAGAGGCGAGTATGAAAATCCGCTTGACCGAAGATTTCACGCTCAGACTAATGCCTGTTTTAAATGTGGTCCTGATGTTTTACTTACAGATTTATATGGAAATGTTGTCGAAAAAGAAGAGCCAATAAAAAAAGCGGTTGAATTATTAAAGATGGGTAAAATTATTGCAGTGAAAGGCTTGGGAGGATTTCATCTTTTGTGTGATGCTCAAACTGATGAAGCGGTATTGAATTTGAGAAAAAGAAAGTTCAGAGAGGAAAAACCTTTTGCTCTTTTAGCAGATGATTTAGATATCATATCAGAATTTGCTTATATTTCCGAAGAAGAGAAGCAGATGCTCCTTTCTCGTCGAAAGCCAATTGTTCTTTTGAGAAAGAAAGGTAGGAATTATATTTCAGAGTATTTAGCTCCTAATAACAAATATTTTGGTGTATTGCTTCCATACACTCCCCTCCACTATCTTATAATCCGTGATAATTTCAATGCACTTGTTGATACCAGCGGCAATTTGAATGACGAACCTATTTCAATTGATAATAACGATGCCTTAAAAAGATTATCCGGAATTGCCGATTACTTTATTCTTCACAACAGAGATATTTTTATCCGCTCTGATGATTCGGTTTATATGATATTTGATAAAAGACCGTTCCCGATAAGAAGAGCGAGGGATTACGTTCCTTTTCCAATTCGTTTAAATAAAAGTTTTCCCAACGTTCTTGGGTGTGGAGGTGAATTAAAAAATACAGTTTGTTTAATTAAGGGTGAAAATGCATTTTTAAGTCAACATATCGGTGACCTTGAGAATCTCCAGACTTTCGAATTTTATCAAAAATCTATTGCTCATTTGAAGAAAATTATTGAAATAGAGCCAGAAATAATTGCCTATGACCTTCATCCGAGTTATCTCAGCACAAAGTACGCATTAGAAATTGAAAATAAAAAAAAGATAGGGATTCAACATCATCATGCTCACGTAGCATCATGTATGGCTGAAAATTGCCTCTCTGAAAAGGTGATAGGTATTGCACTTGACGGAACCGGATACGGAACAGACGGTAATATCTGGGGGGGCGAAGTCCTGATTGCCGATTTGGTTGAGTTTGAAAGGATTGCACAGTTTGATTATATCCCTATGCCCGGAGGTGAAAAAGCAATAAAACAACCGTGGAGAATGGGATTGAGTTATTTGTATAAAGTTTTTGGAAATGAAATGTGGGATATTTCTCTAAGATTTGTTAAAAATATTGATAAGAATATTGGCAAACTATTAATTAAAATGATGAGTGAGAAGATTAATTCTCCCCTTACATCCAGTCTGGGAAGGTTTTTCGATGGAGTTTCTGCAATAATAGGAATAAGAAACGTTGTAAATTATGAAGGGCAGGCGGCAATCGAACTGGAGAATGTTATTAATGAAGATGCCAATCGCGATGCTTATCCTTTTAAAATAAATAGTGAAAATGAAAGATATGTTATACTATATGATGAAATTATTAAAGGAATAATTGAAGATAAATCAAAAAATGTGGGTAATGGAACAATAAGTTATAAGTTTCATAAAACACTTGTAAATATATTTCTTGAAATTTTAGAAAATATAAGGAGAGAAAGAAATATAAATAAGGTTGCTTTGAGTGGTGGATGTTTTCAGAATATGTTCCTTTTAAAAAATCTCAAATATTCCTTAATTAAAAGGGGCTTTGAAGTATTTCATCATACAAAAGTTCCAACTAACGATGGAGGAATATCTCTGGGACAGGCAGTTATAGCAGGTATGAGCTACTTTCTTTGAAAAGAAAGTAGCCAAAGAAACTTTTGACTTATCACTCAATCCGTGCTTTGCACGGATTGAGTGATAGTGAAATCTATTCCTTATTCCCCCGATTAATCGGGGGAATAAGGAAATATTAGTAAGTTTTTTGGGACACCTTTTTTTCAAAAAAGGTGTCAAAAAAAGTGTGTTAAAAAACTATATACTTTTATTATAAAAGGAGAAGATATGTGTTTAGCGGTTCCGATGAAGTTATTAAAGGTAGAGGGTGAAAACGGTAATGTGGAGTTGGGGGGTATAGTGAAGGAAATTTCACTTGTTCTGATTGATGATGTCAAAATCGGTGATTATTTATTGGTTCATGCAGGATATGCAATTCAGAAAATTGATGAGGAAGAAGCACTTGAGACAATTTCTATACTGAAAGAGATAGGCAAGAATAAATGAAATACATAGACGAATTCCGCAGTAAAGAGGCATCTTTACAGATTGCCAGTGAAATCGGAAAAAGAGCAGGTGGCAGGAAAATTACATTGATGGAGGTCTGTGGAACTCATACTATGGCTATATATAGATATGGTATAAAAAAGATGCTTCCGGAAAATGTAAGATTATTATCCGGACCGGGCTGTCCTGTTTGTGTAACGGAGGATAGTTATATCGATAGAGCAATTGAATTATCGTGCAAGAAAGATGTTATAATCACCACGTTTGGTGATATGATGCGTGTTCCGGGTTCTGAATCGAGTCTGGAAAAACAAAAAGCAAATGGAGGTGATATTCGCGTAGTATATTCTGTATTAGATGCGTTGAAGGTTGCAGTCGAAAATCCCAAAGAAAAGGTCATATTTTTGGGAGTGGGTTTTGAAACTACAGTCCCCACCATTGCTTCTGTTATTCTTAAGGCTGAAAATGAGAACATCAAGAATTTTTATGTGATGAGTGCTAATAAACTCATACCCCCTGCAATGGAGGCAATTGTGAGCGGTGATAAGGTATATATTGATGGGTTTATATGCCCTGCTCATGTGAGTGCCATTATTGGCTCTCTTCCTTACGGATTTTTATCTGTAAAGTATAATACTCCCTGCGTAATTGGAGGGTTTGAGCCTACCGACATTCTCCAGTCTATATATTTACTTGTTAAGCAAATAACAGAGAATCGCTCGGAAGTGGAAATACAATACACGAGAGCGGTTAAGGTTGAAGGAAATAAAAAGGCACAATCAGTTATATATGATGTTTTTGAGAAAGATGATGCAGAGTGGAGAGGAATTGGTGTAATTAAGGAGAGTGGTTTGAAGATTAAGGATAAATTTAAGGAGTTTGATGCAGAATTTCTTTTTCCTTTTAAATATAAACCTGTCAAAAAGAATAAAGAGTGTATTTGCGGAAATATTTTGCAGGGTATAAATACTCCGGATGAATGTAAATTATTCAGAAATGTATGCACGCCAGAAGAACCGGTCGGTCCCTGTATGGTTTCAAGCGAGGGAACCTGCGCCGCATATTATAAATATACATAGTCTTCTTCTTTTGAAAAAGAAGAAGCAAGAAAACTTTAAAATTATTCCATATTCCCCCGAGTAATCGGGGGAATATGGAATAGAGTTAACTATTTCTCAATCCGTCCCGCTTGAGCGGGATGGATTGAGAAATAAATTAAAAGTTTCTTTGCCTACTTTCTTTTCAAAGAAAGTAGGTATTAACTTTTTATTTTTAATATTATGAAAAATGAGACAATAATATTAGGGCACGGGAGTGGGGGAAAACTTTCGCACGATTTAATAGATAAATATTTTTTACCACATTTGAAAAACAGCATACTTGAAAATCTCGATGATTCTGCTGTTTTTGATTTAAATGACAGTCTGCTCGCTTTTACCACAGATTCTTATGTTGTAGAACCGATTTTTTTCCCCGGAGGAGATATAGGAAAACTTGCAGTCTGTGGAACTGTGAATGACCTTTGTATGAGCGGTGCAGAGCCGTTATATTTGAGTTGTGGATTCATAATTGAAGAGGGTTTTTCATTCGACGATTTGGAAAAGATAGTTATTTCAATTAAACAGTCCGCTGATGAATCTAATGTTAAAGTTATTGCAGGGGATACAAAGGTCGTTGCAAAGAGGAGTGCTGATAAACTATTTATCAATACATCGGGCATAGGTTTTCTCAGAAAGGATTATAAAATTTCGGGCAGTAGTGCTGTTGTTGGTGATAAGGTCATACTCAGCGGATATATTGGTGACCACGGAATTGCAGTTATGTCCGAAAGACACGGCTTATCATTTGAAACAAAAATAAAAAGCGATTGTGCTCCTTTAAATAATATCGTCAGAAATATTTTAAATGAAGGATTAGGGGTGCATGTACTGCGTGACCCGACGAGAGGTGGATTAGCCGCTGTTCTGAATGAAATTGCCAGACAGTCCTGTGTAACCGTATATATAAATGAGGATAAAATTCCTGTCAGGGAAGAGGTTATGGGGGCATGTGAAATTATGGGGCTCGACCCGTTATATATTGCGAATGAAGGGAAATTTGTCGCATTCGCTGCACCTGAAGATGCGGATAAAACACTTGAAATAATCAGAAGTTGTAAATATGGGGAGTCTGCTCAGATAATAGGAGAAGTAAAGGAAAAATCAAAGGGAAAGGTTATTTTAAAAACGAGTATTGGTGGAGAAAGAATCGTTGACATGCCTTCCGGTTTGCTTTTGCCGAGGATTTGCTAGGAAAAGATTGTTTCAAGTGGCATCTATTTTTATCAGTTAAAAGCAGGAGATTTCGTCCAGACAAAAAAACTTACATTTTTAAGGTAAATTTTTTATATTATATGGTTGAACTTCGTCAAAAATAAAATGATGATTAAAAAATAAAAGTAATAATATTTAATGAGCAAAAAAGGACAGGACAATGTCCTGTCCCTACAATATATTTAATCAAAAATGATTATTATGTAAGGACAAAACAGCGTTATTTTCGTTAAAATATTTTTGAAAATTATACAAATATAAAAATTAAGGAACTTTTTTTATAAAAATTACAAAAAAGAACATATATTATTTAACATGGCACTAGTATTGAAAATCTCAATATTTATGTATATGCTAAATAAAGTAAATTTGCTATATTTCTGTTAATTAACGATTTGAAGTCATTACAAATATAAAACGAAATAACCGGAGGTTAAATATGAAAAAAAATAATCTCAGGGAAGTACGCTGGCACGCAAGAGGAGGACAGGGCTCCAAAACAGTTGCCACTTTTTTAGCGGAGATTGCACTCATTGAAGGGAAGTACAGTCAAGGCTTTCCAGAATACGGTCCAGAGAGGATGGGTGCTCCTGTAAAAGGCTTTACAAGGATTAGCGATGCTCAAATAAAAGTGCATTGTTCTATTTCAAACCCTGACATTGTCGCTGTTCTCGATTCTACATTACTCGACGTGATGGATGTTACACAAGGGTTAACCGATGATGGTATAGTTATTGTAAATTCCTCTCACCCCCCAGCAGAGGTAAGAAAAAAATTAAAGATGAAAAACGGTAAGATTTTTACTGTTAATGCCTCGCAGATAGCACTCGATGAACTGGGGAGAGACATACCCAATATGCCAATGCTGGGTGCTATGCTTAAGATTACAAATATATTGAAACTTGAAACTCTCACCGGTGAAATACGAAGGAAATTTCTAAAGAAATTCAATGAAAAAATAGTTGAAGGAAATGCAAAAGCGGTAAAAAGGGCATACGAAGAGGTTATCGGGGAATAAATTCTAATGTTATTATTTTTGCATATCTTAATCTTGTTCCCTTAGGGGTGATGACCCTGCAGGTGGACAACAAAGTGAATTCTAACATTATTGTTTTTATATATCTTCATTTTTGATAAGTGAGGAATTATTAAAAATTTATTCTGGAAATACTGATTATTTTTTAATTAAGCTAATATATTTTTATGGATATTTTTATTAATCAGTTAAAAATAAAATTAAGTGAGAAAACTCCCGACAATGAACTTATTGAAAGGATAATGCCCAGTGCAGAGGGAGATTTTAAGTATAAGCCGAAAGTAGCTGACGAGGGAGAACAGATAATTGAATTTACTTATCTTGAAGAAATTGTTCATTATCTGTGTTACAGAAATATTGACATGGTAAGAAAGATAGCGGGAGCTCATAATGTTTCCAATAAAGATTTAATCAGAATTGCAGAGATTACTTTTGATTTCGTGATTTGGAAAAATGTCCCAGAAACCGCATTTTTTATTGTTGATTATTTTTTATTGGACGGAAAAAGGACTACACATGGAGTTTTGTCCTATGTGAAAGAATTAATACATGAAGGAAACTATCAAAAAGCCTCTGAAATAATCCAGAGTTATAAAGGAAAGGTAATTACTGAACAAATGACGCAGTGGGGCATCAGACTTTTTAAACAGATGATGACATTTGACAAATCTGAAACTGAGAGGGATTATACGAAAGCGTTTAAGATTCAAGAGATATTCTCTTTGAAACCGAATATAACAGAGCCTCATGCTTTAATACAATATGATTATAATATGTCACGAGAGAATTATCAAACAGCGGCAGAAATTGCAAAGGTTTTTCAGCTTGGTAAGACCAGGATGAAAAGAGCTGCGATTGAGGTATTTAAATTAGAATTCCAGAAGTTCAAAGAAAAGGCTGAGAGGGGTGAATATTGTGAGAAGATAGAACTATTACTCGATGATCCTTATGTCAATGCAGTTAATATTTTAAACGAATATGCAATTATGGAAGAAAGGCGTTCAACCGATGCATTCGCACAAACTTACTACATGGAAGCCTCGGATGCCGCTTTTTTCTTTTTGAAAAAGATTATTAGTCTTCCCGAATCGGCAAAAATAAGTTTCTTCACCAAATCTTTTCTATCCGCAAGTATAATCACCGATTATAATCTTAATGAAATAATAAATATTGAAAGAGCAACTGCCAGTGATCAGATAATAGGAGAAATTGTCCGAAAACTGGACCACATTATTATCAATCTCAATCAAGCAGAACTTCATTACACAACTGTTTTGAAATTATTTAATATTTTTTCTTCTCATAAATCCACTCTAATAAGACTCGCTTACCGATTATTTGATATTTTTGTAAAAAATGATAACATAGAACTATCTTATAAAACTTTCATTGATTTTAAGTTAGAAAAGAGAGAAATCCTGAAAACGTTGATGAACAAATGTCTTATTTTTCTGAAACTTAAAAATATTAAAGAATTTGCTGGAATCATAGAAACATTTTCTATTGCATCGGATCTCAAGAATGTTAATGAATTTATGGAACAAGCATATCGAAACTTTGACAAGTATATTTTTAATAAATCCTATGATGCGGCAAATACTATTTCCACAATTTTCAAATTTCCTAAGAAAAGGATTATCTCTTCAACAGTACGTTTCTGCAAAGAACTCCTGTTAAAGGAAGATGATGATGAAGTAATTAAGATAATGTATAAATTTGATTTATCGAATAAAGATCTTCGTAATGTCTTTAATGAGATTTATAATATTAGAATTACATCTTCTTGGAAGAAAGGTTATGACTTCCGAACGAAATTTGGTATTTCTATAATGGATGTGGGTTTTTTCAAATGGCTTTTAGGAGAAATTTTAAGATTTGAGAGAATTGCAAGCTTGTATTATGGAGAAGATATAATCACCAAAAAGAAAAATTCTGATTGATTTTTAAAATTATTCAATATAAATTACGATTTAATTTTAACTTTTTTAATACCCCCTTTTTTATTATATTTTTTAATTTATATAATTTATATAACAAATTTAAAGTCATATTTTTTACTCTGTTGCAATCTTCTGGTATAATTAATATTTAACTAAGTTTATAGTATAATTTAAAATTTCTTCATAGGAAGATTATTTTATACTATATATTTTAAAAAATTTTTTATTTTATTTATATAGGTAAGAAAAATGAATAAACCTAAAGTTGGATTTATGTCAGTCTCCTGCCCGACGCACATCAAGGCATCTGATGAACTGGGCAGACCTTGGGTTGAAAGTGAGACTACAGATAGAGCAGTTAATGCTTTAAAAATAAGTGGATTAGAGATAATAAAATACCCTGAGGTTATAGTTTCTATTCAATCTGCACTTGGGGCTGTTGATAAATTTCGTGAAAGTAATATCGACTGTGTAATAATTTTCATTGATACATGGAATTGGGCAAATCAAATTGTTCAGGCTGCAAGAGAAGTTAATCTTCCGTTGATTTTGTGGGCAATTCCTCTGCCAGCGAAGTGGTCAATTGGAGGTCTTGCTGTAACTCATGGTTCTTTAGATGAGTCTGGAATTGAGCACGAGGTAGTTTATGGATTCCCTGAAGATGATGGAGTTATGGATAAAATTTTAAATCATTCGAGCGCTGCGATGGTTATAAACAGTTTGAAAAGGTCGAGATATGGGTCAATTGGTGGTCCCGGTATGGGAATATATACAGGCATTGTACCTGCAAATCAGTGGCTTAAAGAATTCGGGATAAGTGTGGGATTTACAGATCAATATACTGTGGTGGTTGAAGCTGAAAAAGTTTCAAAGAGAGAAGTAGAGGATTATTACGAAGAATTAAAAAAAGATTACAATAAAATTCCTCCACTTGATGAGATTATGGAAAGGTCTATAAAGCTGTATTTTGGATTGAAAAAGATTATTAAAGAAGAGGGGTATAATTTTACCGGTGTGAAATGCACATTTGATTTAAGTGACAATTATTGTTCAGCCTGTCTTGGACAGAGCAGGCTTGGAAATGATGGATTCTCCACTGCCTGTTTGAGTGATGCTAATGGTGCCCTTACTATGTATATTATGCGCCTTTTAACAGATGAACCGCTTTTTATGGCTGATGTCAATCTTATAAATAAGAAAGAAAAAACTATTCGTCTGATAGATGATGGTTCTGCAGCACCACAGCTTGCAAAAAGCAAGGATTATGTGGAACTTGATTATCAACCGAGGCTTGAAGCCAAAGCAAGTGGGATTTGTACCAATCTTATTGCAAAACCGGGAAGGGTAACACTTTCGAGGTTATCGAGGGTTGACGGAAAGTATCATATGCATATTGTGGAGGGTGAGGCTTATGACGCTCCGAAGGAACTAAAGGATGAATGCGGTTACCCCTTCTGGCCGCATTGTTTTGTGAGGCTCGATGCTGATATGGATAAATTTATTCAAAACCTCAGAAGCGAATATATTCATATGGCTTACGGAAATCTCAAACCAAAACTGATGGAGGTCTGCAAACTATTAAAAATCATTCCCGATTTGAGCTAATATAAATATTTCTTTTAAAGTAAACAATCATCGAAATTTTAGTTTTTCGAAAATTTTTTTACCAGATTAACTTATAAAATTGAGTTAATAGCCTAAATTCGGGAATGTAAAGAAAAAATTAATAATTGTCTTTCTTCGTTTTATTTGTCATTCCCCCGAGTACTCGGGGGAATCCATTTCTTTTTTGGCGTAAAATATTATGAGTTTTGATATGGATCCCCACTTGCGCGGGGATGACAGAATAAAAATACTAAAATCTTTCTTATCAAGTTAAAAAGAAAAAAAGGTTAATGAACTTTTTCGATTATACAATTGTAGCGGCATTTTTTATAGGAATTTTCTGGGTGGGCTCATATTTTTACCGATGGATAAAAGAGCCTGATGATTTTTTTGTAGCGGGAAGGCAGTTAACTCCATTTATCCTTGCAGCAATGTTAACCGTTACTAATATGTATCTTTATAACTTTGTCGGAGAGGCAGGACAGGCTTATAAAGAAGGGATTTCGATTATATGGCATGAATGGACAGGTAATATGGCTCTTGCTTTTTCTGGGTTATTTGTTATTCCAATTATGAGAAGACTCAAGATAAGAACCGTACCAGAGGTTATTGAAAAAAGATATAACAAAGCGGTAAGGATTCTTGTAAGTTTTATATGGATAATAAGATTCTGCGGATTGCTGGGGATTGTTCTTTATCTTGGCGGGGTGGTTGCTGAACAGGTTACAGGTTTTCATTCTTATTCATTCTGGATACTTTTATTGGCTGTAATAGCAGTTACTTATACATTTTTAGGTGGAATGTGGTCGGTTTCTTTAACCAATACGACCCAGTTCATACTAATGCTTGGTGGTTCTTTAATAGTGGTTCCGATAGTTATGTCGGCAGTCGGGTGGTTTCCGGAAATGGTGAGACAACTGCCAGACGGACATTTGAATTTTATTCCATCGATTGGGAAATTCGACTGGAAGTTTATACTTGCTATTTGGCTTATAGGATTCGAATGGGCGTCAACCGACCAGGGTATGCTTCAAATGGTTTTTAGTGCAAAAAATATAAAAACTGCAGCAAAAGGATTAGTATTAGCGGGAATTATTTTAACACCATTTAATCTTTTGATGTTTTTCCCTGGTCTTGCTGCAAGAGTATTATATCCCGGAATTGATGCGGTAGATGCAGTTATTCCTATACTTTATACTAATGTTCTTCCTCATATAATTCTGGGGATGATTGTAGTGGGATTTATGGCTTCTGAATTGTCAACTATAGCATCAAATATTAATGCCATTGCAACACTATTTACAGTTGATATTTATAAGAATTTTTTAAGAACAAAGGCAACTAAAAGTGACATCCTTATTACTGTTAGAATGATGACCATTTTAGCCGGGATATTAATGATTATATTTGCTTTCTTTGTTAAGTTTTATTTTCAGAGTGCAGTGGATGCCTGGCTCTTTATTATGAGTTTTCTTGACATGCCTCTTTTTGTAGTCCTTATTATTTACGGATTTTTATGGAAAAGAGCGACGTGGCAGGGAGCATTATTTGGATATCTCGGAGGTGCATTATCGGGACTAATAGCGTTTCTGGTTTTTGATTTGAAGGTAGGATATGATTTTGCAATTGTGACATTTGTTACCACAATTGCTTCTCTTATAATATGTCCCATTGTAAGTTTATTGACAGCACCAACCCCAGAGGAAAAAATAAGAGAAGTATGGAAGGCAAAAAAAGTGAGTGAAGAGGAAATTCAAACAAAAGAAGTTTTTCATATTATTCCGGTTTCTTTCTGGGGAAGATTCTGCATTGGACTTATTTTAACCGGGTTAATAATGTTTGTTATTGCTGTTATTATGGGGAGCATGAATATTGTAAATGCTTCACTTGTTGGAATTTTAGGGATGATTATTTATTTTGTAGGGTGTTTTACAAGATTATATTTTGAATGAATTTTCTGAAAAAGGGAAAATATATATTAAAATTTGATTATACTATTTATGATTATGTGAAAAAAATAAAGAAATAATAACCATTAAAAGTCTTTTTGAAAGACTTAATGTTAAATTTAAAAATTTCCTTATTGTGGAGTTTTCAAAGATAATTAAATAATTTAAAAAGGGAGGGGTAAAAATGAGAATTTTAAACTTTAAAAATGCTTTATTTCTGGCTACTATTGGATTTATATTTTTGTTGGTATTTTATTGTGCAAAGGAAGAGAGTATAAAAGATATTCGGTTGGTTAATTTTCAACCGAAGCCGATGCTTGCAACAAAGGTGACAAATGTTCAGAAAGCCAAATATCCAGCCATAGATGTTCATAATCATCTGAGGAGGATTGTTGATTCTGAGACCGATATTTCTGAATATGTTAAAATTATGGATGAATGCAATGTTAAAGCGGTCGTTGACCTTGACGGTGGTTATGGTGAAACTCTGGATAAACATCTGAAAGTGCTGAAAGAACCATATCCGGATAGATTTATTGTATATGCAAGGATTGATTGGACCAAGCTTAACGAACCTGATTTTTCAGAATATTCAGCAAATCAACTTGAAGAAGCGGTAAAAAAAGGTGCACAGGGATTAAAAATCTCCAAGTCTCTTGGACTGAGAATTAAAGAAGCAAATGGAAATTATCTCCGAATTGATACTCCAAAGATGGATGCGGTCTGGGCAAAATGTGGTGAGCTTGGCATTCCTGTGGAAATACATACCGCTGACCCGGATGCATTTTTTACTCCGCTTGATGGATTTAATGAGCGCCTGGAAGAACTTATGGACCATCCGGATTGGATGTTTAATAAACCTGAATATTATTCTCATGATGAACTTCTTGAACAGAGAAATAACGTCATTGCAAAGCACAAAAACACAATTTTTATCGGAGCGCATATGGGCAATTATCCTGAAAATCTTCAAAAGGTTGCAGAATGGTTAGATAAATATCCCAATTTTTATGTGGATGTGGATGCAAGACTCAGCGAACTCGGAAGACAGCCATATTCATCAAGGAAATTCATTATCAAATATTCGGATAGGGTAATGTTTGGAACAGACGGATGTGATGCTGGTCCTATAAATGCAGAAATGTACCGCCTTTTCTGGCGTTTTCTCGAAACTGATGACGAATACTTTGATATAACAAAAAGCCACCATTACCAGGCAAGATGGAGAGTTTATGGGCTTTATCTTCCTGATGATGTGCTTGAAAAGGTATATTATCTTAATGCAAAAAAGTTAATTCCGGGTATTTTATAGTTCTGTTATTAAAAACTTTCGTTTTAAAAATTCTAAATACTTGTAATATAGTAGGTTATTCGCTTTTATTTAAACTAATAAAACAAATGAAATATTTTGTTTTTACGAAATTTTGGCAAATTCTGAAAATCTCAACACATTTTGCAGTTTTGTTGGATTTTTAAGAAAATATTAAGTGAAATTTGAGTACCTGTCATTCCGATCCTGAAACAATACTGAATCAAGTTCAGCACAGGGTTCGGGAACTTCGGAATCTATTGTTTATTAATTATTTAGATGCTGAAATAAATTCAGCATTACAGTTTTGTAGTAGTTATGGAAAAATTTACTATTTTAAATTTAGCAAAGTTTTGTTATTTTTATATAAATTGGATAAATAACTTATGGGATTTAAAGTAATTTCTTTAGGAGAATTATTGGTTGAAATAATGCGGGATGAAGTGGGTGTGCCATTAAATATTTCCGGGAGATTTTTGGGTCCTTTTCCGAGTGGAGCCCCTGGAATATTTATTAACGCTATTGCGAAACTGGGAATAGAATGTTCTTTTATAGGGACAGTTGGGAATGATGGATTTGGAGAGTTGATATTGAACCGTTTCAAAGAGAGTGGTGTTGATATATCAAATATAAGTATATCAAAGGATTACACTACAGGTGCAGCATTTATAGCTTACAGAAAAGATGGAAGCAGAGAATTTATATTTCATTTTAATAAAGCAGCAAGTGGAAATATAAGAGAATCCCAGATTAAGCACGAAATATTTAAAGGGGTAGAATGGTTGCATATCACAGGCTCTACAATTACCGCAAATGAAATGTGCAGGCAATCTGGATATAAGGCAGTTCAAATCGCTAAAGCAATGGGGACAAAAGTATGTTTTGACCCTAATATAAGACCTGAATTAGCAGATATAAAAAGAATAAGAGCAGTATGTGAACCTGTTCTCAAAAGAACAGATATCTTACTTCCCAGTGAAAAGGAGGCATGCTCGTTAGCAGGAATAGAAAATGAAAATGAGGCATGTCTGGAATTAAAAAGTAGAGGTATCGAAGTTATCGTATTGAAACGCGGGGCAAAGGGGTGCAAGATTTATGTTAAAAACAGAATAATTGATATACCCGGTTTTACAGTTGATGAAGTTGATCCTACCGGGGCTGGTGATTCTTTTGCTGCTGGTCTTGTTTACGCCAGGATTCAAGGTTGGGAGTGGGAGAAAAGCGGGAGGTTCGCTAATGCTGTTGGTGCTTTGGATGTAGCACGTTTCGGTCCTATGGAAGGGGCTCCTACACTGAGAGAGGCTTTGGAATTAGCGGGTATTTGAAGAAATAAATTAAAGTTACAAAATATTCTTAATAAAATAGTTTAATTGAATTTTTTCTTGCTTTAGAAATAAAAAGTTATTATATTTTAAAAGTAAGTGGGTTTTTAACCCACTTTTTTGTTATGTTTATTCTTGTAATTTAGTTATTATAAATAAATGAATTACTCCAAAGAAGAAATCAGAAAGATTTTTGAGGATGAGGTTCAAAAGATGGGTTTTGATTTGGTAGATATACAATTAAATGTAACTGGTAAGGCGGGTATGATTAGATTGTTTGTTGATAGAGACGGCGGAATAAATATAAATGAATGCAGTGAAGTAAGCCGTTCAATTTCTGAGTTAATTTTCAGAAAAGATTTATTCTCAGGGAATTATAGATTGGAAGTTTCATCTCCTGGGTTGGATAGGTCTCTTACTACAAAGAAAGATTTTCAGAGAAATGTTGGAAAAGATATTATACTTGAGTATAAGGTTGAATCAGATTTTAAAAAAATCGAGGGGAAAATTGCAAGCGCGGATGATGAATTATTCATTATTAATGATAAAAATGAATCTTTTTCAATACCTTTTTCAAATATTAATAAAGGGAAAATAAAATTACCCTGGTAGTTAGAGATTAAACCTAATGAGAGGATAAAATTATAAAAAAAATATATAGAATTGTGATAAAATTTGGGGATTTTTTGATATGAATCAAGAGATAATCGAGGCTTTTAAAGAGATTGCCAGAGAGAAAAATATAGATAAAGAATACCTTGTTGATATAATAGAAAATATATTTTATCTTATGATAAAAAAGAAGTTCGGGACAACTGAAAACTTTGATGTGATAGTTAATATGGATAAAGGAGAGATAGAAATTTACAGGTCTAAATTGATTGCAGAAAAGGTTGAAAATCCGAATACAGAGATTGATATTGCGGCGGCGCGAAAAGTTGAACCCGATCTCGAGATTGGCGAAATGTTTGTCGAGATAATCAATCCTGAGCGTTTTGGAAGGAGGTTGATTATCTCTGCGAAGCAGAATTTGACTCAGAAAATAAAGGAAGCAGAGAAGGAGGTTATATATGAGGAGTTTAAGAATAGAATAGGAGAAATTGTTATTGGAGATATTAATCAGATCAATAGGGATGAAATGTTTATAAATATTGATAAAGCAGAAATAATACTTCCGAAAAAAGAGCAGATTTATAATGAGAGGTATCGTAGAGGGGACAGTGTTCGGGCAATAATTAAAGATGTTGTTAGGACTCCGAGAGGACCTGAAATAATTGCATCAAGGGTAGATCCAAAATTTCTAATCAGGTTATTTGAAATCGAAGTTCCCGAGATTTATGATGGAATTATTGAGATAAAGGCTGTTTCAAGAGAGGCAGGGGATAGAGCAAAAGTAGCAGTTATATCCAATGACAAAAGAATTGACCCCGTTGGAGCGTGTGTGGGGATGAAGGGCATTAGAATTCAATCTATTGTGAAAGAACTTAATAATGAAAAGATTGATATAATAAATTGGAGCGAAGAGCCAGAAGTTTTTATTTCACAGGCGTTAAGCCCATCGAAACCGATAAGTGTATCTGTAAATAAGGAAGGAAAAACGGTCAGTGCTATTATTCCTGATGATCAGATTTCACTTGCTATCGGAAAAGGAGGACAGAATATAAGGCTCGCTTCTGATTTGACAGGATATAAAATTGAAACTATTAAGCAGTCAGATTTGGTTAAAAAAGAGGAAGAAAAAATTGCTATAAAGATGATTGATAAACTCTCTTCGTCAGCAAAAAAGAAACTAATTGAGCATGGCTTTGATACTGCTGAGAAGGTTCTTGATGCTGGAAAGGAAGCCCTGATGAAGATTCCAGGTATTGGAGATAAAAAAGCGGGAAAAATAATAGAATTATTGGGAAGTTTTTATGAATAAAAATAAAATAGAAGAACTGGAAAAACCAAGAAGAGTATATCAAGTTGCTAAAGAACTGAATATAGCGAGTGGGGAACTCCTTGACTATCTGAAGAAGAGAAATTATCATGTCAAAAAAATAAATATTATGACTAGAATAGATGAGAAGATGTATAATGAAATTATGGTAAAATTCCTTCCAGAAAAGATAAGTGCAGAAAAGAAATTTGAGTATAAGATAAAAAAACATAAACTCAAGGGAAAAGATGAGATTGTTGAAAAGAGGGTTATAGAAATTCCAGTCGAATATAAGGAGCTAAAGAGTAAAGATAAAGTTATAAAAGTTGAAATTATTGAAGGACGTATTGAGGAAAAAGTAAAAATTGTAAAACCTCAAGAGGTTGTGGAAGAAAAGATACCAGAAGTTCAGGAAATTGTTAAAAAACCTGAAATAGAAGAGATAGTTGAAGAGAAACCCGAAAAAAAGAAGCATAAGCCTGAAATAGTAGATGAATCTAAATTATTAGAAGAAGTAATTGAAGAAAGATTTAAAAAGGGAAAACCCAAAATTAAGGAGCAACCCAGGAAATTATCGAAAGAAGGCAGAAAGGTTACAGAAAGAAGCAAACTCAAAAAAGATAAAGAATATGTTAGTAAGTATG
>JAUWXV010000038.1 GCA_030616165.1 bacterium | reverse complement strand
CACCTACAAGTAGTTTGCAGAAAAAACTTTTTAAAATACTTGGAGTAGAATATCAAACAATAGATAATATTTTAAAATATAAAAAGTAAAGAAGTGTTTGTGACTTTATATCCCACTCAGTTTTTGGAAGAATAAAAGACTAATCCAAAGCCCATATCTCAATCCTTCTAAAATCCAGTCGGCACCATTCATTTAAATTAGCAAACTATTATCATTTAAAAATTTATCTCTCTATACTAAAATTGAATTTAATTTATTCCACAGAACAACTATCTCTATAAATCGCTTTTTTTAATTAAATTACCTAACAAATATTATATTATCAATAACTTATATTAATTTATGCAAGATTTTTAGGGGGTATTCAAATTTTACCACTTATTATCGAATTTTAGTTGATTTTATTGTGAAATTTATACACATTTAAATATGCATATATTTTATCAAAGCCGAGTTTAAAACATTTCTAAGGGTGTTCTCCTGATTAATCTTAGTAACAAAGCTAAAAACAATAAGAACAATAAAAAAATAATTAACTAATCGTCTTATCAATTGAAAATGGAGGTCATCATGAAAAAATTAGTATTATTTGTCTCTATTTTTGCATTAGTAAACCTTCTGACTTCTGATCTTTTAGCACAGGAATCAACCTTTAACGGACTGAACATAAGCTTGGGTAATTTGTCTCGCCTGTCACATGCCAAAACACGTTCTATTAGTGCAGAAAATTTTACGGGAGAGAAGGGCAGAGGTGGTATGGCAACAGAAGGAACAGGCGCCAATGCTGCCCGCGACTTGGGACAGGGATGGAAGGTATCTCCTTCTATCAGGATTGAGCCAAAACAGACCTTTACCCTGGCGGAAATTGAGGGTCCAGGAGCAATCCAGCATATTTGGATGACAATTACGGGACACTGGCGTTTTTCTATCCTGCGTATTTACTGGGATGGAGAAACCGAACCATCTGTGGAAGTTCCGGCGGGTGATTTTTTTGCATGTGGCTGGGGAATATACGCACAGGTCTCTTCGCTGGCTGTATGCGTAAATCCAGGCAGCGCACTTAACTGCTATTGGGAGATGCCATTCAGAAAATCCTGCAAAATTACAGTGGAAAATCTGGATAACAACCGCATAACGTTATATTACCAGGTCGATTATACACTCACCGATGTTACAGAAGACGCCGCTTACTTCCACGCACAGTTCCGACGTTCAAATCCGCTGTCTTATAAAACAGTTCATACTCTTCTGGATGGTGTTAAAGGATGGGGACATTATGTGGGCACATACATTGCATGGGGCGTGAACAATAATGGATGGTGGGGAGAAGGTGAAATAAAATTTTTCCTTGACGGAGACAATAAGTTCCCCACTATTTGCGGCACAGGCACCGAGGACTATTTCTGCGGTTCTTATAATTTCGAAAACAGAGAAACACGTCGATATCAAGAATATACCACCCCCTATGCAGGATTGCCTCAGGTAATACGCCCTGATGGTCTTTACAGCTCTCAACAGCGATTTGGTTTGTATCGCTGGCACATAATGGACCCAATCCGTTTTGAGAAAGATTTAAGGGTAACCATCCAGGCACTGGGCTGGCGTAACGATCGACGGTATTTGCCATTGCAGGACGATATTTCTTCGGTTTCATTCTGGTATCAAACAGAACCCCATGCACCTTTTCCCGGACTGCCAGAAAAAGATTATCTGGAAATACAATGAATTGTAAAAACTCAATTAACGAGAAATTTATACACATTAAATTTATAAGTATTGCGGGGTCTATGCGGGGAATCATAAATAGAGATTGAGGAATACCTTTTAAGACAAAAATAAATTATTCATAAAAGGATTAATAAAAATATATTGGCATTGTACTCAAAAATATATAGTTATTTTTTATTGATATTAATAATATAATTAATTAAACTTCCAAGAAAATTAAGAGGGAGAATTCGTCTTGGGGGTTGGGAAGTTCCCCCGCCAGAAGCGGGGGGGGATAACAGGAGTTCAAATCTCCTATGCGCTGATAAAAATAAAAACAACACCCCAGATAAATAATGTGAGGTGTGGTTATTATCACTTATTTAATTTTCCAATACTATTTCTATCTTCTATTGATTATTATCTCTTTATTAAAAAAGTCTTCAGTAAAGTAATAATGTATTTTAAAAACCTAAAAGGTGATTAATATGCAAGAAACAATTTCTTTTAATCTCAACGATAAACCCATACACTTAACAGTAGATAGTGAGCGAATGCTTTTATGGGTTTTACGCTCTGATTTGGGTCTTACAGGAACCAAATATGGTTGTGGAGAGGCTTTTTGTGGTGCCTGCACTGTCCTTGTGAACAATAAGGCTGTCCGTTCATGTCAGTTTCCTGTAAAAGATGTTAAAGGAAAAGAGGTTATTACAATTGAAGGTTTAAGCAAAAACGGAAAACTCCATCCGATACAGGAAGCATTTATAAAGCACGATGCCCTTCAATGCGGATTTTGTACACCGGGTATGATTCTTAATGCCTGTAGTTTATTATATGAAAATCCTCAGCCTACCCAATCGGAAATTATCCAGGGTATGAATGATAACCTATGCCGATGCGGAGCACATACCCGCATTGTCCAGGCAATCCAGGACGCAGCCAATGAAATGAAAGGAGGGAGGGTGAAATGAAAGAAAACAAAAATATTGACCATGAATTGGGTAATATAATAGACCGTAATCCAACTACCCGGCGAGAATTTCTAAAGCGCTTGGGCGGAGGAATCACAATCCTTTTCCTCTTTGGAGATCCCTTGGTATTGGAGGCACAAAGGCGCACCAGTGAATATCCCGATGATTTTAATGCTTATCTTAGAATTGGAGTGGATGGTATAGTCACCTGCTTTTCAGGTAAAATCGAAATGGGGCAGGCAGTCATAACGTCTCTGGCACAGATGCTGGCTGAGGAACTTGATGTCTCTTTAAGTTCTGTCGATATGGTCATGGGTGACACAGACATCTGTCCCTATGATAGGGGAACATTCGGTTCCAGAAGTATAAAATACTTTGGACCTGCCCTCAGAGCTGCTGCAGCTGAAGCCAGAGCTGTTTTAATTGAGTTAGCAGCTGAATATCTCAAAATATCGAAAGACCGATTAATAACAAAAGAGGGAATAATTTTTGATAAATCACAAAATAAAAATCAAGTTACTTATGCACAACTGGCTAAAGGAAAAATAATCGAAAGGCACTTGAAAGAAAAAGCTACCTTAAAGGCTGTATCGGAATTTACTATAATTGGCAAACCTGTTTTAAGAAGTGACTCCTTAGAGAAGGTTACTGGAAAAGCTAAGTTTGCAGGAGACATCCGCTTACCTGATATGCTGCACGCAAGGATATTAAGACCCCCCGCTCATGACGCAAAATTGAAGAATGTGGATACATCTCCCGCCGAAAAAATAGACGGCGTTCAAATAGTTCGGGATGGAGATTTAATCGCGGTTCTCCATAAAAATCCTGATGAGGCTGAAAAAGCTTTGATACAAGTTAAAGCCCAATTTGATTTGCCTGAAGTAAAAGTAGATGATAAAACTATATTTAAACATTTAATAAACGCTGCCGGAGAGGGAGATATAGTAGCCAGTGGAGGAAATCTTCAGAATGGGGAAAAACTCTCTTCGACTGTTTTCGAAGAAATGTACCTTAACAGCTATGTCGCTCATGCCCCCATTGAAACCCACACGGCTGTTGCTAAAATTGAAAATGATAAAGCAACAGTCTGGGTATCTACTCAAGGTCCCTTCAGGGTCAAAGAACAAGTAGCTCGAGTTCTGGGCTTTCCATCTCAAAATGTCCGTGTAATTACACCATTTGTGGGAGGTGGATTTGGTGGAAAAAATAGTAGCAATCAGGCTTTGGAAGCAGCTCGGCTGGCAAAACTAACAGGAAAACCTGTCCAGGTTGCATGGAGCCGTGCAGAAGAATTCTTTTATGATACATTTCGACCGGCAGCAGTGGTTAAAATAAAATCGGGTATCACAAACTCAGGTAAAATCGCTTTATGGGATTACAACGTTTATTTTGCAGGCGAAAGGGGTTCCCAGCAATTTTATGATGTGCCTCATCATCAAACAGTTGTCACTGGAGGGTGGGGAGGGGGTCCCGGTTCCCATCCATTTCCCACAGGAGCATGGAGAGCGCCAGCCGTTAATACCAATACTTTTGCGAGAGAATCACATATTGATATTATGGCATCTAAGGCAGGAATAGACCCATTAGAATTCCGATTAAAGAACTTGACCAATGAGAGAATGAAAAGAGTTCTCAGGGCTGCAGCAGAAAAATTCGGCTGGACTCCAAAAAAAGCACCTGGTGGGCGTGGCTGGGGTATAGTATGTGTTGATTATCTGAATACCTATGTGGCAGCCGCAGCCGAGGTCGAGGTCGATAAGAAAAATGGAAATGTCCAGGTTAAACGTGTAGTTTGTGCTCAGGATATGGGTATAGTGATTAATCCCGAAGGAGCGAGGATGCAGATAGAAGGCTGTATCACAATGGGATTAGGTTATGCTCTGACCGAAGAAATCCATTTTAAAGGCGGAGAAATTTTTGACCTTAACTTCGACACTTATGAAATATCAAGATTCTCCTGGCTGCCTAAGATAGAAACTATATTGATTGATAATCCCGAACTCGCACCGCAGGGCTGTGGAGAACCTGCTATTACGTGCATGGGGGGGCTGATAGCCAACGCAATTTACGATGCAACCGGTGCCAGATTGTTCCAACTGCCCATGACTCCGGAGCGAATTAAAGAAGCAATGAAGAACAACTAAACTTATTTAACTATTTTACTTGGCTGTTGAAACCTCGAATAACAATATCAGTAAGAAAAACTTTAAGGGAAAAAGACTTTTTAAATTTTTTTTTAATTTCTTAATATTTATATTTTATTTATTTACATAATAAAGTAAATAATTTTTCAGAAAATTATTGACAAATAGGAGATTTTTATTATATTAAAAAAAAATAAAAGTTATATAAAAGAATCAACATCTTCTAAACATATAAATCGAGTATTTTTTAACACTCAATAAAAAAATAGATGTCAGAAACGGGTATAAATCGGTAGGTAGAATGCAAGCATCCCAAGCCTGATGTCGCGTATTCACGCCACGCCACCCGCTCTTTTATTCTCATTTGTAACTTCTATAAAAATATATCTTTAAAATGGGTTTTTTATCTATTACATTAAAATTGTGTCAAAGATGACTTATTAATAAAGCGGAATTACTTCGTATTGAACCTTATCAAAGTAATGATTATCGGGATTTATTTATAAAATGGAGGTTTTATTATGAAAAGAACTACATATTCAATTTTTCTTATAGTTTTATTAGGTTGTTCAATTTTTTGGGAAGGTTGTCCCCCAGGTCCCCCTACGCCCCTAAAAGCCCCTTTGGTTGAAAATCCTGGTAATGATGTTCTTACCGGGCAGGAATATACGATTAAGTGGAACGATGTTACGGGAAGAGGTTTTTTTACAGTTCATGAGTCCGAAAATACTTCATTTGAACCATTTGAGTTTTGGGATACACAATTAACTTCAATCACAATTTCTCATCCTAATCTCAAGGAAGCAACAACTTATTATTACCGTGCAATGGCAGTTTCCGAAAGTCAAGAGTATGTAGATAGTAAGTGGTCTAATACGGTTTCTATAAATGTAGTCCTGATACTACCAGAGCCAGAAATAGAAGTTTTGCCTGCTTCGTTATCGTTTGATATTGTGACAGTTTCTGAATATTCCCAGAAGACATTTACTATTACAAATACTGGTACGGCTGTATTGAATATAAGCAGCATTACTGCACCTGATGGTTTTACGGTGGATAAATCTACTAATTTTACGGTTTCTACAAATGACAGCCAGGTAGTGACAGTAGCATTTTCACCCACTGATATAAAAAGTTACAGTGGTAACATTACAATTAACAGTGACGATTCAGATGAGCCGCAGGTGATTGTGAGTGTATCAGGGACAGGGGCACCTGCACCAGCACCAGAGATAGAAGTATTGCCTGCTTCGTTATCGTTTGGTAGTGTGACAGTGTCTGCATCTTCCCAGAAGACATTTACTATCAGAAATACTGGTACGAATTTATTGAATATAAGCGGAATTACTGCACCTGATGGTTTTACGGTGGATAAATCTACTGCTTTTACGGTTTCGGAAAATGACAGCCAGGTAGTGACAGTAACATTTTCACCCACTGATGTAAAAAGTTACATTGGTAACATTACAATTAACAGTGATGACCCCGATGAGTCGCAGGTGATTGTGAGTGTATCCGGGACAGGGGTACCTGCACCTGAGATAGAAGTACTGCCTGCTTCGTTATCGTTTGGTAGTGTGACATTGTCTGCATCTTCCCAGAAGATATTTACTATCAAAAATACCGGTACGGCTGTATTGAATGTAAACAGCATTACTGCACCTGACGGTTTTACAGTGGATAAATCTACTGGTTTTACGGTTCCGGAAAATAGTGACCAGATAGTTACAGTAACATTTTCACCCGTTGATGATAGAAGTTACAGTGGTGACATCACAATTAACAGTGATGACCCCGATGAGCCGCAGGTGATTGTGAGTGTGTCCGGGACAGGAGTAACTGCACCTGAGATAGAAGTACTGCCTGCTTCGTTATTGTTTGGTAGTGTTACAGTTTCTGCATCTTCCCAGAAGACATTTACTATCAGAAATATCGGTACGGCTGTATTGAATATAAGCGGAATTACTGAACCTGAAGGTTTTACAGTGGATAAATCTACTGGTTTTACGGTTTTTGAAAATGACAGCCAGATTGTGACAGTGACATTTTCACCTACTACTGCAAAAAGTTACAGTGGTAACATTATAATTGACAATGATGATTCAGATGAGCCGGGGGTGATTGTGAGTGTATCAGGGACAGGGGTACCTGCACCTGAGATAGAAGTACTGCCTGCTTCGTTATCGTTTGGTAGTGTTACAGTGTCTGCATCTTCCCAGAAGACATTTACTATCAGAAATATCGGTACGGCTTTATTGAACGTAAACAGCATTACTTCGCCTGATGGTTTTACGGTGCATCCATCTACTGGTTTCACGGTTTCTGAAAATGGCAACCGGATAGTGACAGTGACATTTTCACCCACTGCTGTAAAAAGTTACAGTGGTAACATTACAATTAACAGCGATGACCCCGATGAGCCGCAGGTGACTGTGAATGTATCCGGGATAGGGTCACTTCTACTAGCACCTGAGATAGAAGTATTGCCTGCTTCGTTATCGTTTGGTAGTGTGATAGTGAATACATCTTCCCAGAAGACATTTACCATCAGAAATACTGGTACGGCTGTATTGAATGTGAGCAGTATTACTGCACCTGAAGGTTTTACAGTGGATAAATCTACTGCTTTTACGGTTTCGGCAAATGACAGCCAGGTTGTGACAGTGACATTTACACCCTCTGAGGAATGGAGTTACAGTGGTAACATTGTAATTAACAGTAATGATTCAGATGAGCCGCAGGTGATTGTGAGTGTATCAGGGACTGGGATACCTCCACCATAACCTGAATGAGATAGAAGTATTGCCTATTTCTTTATCGTTTAATACTGTGACTTGGAATAGACAGATATCGATTTTAAAAAAAATACTAAACATAAGGTTAAAAGATTTCTGGAAATCTAAGAATTCAAAAATACATTCCTTTAAATGATGTAACTTTGTAAGCAATAATAGAATGAAAAAATCTATATAAAAGTTATGGATGGGTATTCTCAACCAATTAATGAAACCGAACGCTTCATATACGAAATAAATTGGTAAACTTATTAAAAATAATTGAAATCCCAAATAGAACAATCCATACACTTTGCCATACATTCGCTTCTAATCTTGTTATATCTGGTGTGGTTCTACCTTATGTTCAGAAACTTCTCGGTCACTCTTCAATACAAATGACTATGATATATTATCATCTTACTCCGTAATATCTTAAAAAAACAATAAGGAATCTAAAATATTAGGAATAAATAATTTCTTTAAAAATATTATTCAACCTAATCAGTGTCTGGAGATTGCTGGTTTTTGTAAACAAAAACTAATAAAATTAAAGCCCTATTTAGATTAAAGTAGGGCTTTATAATATATTTTTTTATTAGTAATTTAACTATACGCCAACAGAAGATCCGCCTCTGGAGGAAATCCCGAACCTACTGATTAATAGACAGTGGAAATATAAGTCAAAGAATTTATCCAATTTATTAAAAAACAAAATATATATTTGCTTTGCCTCCATATTATATATTGCCACAAGCTTTTATAAATCAAACCATTTAGCATCATTGTTGACATATATATACACATAATAAAATTTAAAATAATATAATCTTTTATCCATTGAATGTAATTTTTTTCTGTGCGTGGACTGTAGTGTTTATATCTCTGAACAAAATAAAATCGGCTTATCATTCATCGTAATAATGAAAATAATTTTTATATTCCTGTCCTTTTTTTTGGCTAAATAATTAAAATAATATACTTGACTTTAAAAACTTAAAATTGTATAATAACATTAAGATAACACTGTTTTAATTCTGCATGATAACTATCAAGTTGTTAAGGTAATTATAAGTAAAGTGTTTAAATGACCACAATAGTAGCTTACAAAACGGATATTGCAGTTAAACAACTTGAAACTGCAATAGACTTATTTCTCAATCGCAATGACTACATTTGTGCAATCACATTAGCTGGTGCCGCTGAGGAAATCTTGGGGAAACTGGTGGAACGATTAGGTAAGAAACCAGCACACAAATCTTTAATCGAATTGCTCAAGACAAAATATAATCTAACCATCAGTAATAAAGAATTAATTTCGAAATACTTGAATTTTGCAAGGAATACTCTGAAACATGCAAGTGTAACTGACGAAGATAAGGTTGAGTTAGATGAGCAAACAGAAGCTATTTCGATGATATTAAGGGCAATTGATAATCTCATAAGACTAAATAAATCAATTAGCTACAATACCCCAGATTTCTTTGGTTGGTTAAATAATAATCGTAAAGAACTTCTATAAAAAGGAGACTAACGATGGCAGACAAAGACAGTATTAAAGAAACGCACAATTATTACCTCGATATCCCCATGAAGAGTGAGCCGTTCATACTGCGGGGCTCAAACTCACTGGACTGGGGAATGAAAAACCGTCTGTTGAATATATTTTGTCCTGATACTGGTCGGACAGTAATGCTTGCTGTTGACCATGGGTATTTTCTTGGACCAACAACAGGGCTGGAGCGTATGGATGTAACCATTGTGCCGCTACTCCCTTACGCCGACACCCTCATGTGCACCCGCGGCATATTGCGCTCAATCATACCCCCAACATTCACAAAAGGAGTCGTCCTGAGGTCAAGCGGCGGTCCAAGTATTCTCAAAGAACTCTCTAATGAAGAGATTGCCGTTGATATTGAAGATGCCATCCGTTTGAACGTCGCCGCCCTTGCTGTTCAGGTGTTTGTTGGAGGCGAATACGAGACCAAGTCCATACACAATATGACACGATTGGTGGACGTGGGTAACCGGTACGGCATCCCTGTCCTCGGTGTTACGGCAGTGGGGAAGGAGCTCGTCCGGGACGCCAAATATATGCGTCTGGCAACAAGAATCTGTGCAGAACTGGGAGCCTCGTATGTTAAGACATATTATGTTGCAGATGGATTCGAAACAGTTACCGCATCCTGTCCCGTCCCCATCGTTATCGCTGGTGGAAAGAAGCTTCAGGAACTTGATGCCCTCAGGATGGCTTACGATGCAGTTCAGCAGGGTGCTGCGGGGGTTGATATGGGACGAAATGTATTTCAATCAGAAGCCCCAAGTGCAATAATCCAGGCACTGCGGAAGGTCGTTCACGAGAACATGGCTCCTGAAGAAGCGCATGATTTATATCTTACTTTGAAGAAAGAAAAAAAATAGAACAAACTGCCTATGTCAGCAAATAAAACATTTAATCTTCTGCACGAATATTCGCCGACTATCAGTGTCGGAATCCTCACGGCAGGCCTTATGAATCTCGGCTCTGAACTGTCTTTGCTCGAAGGAACGGGTATAAAAGTGCTCCATTTTGATGTTATGGACGGGTGTTTCGTTCCAATGATGACGGTGGGTCCGCCGTTTATAAAGGGAGTGAAAACCCATCTGCTGAAGGATGTCCACCTGTTGATTCAGAACCCGCAGGCAAAATTAGAAGATTATGTTAATGCCGGCGCCGATATAATCACTGTCCATTTGGAATCATGCGAGGACGTCCACCCGGTTCTCCGGGAACTCGGGATGATGGAAAACAGGAACGACCCGGACAGGGGAATTGTCCGAGGCATCGCTATCAATCCCGGTACGCCGGTTGAACTCCTTGAACCCTTGCTTGATGACGTTGAGATGATTGTAGTCCTTGCTGTAAATCCTGAAGTGAGAGGACTTCCCTTCTTTGATTCCATCGGAGACAAATTTACAAAAGTAAAGGAAATGGTATCCGCTGCAAAAGAAGAAATCTTGCTCTGTATTGATGGTGGTGTCAAACGTAACAATATCGCTGAAATCGCAAAATTGGGTGCTCATATACTGGTGAGCGGAAGTGCCATATTCGACGGAAAGGCTCCGGCGGAAAACGCTCGATTTATGTTGAGAGCGATAAAATCGCAAACAAATTAGGAAATCCTATGGAAAACAGGTGGTCGGAAGCAAAGGCATCTGAATTCATTGAAAAATATGGAAAACAATGGGGAGATGACCTGGCTCTCAGGACCTACACGAGCAGGCTGCTCGGAGCGGAAAAGGAACTCGTCCTTCACGGAGGAGGAAACACATCGGTCAAGGGAAAATTCACCAACGTCCTTGGTAAAAGCATCCCCGCAATATTCGTCAAGGCATCTGGACACAACCTAACAAACATTGATCCCGAAGGACATTCGGGACTGGACCTTGAATACCTCCAGCAGTTACGAACCCTGCCGGAACTTCCTGAGGAGACAATGGTTAACGAACTTCGAACGCATCAGTTCAACTCCCAGGCGGCGACTCCATCAATAGAAACACTGTTGCACGCCTTTATACCACAAAAATATATTGACCACACTCATGCTGACGCCATATTAGCATTAACCAATCAAACTGATGGAGAGAAAATCGTCCGGGATGCACTGGGAAGTGATGTAATCATCCTAAAATATGTCAAGCCTGGATTTGGGCTGGCTAAAGTCTCCGCTGAAGCATTTGAAGCATCCCCCACAAGTAACGGCATGGTATTGATGAAACATGGATTACTCACCTGGGGCGAAACTGCCCGCCAATCCTATGAGAAGACCATTGAACTCGTGACAAGAGCCGAAGAATATCTAACAAAGAAAACGAAGAACCCGCTGAAAGCAAGGATTACCACATCTCTCACAACAGCAAGGGAAAGATATCTGAAGGTCGTGCCGGTCCTCAGGGGGCTGCTGGCTATCCCCACAAAAAATGCCGACTGGCCATATCAACGGTTTATCCTTCAATCACTGATAACAAGTGAAGTGCTCAACCTTGTCGATTCAGACAGGGGAAAGGAAACTGCATTGACACCGCCTTTGACCTCTGATCATCTAATCAGAACCAAATCGCTTCCCCTCTGGCTCGACGACCCGCAGTATGATGGTGACAATAAAATGAGGGAGCAAATATCTACTGCAATCAATGAATATGCAAAGCAGTATGATGCCTATTTCGAACGGCATTCCCAAAAAATGAAGACCGGACTCAAACGTTTTGACTCCATGCCGCGAGTTATCCTCATGCCGGGGTTAGGAGCAATATGCACCGGTAAAGATGTTGTGGAATCCGCAATAGTAAGGGATATCACTACCCAGACTTTGGCGGTTAAGACAAAGGTCGCTGCAATAGGAAGGTATGAAGGATTAAGTGAAGAACATCTCTTCGATATGGAGTATTTCAGCCTTCAACATGCAAAACTTGACCGGGAAGATGAACTTCCTTTACAGCGCTCAATAGCACTGATCACCGGTGCGGCAGGGGCAATCGGTTCCGGGATTTGTCAGGAACTACTTGAAAATGGATGTCACGTGGCTGCTACAGATTTGCCGGGTGATAACCTGAACTCGTTTGTAAATGAGTTGAAACCAGCGTATGGTGGACGAATCGTCGCTGTTCCCCTTGATGTAACTGAACCTGAATCAGTTGCCAAAGGTTTTGAACAGGTTATTCAAACTTGGGGTGGTGTTGACTTGGTGGTGGTGAATGCCGGCATTGCGCACGTCTCATCACTTGAAGATATGGACTCCGATGATTTTCGGAAACTTGAACGGGTAAACGTTGAAGGAACTCTTCACATCCTTTCCGAGGCTTCACGGCATTTTAAGGTTCAGGGAACAGGAGGGGATATTATCCTGATATCGACTAAGAATGTTTTTGCACCAGGTGCAAAATTCGGAGCATACAGTGCTACTAAGGCAGCAGCACACCAGCTGGCTCGGATTGCCAGCCTGGAATTCGCAGAGATCGGTGTTCGCGTCAATATAGTGGCTCCTGATGGAGTGTTTGCCCATGGCAGGCGTAAATCAGGACTATGGGCAGAAATCGGGCCGGACCGTATGCGTGCAAGAGGACTTGATGAGAAAGGTCTTGAGGAATATTATAAAAAACGGAATCTGCTCAAGGCGAAGATAACTGCAACACACGTTGCGAAGGCAGTATTATACTTTGCAACTCGTCAGACACCGACAACAGGCGCAACCATCCCGGTTGACGGCGGTCTTCCAGATGCAACTCCAAGATGAACAGTGTGAAACATATTTAACAAGTCACTGACAAAAGGGCTGAGGTTCTTTATGTCCATTTTTTCATTCTCGATACTTATTTTTATCATTAAGAAAAGAGGGTAGAAACCATGCAAAAAATGATTGCTGTTTGTGGGATTACTTGTACTGGTTGTCCAGCATTTATTGCAACAAAGGAAAATGATGACGAGCAGAAGAAAAAGATTGCTGAATCCTGGACCACTGAGGAACTAAAACTTCAACCTGAAGACATTAACTGCGATGGATGTATCGTTGTAGGGGGAAGACTAATCAATTTCTGCAGTGCCTGTGATGTAAGACGTTGTGGATTTGAGAAAAATATCAAAAACTGTGCTTATTGTGACGAGTATCCTTGTGAGAAACTCGATAAGATATTTGGAATGGCACCTGAGGCAAAACCAACCCTTGAAGAAATAAAAAAAAGTCTTTAAATATGATATGTACCGAACGTCGCCTGACAAATTGCTGAAACTGACGGGCTCGTTGTCGCATGTTCAGGGACGTTCAGAGATTTTGGTTAGTTTTTTTAGTTCCGCATGTATAGTGCGTTTCGTCCGATGGCAGGCGAGCAATGTTCGTTATGCAATTTTTATTTTTCAACTATATTAAGACCTCAATAACCTGTAAAAAGTCAGTGGAGGGTATCAAATCACAACTATAATCATTTAAGGAGGTTACTATGAAGAACTTATTTCTATTATTCATAGGAGTATCCTTTTTTATGATAAGCGCTTGTGCTAAGAAAGTTGACATCACTGCAGAGAACAAGGCTCTCGTCGCCCGTGCCTTAGAGGAGATCTTTAACCGGGGGAACCTGGACGTAGCGGATGAGATTTACGCTACCGACTACGTTCTCCATCCCCACCACCAGTGGGGTGCTTCCGACAGGTACGGCACGAAGACCATCAAATACGGTGCCACCGACCTCCGGGCTGCGTTCCCTGATGTCCGTTTCACCATGGAGGACATGATTGCCGAAGGAGACATGGTCGCAAGCCGCTGGACGTTTCGGGGCACAAACCAGGATAAGTGGAAGGGTATCCCACCTACCGGTAGTCAGGTGACGATAACAGGGATCCTCTGGTCTCGCATCGAGGACGGCAAAATCGTGGAAGAATGGAGCATGTCAGACCAATTAGGTCTCCGACAGCAGCTCGGCTTTATCCCACCGATGTCCGGGGGGCCTCCCTCCATGGATCGCGACGGTGAGGATTTCCTGTGGGGTAAGGCATCTTCAGTAACCGGCGCCCCCGGTGACCCCGAGGCAAACAAATCCCTTTACATGCGGGAGGCTGCCCTGTTCGAGCAGGGGAACCTGGACGAAGTAGACGAGATTATCCACCCCAACTTCGTCAACCACGATCCTGTCTATCCCGACGTTACCGATTTCGATAGCTCTAAAGAATGGGTCGCTTTCAACATTAACTCCTTGCCTGCGAAGCTCACGATTGACGCCTTGATCGCTGAAGGGGATAAGGTCGCATGCCTATGGACAGCTCGTTTTCCAGACTTTATAAACCCAGCCTCCGGAAAGCAAATAACTGCTCACGGGGTAGATATCACTCGTTTCGCAGACGGCAAGGTCGTGGAAAGGTGGTGGAGTAAAGATGGCTTGGGCGTAATGCAACAGGTCGGCATTATTCCCCCGCCTGAGCAGGGCAGGTAGTAATCTTTTACCCATTGTCAACTAATCAGGTTGAAGGATCTGAGATTTACCGGCCTAACTACTGGCTGCAGCTGACCAAAACCGCTGTGCTTTCTTTCAGTTTTTGAGGGTAAATTTTGGGTCAATTGAGGTTTCAGTTTCAGTGCGAGCGGTTTTGGCAGCTGAGTCGCAAGGCTATTATGTCCCTGAAGTATGTGCCTTAATATCGATAATCAATCATAAGGAGGTAACATGAAAGTGAAATTTCTCATTATAGTTATTCTATTGATAAACTGCACTTTTTCACAAAGAGCCCTCGGCAGGTCAGACATTGAAGGTGTTCATTTTTCTAAGGTAAAAAAAGAAATTCAACTTCTTAACCTAATAAATGGGCTTGAACTAAATAATGAACAGGTAGAGTTCGTTATCCAAAAAGCAAAAGAGGCAGCAGAAATAAGAGAAGAATACTATATGAGGAGGCATGAAAAGGAAACGGAATTTGTTTCAGTTTTACAGGATTTAAGAGAGAATCTGCTCCAAGGTAAAGTAGTTTCATCTGATTTAAAGACAAAAGTCCGTAAAAGTAATAAATTAATAAAAGAACTGAAAGACAATTGCGATAAGAGTATTACTGACCTCGCTGTTTCTATAAAAAATAAATTATATGGTCACCAGCTCTACAGTTTAGAACAATATGTGTCATGTCTCATCCCACCTGAGGAGGCTGGTAGAATTGGACAGGTGAAGGATTCAAAAGGTGTTGAAAGATTGCTCAACAGAACCAGAAATATGCGTGAACCTCTTTTTGAAAAGAAGAAAGAAACATTTGTTCAGCAAGGCATTGAAGTGATTAGGAAACATTTACCAAAGGGATTTATTATTGATGAAGAAAATGAAAAAGATAGGATATTGTCGATTTTTAAGGAGGCACGTACTTTAAATGATATAGATTTCGCTTTGGAGAAGACCGAACTGGCTCAAAAAATTATATCCAGATATGAACTTCCTGAATTGCCAACTGATATTTCTGTAAAAATAGAAAAATTATTTCTGCAACCTGAAATTATTCTTCTGTTACAAGAAGAATTATCAAAAAGATGAAAATGTTTCTGAATTTTGATATCTCCTGAGGGAAAGATTCTATTTAATTGTTATTTGATTAATCGCACTATATTTAGTGAATATATTAAGTAGGTTGAAAAATATGTGGTTGCAATGGCAGAAAATCTGTTAACAAAAGACTTGGTTTAAAGGTCTGGACATATAAAGGAGCAAACCCAATGAAAGCAATGGTGTTGAATAAACTCTGCAGTCTCGAAGAAAACAGGACTCCGCTTGTACTGACAAATCTACCTGACCCTGTTCCTGGAGAAAAAGAGGTTTTGGTAAAAGTGTCAGCCTGCGGTGTATGCCATACTGAATTGGATGAGATTGAGGGAAGAACGCCTCCGCCGCGTCTCCCCATTGTTCTGGGTCACCAGGTAGTCGGAAGAGTCGAAGAAACCGGCAGCAAAGCAGGCACTATTGAGATTGGGGACAGAGTGGGAATTGGCTGGATTTATTCGGCTTGTGGGAAATGCAGGTTTTGCCGGGACGGTAATGAGAACCTTTGTCATGATTTCAAGGCAACGGGCAGGGACATGAATGGCGGATATGCACAATACATGACCGTTTTGGAAGACTTTGCATACCCAATCCCCGGCACCTTTCCGGATTTGGAAGCAGCACCCCTTTTATGTGCCGGCGCCATCGGATACCGCTCACTGAGGTTAACAAGACTCAAAGACCGACAGAATTTGGGACTTACCGGGTTCGGGGCTTCGGCTCATCTTGTACTGAAGATGGCGAAACACCAATATCCGAACGCCAGAGTTTTCGTATTTGCCAGAAGTATAGAGGAAAGAACCTTCGCGGAGGAACTTGGAGCCGTCTGGACAGGTGACACAGAGGAGGAATCCCCGGAAAAACTGCATTGTATCATTGACACCACACCGGTATGGAAACCGGTAGTTGAGGCTTTGCGGAATTTGGCGCCGGGCGGAAGATTGGTAATTAATGCTATTCGCAAGGAAGATGTGGACAAGGAATATCTCACACAATTGGATTATCCCACGCATTTGTGGCTGGAAAAGGAAATCAAGAGTGTAGCCAATGTAAGCAGGCGTGATGTCAGCGAATTCTTGCAGTTGGCAGCAGAAATCCCCATCAAACCTGAAGTCCAGGAATTTACGCTAAAAGAGGCGAACGAAGCATTATTCGAACTCAAGACAAGAAAAATCCGCGGAGCAAAGGTTTTGCGAATTGATTGAACAAAATGAAAGTAGCAAGCAACCGATAAAGACGCGCTTCCTATATCGCCTAAAGGCGGGGATGTCCGCGTTAAGACTTAAATTGAGGTAGGAAAAAGACTATGAAAATACTCATCATTACGCCGATGCAGGAGGAGTTCAACTTCTTTTTGCAAAGTTGCACCAGGCACGGGTATCAAACTGAAAATTCTGTGGCTGGCAGGCTTCCAGTCATACGGCTTCCTGGTCTGGGTATCACGCTGGCACGTGGTGGAACCGGCAAGACCCAGTTCGCTGTTCAAACTCAGCACTTGTTGGATACTTACACAGACTGGGATTTGGTCACTTGCGCTGGTGCGGCTGGCGGAATAATAGATGATTTATCCATCGGAGATATTGTTGTTGCAACAAAAACTGTGGAACACGACTATAACAACAAGTTTAACAAACGCCCCATCCCAAGTTTCGATGGCGCACAAACCGCAATAGCAGGCCTCAGGAAAGTATCGTTGTTGCCCTACTCGTTCAAAGTTCATTTCGGAACAGTGGCAAGTGGGGACGAAGATGTGATAGACAATGAAAGAAGAAGAACTCTCCATCAATCAACAGGCGCCCTTGTTGTCGCTTGGGAAGGCGCAGGCGGAGCTATGGCTTGCACATTTAGCAACGTTCTGTTTCTCGAGATTCGTGGAGTGACTGACATAGCCAATCACAATGCGCCATCCGATTTTGAAACGAATTTGGAAGTGGCAATGAACAACGTTGCAATTTTAATCACATCTTGGATGAGCCACATGCAGCAAAAAAGAGAATACATATAATACAACCGCCCGGCTAATAAAAAAATAAAGATTAATAAGAAAATATATTCCAGTTATAAAATTATTTTCATGCAAATTTATACGCTACTCAAATCGCTAATTAATTGAAATTTAAAATATACTCTTTTGTGGGGATTAAAAGTGCGGTTAGGAAATTGGATAATTTATGAAGGAGCATTTGAATACAAAAAAATAATTAAATGAGATAGTTAAAACTTAATCTGACATTCTTCCAATAATAAAGATAAGTATAATTATAAAGAGAGATGTTATAATAACACAAGAATATAAGATAATCAAGCCAGAGGTAGGCTTGCTAATCCTTTCACATGATAGTTTTGTAATTTTAATATTATTAACATTAAAATGGTTAATAATATTAGACTCTATTTGGGAAAGTGTATCTGGTGGAACATGCTTGCCAAATATTATTTCGCTAATATAACAACCATTATCTATTTTCATTTTTACTTCTTGGCGATTTCCAATAAATCTTATTTCTTTTTCTTTTGACCATGTCTCAGTTTTCGTTAATAAAAAATTTCTATAATTATCAAAAGCGCGGCTTTTATCTAATGCGGATTCAAGAAAAGAGTCTATATGAAAAATCTTTTCTGTTACATAGTTAACCCGATAATATAATTTATTAATAAACTCATCTGGAATATCAATTTCAATGCATACTCCATTACCCCTTCCACCATAAATATTCCATAAATTGTCATCATTCTTTAATTCTGAAAAACATGCAATTCCTATAGTATTTCTCATTTTTTCAATTTCACCTTTAATTATTGGATCTACAATTTCCTTTAATTTTTTATTATTTAATAATGAAATAGTAGATAAATGTGGAGGAGGATAATTTGTATTTGTATATTTAGTTTCCATAATCAATTGCGATAAAAGTCTCCCTGTAGATGAAGATTGATTACAGTCGAACTTAGATCTGAATTCATCTTTGTCATTTAAAGAATCAGGTTTAGCACACCAAATAGTGTTATTTAAAACTATTTGATAAAAATGAGATTCTTTTTCCTTGTTTAAATCACTCAAATCTTTGTATTTATAAATTTTCATGTTTCTATGACGCTTAACTAATAACTAACCTAACAATTATTCATTCATCATCCACTAACAAATGAATGTCAAATAATAAAAAAATTACAATATTAATTTATAGAAGTCAATAAAATTGTATTTATTATTTTAAATAATTCCTTAAATTTAAATGCAAAAAATTAAAAAATATTTTTTAATAATTTGCGCCAAATTTGTGCCAAAATTTTTAGAAATTGGGAAAAAATAGGGCAAAAAGAGACAATTTAAGGAAAATAGAGGCAAGAGTTAAATATAAATAAAAATAGGCAATTACTATTAAATTAAGTAATTACCTTTGCTCCCCGTTCCCACATCTGAACGCACCACCTCTGTTAGTTTTAAGTTCAATATTTACTTATATTACAAGGGAACAGGAATCTCTATTATTCCGGAATCTTCTCCAATACCAATAAAGAATGGTAATGTTTTGAAAAAGTCCCTGGTTAACAGATATCGTAGAATTCATTCCTGGGAAAATCCTATTTTAAAAGCTCTCGAATATAAAGACCTACTTTTAAAAAATGGTTTTGAAACTCAGACTCAACTTGCTGATCATTTGCAAATTTCCAGAGTACGAGTAACACATTATCTAAATCTGTTAAAGCTTGATTCTTCGATTATTGATTATCTTTCCTCTTTGAAAAAACCTTCTGAGAACAATACGGTTACCGAACGACTATTAAGACCATTGACTCAAATTAAGTCTTCTTACCAACAGAAAAAGAAATTTTTTGAGGTGACAAATTATTCTTGATTATTAGTTGATAAATATCTCTCTATTTATATATATTCTTAAACAGTTAAATTCTTGCAAAATTTTTCCTTTCTAATTTAATAAAACAAATAAAATTCTGTTTATTTGAATAAATGCTATAATAACAACTACATATAGTTTTTCCTAGATACCTCTAAGAAAATTATTTTCATAAAAGATAAAATAATACTTGACATTTCAAAAAACATTATATATATTGACTATCGATATATAGATACTCTATATTTAGAAAATCTAAATAACATTAGAGAAGGCAGAATATGAAAAAACCTATTATTGAAATTTCAAATTTAGCAAAGAATTGTAATGAGGCGTTGATCCTCGCAATTCTTTCCGAAAAGGATAGTCACGGCTATCAAATAGCACTCGAAATTGAAGAACAGAGCGGGGGAGTATTTAAATTTAATCATGGTACATTATATCCTATACTTCACAAACTTGAAAAAGACGGCTTGATCAAAGGATTCTGGAAAGATGAGGGCACTAAGCGAAAGAGAAAATATTATTCCATTACAAAAAACGGAGAAGAGTATTTTGCCGGACAGCAGTCGGGATGGCAGAATTTTTTCTCGAATTTTTTAAATATAATTGGGAAGAAAAAATATGAATAAGTTTACATTATTTTTAAAAAGAATTAACGAGAGGCTCAGCTTGCCTCAACCGTTAAAATCACAAATTTTGCTTGAAGTGGCAGGAGACCTGGAAGACATATACGAGTTTTATAAAAACAAAGGTCTGAATGAACACGAAGCGATGCAAAAAGCAGAAGAAAAGCTGGACTTGACTGATGATACCTTATCTGAACTAATCCGGGTTCATCAATCGGTTTACGGAAAGTTGATGAACAGAATTTCTGAACAGGCTCAAACCCGCTGGGAACGTATTTTTCTGATTCTTACTATTTTATTTGTCGGAGTGCTTTCCGGTAGACAAATCCTATCAACTCAATTTTTCCTGCAGTCCAGCAGTTTCATCTGGCCGATTCTCGGAATAGGCTGTATTGTTATTGTTCTATCAATTGTGAAATTTTATAACCTTTACATTAAAAAAGATCATAATATTAAAAACCTGCGCACAGGATTGGGCTCAATTTTGTTTTTTGGCGGTGCAAGTCTGTTAACGGGAACCATCGGTTATTATATAGAACTATATTCAGCCGGAGGTTTCGGGGCGTTATTGGAGGCTAAGCTTATTTTTGTAGTACATACTTCTACAGGTTTTGATGAAACATCAAGATATATAGCGGACTGGATGATAAAAAGTTCGTCCATGATAATGACCAGCATGTTTGTGGCAATTTTCGCTGCATTAGTATGGTTTATCTTAGTTAATAATGTTATCAAAATCGAGCAATTGGAAGCAGAGGTTTTATTGGAAGAATAGTATAAAAATGAAAATTTTTTAGTCTAGTAAAACAAGACGGTCTATAAACTTTAATATAACAGGAGGTTAAAAATGCTTAATTTTATCATGGAAGGCGGGCCATTTATGATGCTTTTATTAATTCTGGCAATTATAATTATTGTTTTATCAATCAGACGTATAATTGAACTATATGGTAAAAAGGATTTAAACAAGGTAAAACTGGAAAGCGGCATCAATGCTATTATTTTCTGGGGCGTAATTAGTTTAATATTAGGTTATTTTGCTCATTATTTAGGATTCTATAATGCTATGGAGTCAATAAAGAGAGCAAATGATATTTCGCCGGCAATAGTAGCAGAAGGGTATGCAGTATCTTTGTCAACCATTCTTGTCGGATTGTTCATTTTTCTGTGCTCGGCGATCATCTGGTTTGCCCTTCGCTGGAGATATAACAAAGCATATAAATCATAATAATTAATAAAAATGTATTTATTAGGAATAATAATCAATTAAACAATTAATTGAACAGTGGACGTTATGAAAAGATTCTTCCCATAGGAACACAAGCTTC
>JAUWXV010000010.1 GCA_030616165.1 bacterium | reverse complement strand
AAAGGATATAAAAATACTCTTAAATAATATAAAAAAGGAATAAATACAATTTTAATACCGGATAATACTTTTACAAATAAAATATAAAAAGGGCATTATTAATTTGAAGAGTTTGTTTTTTTAATAGATTTTACTTGATTTAAGAATCACATTTGAATAAATTTTATAATAGGAAAGAGATAGCAAGGAACGATAAATTATATGATAAGATTTAAAATATTAATTATATTAATATTTTGTACACTATTTTATTTTAATTTTTCATTTTCACTTCAGAAAAGTATACCTGATACAAGTTCATCCGGTATATCTTCAGGTGAAAAAGATTACAGATTTATAGAACTTGTGGAAGAGGGCTATCTCTTTCTTGAGCATAAGCTTTATGATGACGCAATAATAAAGTTTAATGAAGCAAATAAAATCGTGGAGACTTCCAATGCATGTGAAGGTTTGGGATTAGCATATATTGAGAAAGCAAAAGAACTTGAGCAAAAGATGGCCACTCCTTACCGTGCATTGAGAAAAGTTAGATTTTTTGAATTGTCTGTTGAGAACTTTTTAAAAGGATTAAAAATTGAACCCGATAATTTAGACATAAGATACTCTCTTGCTGAGGCATTTATTTTCAGGGGCTATCCAGAAACTTATGCACTTGCAGATACCCTTTTAAATCAAATAATTCAAACAGATAAAGGTTACAAAGACGCCCTTATCCTTTCGAGTATTGTTTACCGTAATTTAAATCAACCAGAAAAATCAAAAGAGGCACTGGATGAATATATGAAAGTAAAAGAGAAAAATCCAAGGGCACTCTACCATCTTTCAAAGATAGAGATGGAGGAAGATAACTTCGAAGAGGCAGAGGGATATTTTATATCATCACTTGATAACCTGAATGAAGAGGATGCAATTGCTGAGATATTTGAAGATGTGGGGATGCTCTTTACAGATAGGGATCAAGAGGAATATCAGCAGGCAGAAGACAAGGGAAAGTTCTTTAAAAAGTTCTGGATGGAAAAAGACCCAGAACCTGAAACGAAGGTTAATGAGAGATTGGTTGAACATTTTAAAAGGATCAAACATGCGAAAGAATATTTCACAACAGGCAGTTTTTACGAAAAATATGATGACAGAGGAAGGATTTATATCAAATATGGAGAGCCAGATGCAAAGTATATGGATGGGGGAGGTATTGGTGTCTATTCCAATGAATCCTGGGTTTATTATTGGCAGATTGGTGATTATAGAGACGGAATGTTCTTTGATTTTGCAAATAAAGGCGGTAAAGGATATGAATTAATCGAGGACCTGAGAGAAGCAACATACGGCGGGGGACTTGATGCTTTAATTGTAACAAGTCTTAATCTCTATTCAGAAAGGTCCAATCTTAGTGAGAACCATTACGGTAGGGTTGCCAGAGTGCGAAGTGAAATGGACTATCTAACTCAAATGGCGGATTTTCATGAAAGAATAGAGATTATGTATAACAATATTCCCGGCGAAGGATTTGTTTATCATACAGATAGTAAGGCTTTGAACGCATTAGTCTCATCGGCTTCATTCAGAGGAGAAAATGATAAAACAAGATATGAGTTGTATTATTCTTTTCCTTTGGAAGAATTAGAGTTTGAAAAGATTGAGAAAAATAAAATAAGTGCCTTTGACGAACTTGTTATTTTGAAAGACCTTGACAATAACACAATTTTGCAGGGCAGTCGAAATTTTGATTTAACTTATGATGAGGATAAAAATCTGAAAAAAGACTTATATATTGGACAGATCAACATGGAAATACTTCCTGAAAAAGATGATTGTATTGTATATCTAAAACTTAAAAGTGATGTAAGTGAAAGGCTCGGGGTGTTATATCAAGAGCTTGAAACCAAAGATTATACCGGCAAATCACTTATGATGAGCGATATTGAATTTTCTTACGACATTAGACCCGCTGTAATAGAAAATGAATTTACCAAAAATGGTCTGCAAATAATTCCACATACCGGTGCTGTTTTGAATAAAAATGAGAATATTTTTACTTACTTTGAGATATATAATCTTGCTCTCGACTCTGATGGCGATGGGCGATATAGGGTTGAATATGTTATTCAGAAAAGAAGCCCGAATGATGAAGGAAAGTCAAAATATTTTAATTCCATCGGAAAGGAAATTGCTAACAAGAGGGTTCGAGAAAGAGAGATGATTACTACATCAAGAACTGAAACCACCAAACAAAAAGATACCTTCAATTGGATTTCATTCGATATGAGCGGTCTTTCTGAGGGATTATACGATTTTACCATTAAAATCACCGACCTTGTGTCCAGCGAATCCACATCATCTGAATACGTATTTATTTTGGGGAAAGAGTAAGTTTATTTTTTGTAATTTGTTTTTATTTGATTTAAATCGAATCTCTAAATTTAATAGTAATGTTTTAATATTTCATCTGTAGACAACCATCCTGCATAAAACATCCCCAACTTTTTAACATTCAATGACGAATGTTATATTTGTAGGGGCTTGATTTATCAAGCCCTTTTTAATAAATTTTGTTAAATTTATATCAATTTAATATATGTAATTATACTAAAAAAGTTTGATTAATTACTTATCAATAAATAAACTTAAACCCCAAATAGACTGACCTTTTAGGTGTTCCGTATCCGATTACATCTTCATAAACTTGATTGGTAAGATTTTCTATTCGGCTGAAAAACTGCAAATTTTCATAAATGTCATAATAAGCAGTTAAGTCAATTTTCGTATATTTATCAAGTAATTTTCTTTGTGCTGGCCAGGTTGAATAATCCATATCATATCTACTGCCGGTATAAATTAAGTTTGCGTTGAGATTGATTTTATCAAAGACTGAATAATTAATGTTGAATCCTCCCTTATTTTTTGCCCGTCGCAGTAGTTCTTTTTTTGTTAGTTTATCAAGCGTTTTTAAGTGGGTGTAAAAAACCTTCAAATAAATTTTAGGCAACGGTCTGACAGCCATTTCTATTTCTATTCCACTCGTCTGGGCTTTTCCTGTATTTACGTACTTTGATAGGTTGCTTTCAAAATCAATCATATTACTAAAATCATTGTGAAAGTATGCTGCGGAAAAAGAGATGTTTTCTTTGTAAATGTATTGCTCAATTCCAAAATCAAAGCCTTTTACCTTTTCCGGTTTTAATTTTATATCACCGTATTGAGAATATAATTGATACAATGAAGGTGCTTTAAAACCTGTCGCAAAACTTGCTCTTAACTTTGTATTTGATTTATTGACAAAATACACAGGCGCAACATGAAATGTCGTTGATGAACCATATATATTGTGCTTATCATATCTTATCCCAAAAGTAGGCAAAAAAGTATTGTTAATGTTCATATTGTCATGAAGATAAATCCCTAAAATATTTGTTTCCTTATTTGGGAAGATAGCTTCATAAGGTCCCCACATACTTTCAGAATAATATCGTGAATCCCCTTTTTCTTTCTCAAATTCCAATCCAAAAGCAAGTGTATTCATTTCATTAGCAAAAACATTGTTCTGGAAATCGATTTTATATGATCTACTATTGTAATTACTATCAACAAAATCATCAGGATGAACTGTATCTTTCTCATTTAAATATTTGCGTTTATTTTCCATAAATGAAAATGAATAGACCTGTGTCCATTTTTTGTTAAATGTATCAACAGTAAACTGACTTTTTAAATAAAATTGTTTTTCTTTTGAAGTGTAATTAGGGTCATCACCGAATACTCCCCCCATATTATCCAGGTCAGTTTTGGAATTAATATAACGGAACATGAGATTAAATGATGAATTTTGTGATAATTTTATTCCTGTTTTTCCTGAAAGATTCGTGTTGCTGTAACCATCCTTTTCTTTGTTGCCATATTTTTCTCCTGCTGCAGAAAATCCCTTGAAGTCGAGCCTTGATAAAGATAAATTATAATTAATATTGTTAGAAGCTCCGCTTGTTTGAATATTCTCTCTATATGAACCGTATGAACCAGTCTCCCCTGATATTAGAATAGACGGCCCTTTTATGCCTTTTTTGCTTATGATATTTATTACTCCACCTATTGCATCTGAGCCATAGAGTGTGCTCTGCGGTCCTTTTATTATTTCTATCCTTTCAACTCCATCAGGGATAAGGTGAGCAAAATCGAATGACCTTCCCGGTGATATTGGGTCATTCACCTCTAATCCATCTATCATTACAAGTGTATGTTCAGACTTTGCTCCTCTTATGAAGACCGAACTTGGCTGCCCTATTCCTCCATTTTGTGTAACATCCAGACCAGGAATATCCCTTAAAATATTTGATATTGATATTTTCTTATAATGCTCTAATTCCCAGGAAGATATCAAAGAAACAGACCTTCCAATTGCTCTCTGCGGCATTTCTATACGGGTAGCAGTTATAACCACTTCATCACCCTTATAGATTGGAGTTTTTTCTTGTTGAGAAAAAACCGAAGTCGGCAGAACTGCTATTAGTAAGACAAAAACACACCTTTTCATATCGCCTCCTTTGTTTAAAAAAAAAATCCCCAGACTTTAAAAGTCCGGGGATTTCCCTTTTTTATCCTCAAACTCCGCTCTTTAACCCTGCCCACGAGGGTAAGAACTAATTAACTAATTATAATAGGCAGGTCTTCTGACTCCCGGTTCATCCTACTCACTGCACCTTCCCATCCCGATTAATTCGGGACAGTGGCTTTATGCAGTTTTCGTACCCGGTCACAGCGGCGGGCCCGTCACGGTTTTTAACCGTGTTCCCTATTAACCTATATTATGGACCTATTACAAAAAGAAAATAAAAATATATTATATAAATGTCAAGGATTAAATTTTGACGGACAATGCGAAAGTTGGAGTCCTGTAAAGGGAGCAAATTGTGTAAATTAGTTTTAAAAAGCAGGGTTTTTTTGAGAAAAAGTCTCATTTTTGTATCAATTTGTCTCAGTTTGTGTCATTTTTGGGGTGAATTTGAGACTGATTAGACAGTTAAGGTTTTAATTATCAAGAGATTACATTATTTGTCTCACTTTTTTTAACTTTTTTAACCACCCACAGGGCAGGCAGAGAACACCCACAGGGCAGGCAGAGAAAATATTTTCCGCAATACTTATTTTATTAATAATCATAATATGTTAGTGAATATAATAACATATATATATAATATATTTTTTTAGGGAAGTCAAGGGAAATTTTTGATGGTGAATTTTAATGGCGAAGGTTAAGAAGGGTTTTGCCATCAGTAAATACCGGATTCAATTTAAATCAAATTTATTTAATTTGATAAATATATTGATTAAAATTAATTTAGTGGCTATATTTTAAAAAGAAAAAATAAAAAAAATATAGGATAGGGGAAAGTTATGAACAACATTGACCCTAACTGGTTTTTTAGTGCAACCGCTCAAAGTTTTGCTGCAATTGTTGCGATAATCGGCGGTTTTATTTTGACTAAGCTAATTTCATTATCACTAAATAAGAGAAACTATGGGCTTCAAATTGAAGATTTAGAAAAAAAATTAAATAATAAGATACAAAATTATAAGCCATCAATTATAGAATGGAAAAACCTCAAATGGATAAGTTTTTTAAGAAGATATCTATCTAATCTAAATGAAATCAATAATAGTTTTAGAAATGAATTAGAAGAAGAATTTAAACGAGATAATATATTGCCTTACCAAGAATTTGAAGAAAAATTAAAAGAATTTATAAATAATATTTTTAAAATTTTTAAAGTTTCAATTAAAATTACTCAGAATAGAGAATTTCCAGTAAAATATAAAGGTACAAATAATCCTATATATGGAAAATTCTCAATAAAAGACAAGGAAATTAATGAAGAAATGAATAAAGAATATTCCATTAAAATATGTCAAAAATATAAATTAGCTGACAAACTTAAGTGTAAAGTTTCTGCTTATATTTATAATCAAATTAAGAACGGTAATCATTTTTTTTCACGAGAAAATCAGTTAAAAGAGTTTGATGAAATTTTAAATTCAATTGAAAATGAATACAAAAAATTAAAAAAATCTGAGGATATTGAAATTGTAAGTCTAAATGAAAGCAATCTTAGAAATTTATGGGAAGGAATAGAAAATATAAAAGATGGAATAAGTCAATATATAATAGAAATTAAATCCATTGATTCCGAAAAAAATGAATCTTTAGCAAAAATCAAGAAACCTATTATACTTCTTTTTGGTTTTGGTGTTATTTATCCGTTAATTCTATTAATAGTGGTTTCAGTTTTTAGAAATTATTTATGTAATATTTATTATTGGATATTTTATTTATTTACAATATTAGGCATTTATTTTGCATTAAGTGTAACTTATAGATATTTCAAAAACATTTAATTTATAAGGAAAAATAATCATTAATTACAATTGGCTTTTAACAACAATAATACAATCCTCTACCTACATATAACAAACGAAATGAACTTCAAATATCTAATTCTTGTAAATTAAAAAAAAATAAATATTTTCAAAAAGACTTGATTTTTATTTAACATTTTATTAACATTAGATATAATGTAGTTTAATTTAAAGGGGAGAATAAATATGCCAAAAGCAGAAATCAAAGTACCAAATGGAACTCACATAATAGTAAATGGAAGTGTGGAAGATATTTCAAAAATCATTTCTATGTATAGCCAAAAATCGGATTCGTTGGATATAAGTAAGAGAAAAAAAAAGAAAGGAAAGAAGGCAAAGTCAGTTGCACCAAAAAAACGTGAAAGTAAGTCTGGATTAATTTTCTATGTTAGAGAATTAAAGCAGGAAAACTTTTTCAAAAGTGAAAAGAATTTAAAAGATATTCTCCAAGCTTTAAAAGAAAAAGGGCAATTATATCCTTTAGCATCATTAGGGAAGACAATGATTACTTTAGTTAGGAAAAGAGAACTTCGTAGAATAAAAAAAGATAATAAATGGCATTATGTTCATAGAGAATAATTTATCAGGTAGTTGATAGTGGCAACAAATAATAAACTAATTGAGAGATTTCGGGAAATTGATAGTAGTGTAAATCAGAATTTAGCTGATGATAATTCTCCATTAAAATTAGGATTAGCTGTTCTAACTATATCAAAAAACAATTTTGGTGTGGAGTATCTTTCTCTCAAAGAAATCTCAGAAGCTCTTGACCGTATGGGGATTTCTGTAAATAGACTAAGTATTAGTAGAGCATTTTCAAGAGCAGGCAATAAAGTTCGTTCTAAGCGAGAAGACAATGTTAAAAAATATAAAGTAATGATTCTTGGCCAAAGACTTATTGAAAATCTTATCACAATAGGTGGCCTTGAAATATATCATGTTCAAAAAGGTAAACCTCGGACTACAAGGAAAAAGCTTTCAGAATTGTTAAAAACTTTAAAAGGAATTATTCGTATATGTGACCCATATTACGGAATAAAGACATTAGATGTTCTTGAGATGTTTTCTAAAAACACTAATGTCAAATTCTTAACTGCCCGAACTAATGAAAGACCACGAAGACTATCTAATGCTGTTTCAGATTTTAAAACTGAGTACTCAAATGTTGAAATTAGAAAATATCCTAATCCATCTGAATTACACGACCGTTATATTATTTCAAGTAATAATCTTATAATAATTGGTCATGGAATAAAAGATATTGGAGGAAAAGAGTCATTTATATTCCAATTCGAGAAAAATATGGTAAAGGACTTAATGGATACTTTAACCAAACATTTTGACAATAAGTGGGAAAATGCAATACAAATATAAGAAAATTCTATTCTAATATAGTTTAAACTTCATATTTAATTATATGCAGAAAAAAAACTTCGTTTAACTCCATTTTCTCCCATACTAAATCCTCTTCCTAAAATCTTTAGTAGTTTCAATAAGAGCATTTCTCCGACCATACAATAAAGTTAAATCCGAATTAAGATATTTTATAAGTAAGTCAAGTCTCAATATAAGACCATGACGTTATTCATCTGTAAAGGTGTATGAGAATTGTTGGGTCTTTTTAATGTGCTATTTACTTGTTTATAATTTATCTTTTTTAACTCTTTTTTCTTCTTCCATCGGAGAGAGTCCTACACCTCTAACTATAATTTCACCTGTTTTAGTAACTTTTTCCCATACCTCTTTCTCTTTACTATCGTTCACATAATTTTCATAATTATCAACAAGCACATAAGATTCCCTGAAAGCCCCTCTCGATTTTTGGTCAAGATAAAGGCAATTTTTCCACCACCATTTTTCTGCATTAACAACTACATTCAGACGGTTAAGAGGCTCAGATAGAGCGTTTAAGAGTTCTAACCAAATTGCATATGCTTCTTGGTGTATTGCAAGTCTTTTTTCTAAAGCTGCTAGCCTAAACTTGTCTGCTCGTTCTCTTTTTGCTATAATCCACTGAGGAATTGTGGTTACATCCGAACCTATAATTACACCTATTAATCCTATAAATGCTGTTAACATCATTTTTACCTCTAATTATCTAACGTTTTTTCCTACGCATCAAATATAAATCAACATTCAAAGATTGTCAATAAAAAATAAAAAAATAATAAAGTGGGATGAAAAAATTAAAGAGTTGAGTCTGAAATGTTTAGAAGAAAACAAATCTTGGCATAACCTCACCAAAGGAATGCATAAAAAATTGGATTATCATTTAGAAGTAATGGATTATTTGTGGTAATGTAAAAAATTCTATGAAAAAAAATATAAATTTGCGTAGGGGTGAACCCGAAGGGTAGGCTTGTTCACCCTAATAATTGTTCTTTCTGGCACAAGGATTTTTGCGTTTAAAAAACTATGATTATCACTTGCCTGGTCCTTATTTTGTTACAATTTGCACAAATAAAAGGATAAATGAATTTCACGCCCTGGGTAATGATACCCAGAGCGATAGATAGATTTATATTTGGACAGACAAGAATGTCTGTCCTACTGGTTTCTACCGTTTATTATCAGATTAAGGTAATATAAATATAATAAGATAAACGATAATGATAGGTCAGACAGGAATGTATGACCATATTAAAATTCACAAAAGTTCAGATTTTAATAGTGTTTAATTTTTTGGGGCAGAGGTCCCCAGAATTTCACGCCCTGGGTAATGATACCCAGAGCGATCGATAGGCAATATCACGAAATAATTCTAACTAAAAAATGAGATTGCCCCGAGGTCTCGGGATTAAGAAACCACGTCGTCCCGAGGACTCGCCCCGAGTTCTCGGGGTCGCAATGACAGGGGGGAGGAAGATTGTCACGTCATCCCCCCCGCAGTTGAGGGGGGGAAGATTCCTCACAATGAGCCTGGTGGGAGAAATGTTGAGATGCAATTTGGTTCACTGGTGTCCGGTTAAAATACAATGCAATAAAAATTATGTAATACCACAATGTCATTCCCGTGAAAACGGGAATCCATAACTTCAATAATCACAACAAGTTTAAAAAATACTGGATTCCTGCTTCCGCAGGAATGACATGTCCAATATTTTAATTATTTAAGTTCAAATCAATTATAATAGAAAGTATAGGTAAAATATTATATTTCAATATGATATAAAATCTAAATTTAAAATTAATCGGACACTACTGACTTTGGTTATTTAATTAATTTTATTAACTCTCGTGGTTAATACCATGTATATATATCATACATGATGATTTAAAAATGATTTAAAAAAATGCTTGACAATAATGATTAATTTTATTATTATATATCATTGATAAAAAGGGATTAATATGTATAAGAATTTTTTTTCTTTAATAAATCATTATTATTATTGCTGGCATTGGCGCTATAAATGTAGAGGTCTGCCAAATAATAAGAGCCTTTTTTTATAGATTTGATTTGAAAACAGTTATAACCGCAGACCTGAAAATAGGTTTGCGGTTTTTTTTTATCAGGGTGAAAATATGAAACCACAGAGACCACAGAGTAATACTCTGTGTACTCAAAAAGAATTTCCTTTAAAAGATATAACAGGAAGGATAATTTCTTGTGCGATTGAGGTTCATTCAATATTAGGTCCCGGATTATTAGAGAATGTATATGAGGAAGCATTATCCCATGAATTCAAAATGAGAGATATTGTATATGAACGCCAAAAAGAGATTACTCTTAAATATAAAGGCAAAGTTTTAGGTAAGCATAGAATAGATTTTATGATAGAAGATAAAGTTATCTTAGAATTGAAAGCAGTAGAAGCAGTCAATAAAATATATGAAGCACAATTATTAACATATTTGAGAGAAACGAATAAAAGAATTGGGTTATTAATTAATTTTAATGTAGATTTATTGAAAAAAGGCATAAAGAGATTAATAATTTAGAGCACACAGAGAGGAGAGAATAGTATTTCCCTTAACTCATTGATATTAAATATTTTCTTTGTGTTATCTGTGGTTAAATTTTAAAAATACCTTTTTTTATCAGGGTGAAAATATGAATAAGTTAAAAATCGCCCTTCCAAAGGGGAGCCTTCAGGAGGCAACATTAAAGATTTTGAATAAAGCAGGGTTTAAATTTTCCGTAATAGAGAGGTCGTATTTTCCATCTATAGATGATGAAGAGATTGAAGCGATGATAATTCGGGCTCAAGAGATTGCGAGATATGTTGAAAGTGGAATTTTTGATATGGGAATTACGGGAAAAGATTGGATTCTGGAAAGCAGTGCAGATGTGGTTGATGTGAAAGACCTTATTTACTCGAAACAGAGTTTCAGACCTGTAAGGTGGGTTCTTGCAGTTCCAGAAGATTCCAAAATTAACAGCGTAAGTGACCTTAAGGGGAAAAGAATTGCTACAGAGGTTGTGAACGTTACAAAGAAATATTTAGAGAAAAAAGGAGTAAAAGCGTTAGTGGAGTTTTCATGGGGGGCAACAGAAGTCAAACCACCCGAACTTGCAGACGCTATTGTTGAGATTTCCGAAACCGGAAGGTCTCTTAAAGCAAATAAACTAAAAATTATTGATACTGTTCTCGAATCCGAAACAAAGATTATAGCCAGTAAAAAAAGCTGGCAGAACAAATGGAAAAGGGAGAAAATTGAAAATATCGCTGTTCTTGTGGAAGGGGCAGTTCTGGCTGAAAAGAAAGTTGGGCTGAAAATGAATGTAAGTAAAGAAAATTTGAAGTCGGTTATCGAAATACTACCCGCTATGAAAAATCCGACTATTTCTTATCTTTATGATGAAGGGTGGGTAGCTGTGGAAATTATTGTAGATGAAAAAGAGGTGATGAAAATTATTCCTGAAGTTAAAAAGAAAGGTGCAAGAGATATCATCGAGTATCCTTTAAACAAGGTCATTTATTAATGGGAATAGTCTTATTATGATTAAGATATTCGAATACAAGAAAGATTTTGATAAGGTTAAAAGATTCATTGAATATAATAATATCTTTATGAGTAATATTGAGAACACCGTTAAGAATATAGTGGAAAATGTGCGGAATAAAGGGGATAAGGCTCTTTTGGGATACATAAAAAAATTTGATAATGCTGTATTGAATAAAAACGAACTCAGGGTTTCGGAAGAAGAGATAAATAATTCGGTAAAAGAGGTTGATAAGGAATTTTTAAAGATATTAAGAGAAGCGAGAAGAAATATAACAAAGTATCATAGAAGAGGAGTGGCAAAGGGTTTTATTTATGAAGATGGAAATGGTGTTAAACTTGGTAAAATTGTAAGACCGATTGAAAGTTTAGGTATATATATACCTGGCGGGAAAGCGGTTTACCCATCATCTGTTTTGATGAATGTTATTCCGGCAAAGATTGCAGGGGTTAAAAATATATATGTAGCATCACCCCCGGATACTAAAAAAAAGATAAATAAACATATCCTTTCTGCCTGTCACTTATTAAATATCAGAGAAATTTTTAAGATGGGGGGAGCACAGGCAATTGCTGCATTTGCCTATGGAACGGAGACTATTCCCAGAGTTGATAAGATTATAGGTCCCGGTAATGTATATGTTTCTTTTGCAAAAAAGATTGTATATGGAGATGTTGATATAGATGTAATTGCAGGTCCGAGCGAAGTTGTCGTGATTGCAGATGATGGTTCAAATCCTGACTACATCGCCTCTGAACTTCTCGCGCAGGCAGAACACGACGAAAACGCAAGGGCAATCTGTTTAACAATTTCTAAAAATGTCGCATATCGGATAAATGAAAAAATAAAAACTCAGATGAAGATTCTCAAAAGAAAAGAGATTATAAGAAAATCATTAAAAAATAATGGTGCAATTATAATTTCTGATAATCTGAACGTATGTGCTGACCTTATAAACAGAATAGCCCCGGAGCACCTTCAGGTGTCGATTAAGAATCCTAACAAGATTTTAGGTTATATAAAAAATGCTGGGGCAATATTTTTAGGTAAATATTCCCCTGTTGCAGTTGGTGATTATTATGCTGGTCCAAATCATACACTCCCTACAGGAGGAAGTGCAAGGTTTTCATCACCACTCAGCGTGAACGATTTCCTGAAAGAATCAAGCATCGTTTATTATTCAAGAAAAAGACTGAAAAAAGTCTCAAAGAGTATCTCAAGGTTTGCATTATTAGAAGGGCTTGATGCTCACGCTAATTCTGTTAATATTAGAATAAAAGGTTAGTTTATTTTAAAACTATGGAGATTTCTGTATTAAAAATGAAAACTGGAATTGAGAACATAAAAAGGAGTGTTCGTGAGATAAAGGGATATAAAAATCCACCGTCCGAGGCAGAAATTAAGTTAAATCAAAATGAGAATCCTTTTCCAATTCCTGATGAGGTAAAAGATGAAATATTTGATGCGGTTAGAAAAATAGATTGGGGGAGGTATCCAGAATGTGACCCGGCCGAATTGAGATTGAGGTTAGGTGAGTATGCAAACTTTAGCCCTGATGGAATTCTCGTTGGTAATGGTTCAAACGAAATGATTCTTTCGCTCGTACTTGCTGCTATTTCCGATGGTGATAAGATTCTCATCCCATCACCTACTTTTACAGTTTATCCTCTGCTTGGGAAGATAGTCGAAGGTGAATTGATAACAGTAAATCTCACAGAGGATTTTAGATTTGATGTTGACGGAATTGTCACGGCTCGAAAGAATTATAATCCTAAGCTTACAATTATACCTTCGCCAAATAATCCGACCGGGTGTGTGTTGAATAATAATGATATCGAAGAGATACTGAAGTTTGGTGATGGGATTTTGGCACTTGATGAGGCGTATATCCAATTCTCTGATAATCCAGATGGGGCAATTGGTCTGATTGAAAGATTCCCAAACCTTATTATTTTGAGAACTTTTTCAAAGGCGCTTTGTGCTGCCGGGCTGAGAATTGGATATTTAATCACAAATCCCGAACTAACCGGTCAGATTAGAAAGACTATACTTCCGTATAATATTGGGATTTTCTCAAGAACTGCGGCTGTAAAATTAATCGAAGCAAAAAATTTAATTAATGAGAGGGTAGAATATATAATTGAACAGAGAGAATATATCTTCAAAGAATTGAAAAAAATTAAGGGAATTAAACCCTATCCATCTCAGGCTAATTTTGTATTATTTGAATGTCTTGAAAAGGAACCGAATGAGGTTTACAGTAAACTTTATGAAAACGGAATACTAATAAGGGATGTAACATCATATCCAATGCTCTCCAGAGCATTCAGGGTTACAGCGGGAAAAAAAGAGGAAAATAATATTTTTCTTGAGAAATTGAAGGAGATTATGGAAGGATAACTTACTTTCTTTGAAAAGAAAGTAAGCAAAGAAACTTTTAACTTATTCCAAATCTTTGCTCTGCAAAGATTTGGAATGAAATAAATTTAAAGAAAAAATATGGAAAGAAAAGGAGAAGTAGAAAGGAAAACAAAGGAGACCGAGATAAAGGTTTTGGTTAATATTGATGGTGAAGGTGAGAGCAGAATCGACAGCGGTATCGGATTTTTTGACCATATGCTTGAACTTTTTTCAAAGCACAGCCTTATAGACATTGAAATGAAAGCCGCAGGTGATATAAATGTCGATTTTCATCATACGATAGAGGATGTGGGGATTACTATTGGTCAGGCTATAAATAAGGCTTTAGGAGATAAAAGAGGTATTAATAGATTCGGAGTTGCATATATTCCGATGGATGAATCTTTGGCGAGAGCAGTGGTCGATTTATCTGGGAGAGGGCGTTTGGTGTATAAATTTTATCTCAAAGAGAATGTAGGTGGAATTGATACTATGCTAATTAAGGAGTTTTTCAAGGCTGTTGCGGAAAACGCTAAGATGAATATTCATATCGAGGTCTTGTATGGAGATGATACTCATCATCAGATTGAGGCTGTTTTCAAAGCATTTGCTGTTGCTTTAAGGGAAGCTGTATCTTATAATGAAAGAATAAGAGGTATCGCTTCAACAAAGGGAATGTTGTAATTACAATTTAATTTTTTTTTTAAAAGTCCACTTTCTTTTTTAAAAGAAGTAAGAGAAAATTATATTATGATAATTATACCGGCAGTTGATATAAGTTCAGGCAAATGTGTGAGGCTCAGGCAGGGGGAAAAAGGGGATATAAAAGAATACAGCGATAATCCTTTAGAAATGGCGCTGAAGTGGGAAAATGAGGGTGCTGAACTGCTTCATCTGGTTGACCTTGACAGAACAATCGATGGTTCTAACCAAAACATAAACATAATAGAGGATATTGTAAAAACATTGAAAATTCCTGTTGAACTCGGTGGTGGATTAAGAACTATGAATGATATTGAGTGGGCTTTATCTGCTGGTGTGGAAAGGGTAATAGTTGGAACATCTGTTGTTGAGAACAGAAAGTTTGTCGAAGAGGCATTAAAAAGATTTGGGAGTAAAAAGATAATCGCAGGAATCGATGCGAGAAATGGTTATACAGCAATAAGGGGATGGAAAGAGACCACGAAAATTAAGGCAATTGAACTGGCAGTCGAAATGGAAAAGATGGGTATAATGACGATAATTTACACAGATATCAAAAGAGACGGTATGTTAACAGGACCTAATATTGAAGAAGTTAATAAAATTATCGAATCCACAAATTTAAAAATAATAGCGTCAGGTGGAGTATCGTCTATTGAAGACATTAAAAATTTAAAATCTCTTAATGAACCGGGACTGGAGGGTGTTATTGTTGGCAAAGCACTTTATGAAAAGAAGTTTTCATTGAAGGAAGCAATCTCTTTACTTTAAAATTTAATGAAATCTTAAATGCTCTAAAGAATCTATTATTGATAAATTGATTAAAAAAGGTAATATAAATGTAATGCACGCAAAAAAAGTAATTCCTTTTTTGAATGTAGATAAAGATAGAAAGGTATCGTTGTGAGGAGATAAATTAATATGACAGATTTTATCGAAATAATAAAACAATTGAAATTCAATAAAGACGGACTTATTCCAGCGGTAGCACAGGATATCGACAGCGGGGAAGTGGTTATGGTTGCTTATATGAACGAAGAAAGTCTCATTAAAACTTTGAAAGGAAAAAAAGCGTGTTATTACAGCCGTTCACGTCAAAAGCTCTGGACTAAGGGAGAAAATTCTGGAAATTTTCAAGAAGTTAAACAATTGTTAATCGATTGTGATGCAGATACTATTCTTTTAAAAATAAAACAACACGGCGGCGCCTGTCACGAAGGCTATTTCTCCTGTTTTTTCAGGAAGATTAATGATAAAGGAGAAATCGAAATTATCAGAGAAAAAATATTTGACAAGAATAAGATTTATAAACAAAACCTACTTTCTTTGAAAAGAAAGTAGGCAAAGAAACTTTATACCTATTTATAATTCATCCCGAATGTTCGGGATGAATTATAAATTATTAAATTTCTTCTCGTAAGAGGAGAAATAATTAAAAGTTTTTTTGTGCAACTTTTTTTACACAAAAAGTTGCAAATATAAAAATTTACAAAATCTTAATTTTTTAACATAAAGAATATAGTTATGTATTATCCAGATTGGGAAGAATTTCAAAAATTAGCGGAATATAATGAAGTAATTCCTGTGTATACCGAAATTTCCGGCGATATAGAGACACCTGTTTCACTTTATAAAAAGGTTTGTTCAGACACCAGATATTCATTTTTGCTTGAGAGTGCAGAAAAACCCGGCTCAATTGGGAGATATTCGTTTATAGGGTTCAATCCGAGGGCGATATTCAAAAGCAAAGGTTTTAAGATAGAATTGATAGAAGACAACAAAATTGAGCGGTTGAGTGGAAACCCGCTTGATATTCTAAAGAAATACCTGAAGAAATTCAAAGGCTCACGACAGGAGGGTTTGCCGAGGTTTATCAGTGGAGCTGTTGGTTATTTTTCTTATGACGTCATTCGATTTTTTGAAGACGTTCCGGATAATAATACAGATGACCTTAATTTGCCTGAAAGTTATTTTATATTTGTGGATACTGTTCTTGCGGTTGACCACTTTCAGCATACCGTCAGGATAATTTCCAATGCTTTGGCCAAAGGTAAGAATCTTAAGGAATCTTATGAAGAGGCAGTTTATAATATAGAGCAGACTTTGCATAAAATAAGGAAAAGTTTTGAGATTTATGATTTTAAGGATACATCGGTAAAAAGAGGCAGGCTGGAACTTGAATCAAATACCGACCGAATTCAGTTTGAAGAATCTATAAAATCCGCAAAAGATTATATTTATAAAGGGGATATTTTCCAGGTAGTTTTATCCCAGAGATTTAAAGCAGAGGTTCAGTCTGATGCTTTTGATACCTATCGCGCATTAAGGAGAATAAATCCTTCTCCGTATATGTATTATTTTGATTATGACGGACTAAGGATAATTGGTTCATCACCAGAGGTGTTGATTAAGGCAGAAGATGGCATCGTAACCACAAGACCACTTGCTGGAACTATTAAAAGGGGCGTAACTATCGAAGAGGATCAAAGACTTGCAAGGAAGCTACTCAGAGACTCAAAAGAGAGGGCGGAACATATAATGCTTGTTGACCTCGCAAGAAACGACCTGGGGAAAATTTGTAAATATGGAACTATTAGACTTCCAGAAAAGATGAAAATTGACAGGTTTTCCCATGTTATGCACATTGTTTCACATGTTTCTGGTAATATAAAGGAAGATGTTGACCAGATAGAGATTTTGAAGGCGGGATTTCCTGCAGGAACAGTTTCAGGAGCCCCGAAAATCAGAGCAATGGAAATTATCGACGAACTCGAAACCACAAGAAGAGGAATATATGCCGGGGCTGTTGGCTACTTTGACATGTTCGGGAACCTCGATTTTTGCATCACCATACGAACTATTATCCAATCAGGTGGGTTTGCTTATATTCAAGCAGGCGCTGGCATCGTTTACGATTCCGTGCCAGCAAAAGAATACCTCGAAACTGTGAATAAGGCAAAAGCACTTGTTAAATCCATAGCAATGGTCGAAGGTAGAAATTATGATTTTAATTATTGACAATTACGATTCTTTTACATATAATCTTGTTCAGTTTGTTGGTGAACTTGGTGGAGAGATATCAGTTTTCAGGAATGACAGTATAACTGCAGATGAGGTTGAAAAAATCAATCCTTCACATATTATACTCTCTCCAGGACCTAAAAGACCAGAAGACAGCGGTGTATGTATTGATGTTATAAAACGATTCAAAGAGAGATTTCCGATTTTGGGTGTATGTCTCGGTCATCAAGCAATTGGATATGTTTTCGGTGGAAAAATTATCAATGCACCAGAAATACTTCACGGTAAATTATCATATATTCATCACGATGGAAAAACAATTTTTAAAGGATTGAGAAATCCATTTCACGCAACAAGATATCACTCACTTGCGGTTGATTCGTTGGATTTACCGAATGAACTTGAAATCTCCGCAAAAACCAAAAACGGAACTGTAATGGGAATCAGACACAAAAAATATCCTGTTGAAGGTGTCCAGTTCCATCCAGAGTCTTTTTTAACCGAAGGTGGTAAAAAACTGCTAAAAAATTTTCTTTACTTACTTCTTTTGAAAAAGAAGTAAGCAAGAAAACTTACTATTATTTCCCCGAGTATTTGGATGAATAGGTATAAAGTTTCTTTGCTTACTTTCTTTTCAAAGAAAGTAAGTTGCAGATATAAAATTTAGGAAAAGTTATGATAAAAGAATGCATAAAAAAAGTTGTAGAAGGTAATAATCTAACCGAGAATGAAGCCAGTGCGGTGATGGATGAGATAATGACAGGTTCAGTAACACCTGCCCAGCTCGGTTCATTCATAACCGCTCTTCGGATGAAGGGAGAGACTGTTGAGGAACTTACTGGATTTGTGAGGGTAATGCGTGAAAAGGCAACAAAGATTAGGTCCAATCATAAAATTATTGTTGACACCTGCGGGACTGGAGGAGATATGCAGGATACGTTCAATGTTTCTACAATATCTGCTTTTGTGGCGGCAGGAGCAGGTGTAATAATTGCCAAGCACGGAAATAGAGCAGTATCATCAAGGTGTGGAAGTGCAGACCTCCTGAATGCACTGGGAGTCAACATCGAAGCAGAACTCGATGTCATTGAAAAATCTCTCAACGAAATCGGAATCGGTTTCTTATTTGCACCACTTTTGCACAAGGCAATGAAATACGCAATTGGTCCACGCAGGGAAATCGCAATCAGAACTGTCTTTAATATCCTTGGTCCCTTAACAAATCCAGCAGGAGCAACCTGTCAATTGATGGGAGTATTCAGTCCAGAGTGGACAGAAAAGATTGCCTATGTGATGAAAAGCCTCGGTACAATCAAGTCTTTTGTAGTGCATGGGTTTGATGGTCTCGATGAAATTTCAAATATAGGTGAAACTCAAATCTCTGAACTGAATGATGGAAAGGTCAGGACTTATACCGTTAAACCTGAAGACTTCGGTTTTACGAGACGAAGTATTAATGAGATTTCAGGTGGTGATATAGAAAAAAGCGTCGCTTCTGCCGTTGATGTGCTGAAGGGTGTTAAAGGTCCTAAAAGGGAAATGATTCTCATAAATTCCGCTGCAGCAATTGCAACGTCTGGTATTGTAGATAAAATTGAGGATGGAATTCAATTAGCAGAAAAATCTATTGATTCAGGCTCCGCTCTAAAAAAACTTGAACAACTTAAGGAGATTTATAAAAAGTAGTATAACAAAAATTTGGCAAATTTTGAATAATTTACTAAAATATTAAAAACTTATTTACTAATCAGCACATAAGAAATTTACCCATTTCTAATTCATCCCGAGTAATCGGGATGAATTAGAAATAATAGAAAGTTTTCTTTGTTACTTTCTTTTTCAAAAGAAAGTAATAGATTTTTGTTAAAAAAATTGTAAAAATTGAGTTAGAAATATAATAACATTATGTTTCTTGAAGAGATTTTATCGTTAAAAAGGGAAGAAATTTTTCTCGAAGAAAGGAGAAATCCATTAGATTCGATAAAAAGGAGTAAAGGGAAAAAATTTTCTTCAAAAAGTCTTAAAAAGAAATTAAAGAAAAAGGGTATTTCTGTTATTGCAGAAGTGAAGAAGGGCTCTCCTTCACGTGGAGTTATTCTTGAGGACTATTTCCCAGAAAATATTGCAAGGAGTTATGAGAGAAATGGAGCTTCTGCAATTTCAGTTCTGACGGAGAAGAAATTTTTTCTCGGAGACGATCTCCACCTTTCATCGATAAAAAGACTGGTCAATTTGCCAGTATTGAGAAAAGACTTTATAATCAGTGAATATCAAATTTATCAATCAAAAAAGATTGGAGCAGATGCTATCCTTTTGATTGCGAGATGCCTTGAAAGAGATGAACTCGAAAAGTTTATCAAAGTAGCAAAATCTATTAAGATTGAGTGCGTTGTGGAGATTCACGATGAAGATGACCTAAAAAAAATTGAAGGACTAAAGATAGATATTATTGGTATAAACAACAGAGACCTTAAGACATTTGAGGTAAGCCTTGAAACAAGTTTCCGTTTAAAAGATTTACTCCCTTCAAACTCATTGGTAATAAGTGAAAGCGGGATTAAAACATCAGAAGACATAAAGGCTCTAAAGGAGAAGGGTTTTAATGGGGTTCTTATAGGAGAAGTTTTATTGAAGAGCCCTTCTCCGGGAGAAAAACTTATGGAACTTTTAAAGGGAGCATCTTGATTTATATAAAAATTTGTGGAATAACCGAAGTTGATGATGCTGTAAAAATAGCAGAATTAGGAGTAAATGCTTTAGGATTTATTTTTTATCCGAAAAGTAAGAGATATATATCTCCTGATAAAGCAAAAGAAATTATAGATTGCCTTCCCCCATTTATCAATACTGTTGGCGTATTTGTTAATGAAAAAAAGGAAAGTGTTATTGATGTTTTGAATAGATGTCCAATAGATATTTTACAGTTTCATGGTGATGAAACACCCGAATACTACAGGCAATTCAATAAGAGGATTATCAAGGCATTTAGAGTAAATAAAGATTTTTCATTTGATGTTTTTTTAAAATTTACTGCAAGCGCATTCCTACTCGACAGTCTCGTCACTGGTGAATATGGAGGAACAGGAGTAGTTTTTGATTGGGATTTGGCAGTTAAAGCCAAAAAATACGGAAAAATAATACTATCAGGTGGATTAAATCCGGAAAATCTTTCATCTGCGGTTGCAAAAGTCAATCCTTACGGTGTTGATATATCGTCAGGTGTTGAGATTAAACCTGGTAAAAAGGACATAAGGAAAGTTGAAGAGATAGTTAAAATTTGCAACTTTTTTTGAAAAAAAAGTTGCACAAAAAAACTTTAACCTATTTTTAATTCCTTGTTTCACAAGGAATTAAAAATCTTTAAAATTTCTCCTTGTAAGAGGAAAAACTTAATTGAAAGTTTTTTGCTAATGTAAAAATGACACCTTCTTTTGAAAAAGAAGTAAGTTGAAAAAATAAAAATTATGAAAATGAAAAGAAAAAAAGGTTACTTTGGCAAATTTGGCGGGATGTTTGTTCCTGAGACTCTGGTTCCAATTCTTGAAGAACTTGAAATGGCATATTTTCAGGCGAAAAAGGATAAAAAGTTTATAGAAGAATATAAACATTATCTTGAAAAATATGCAGGACGTCCAACACCTCTTTATTTCGCAGAGAGGTTAACAAAAAAATTGGGTGGTGCAAAGATTTTTCTTAAGCGTGAGGACCTACTCCATACGGGAGCACATAAAATTAATAACACCATTGGGCAGATTCTCCTTGCAATAAAAATGGGAAAAACAAGAATCATAGCGGAGACAGGTGCTGGACAGCACGGATTGGCGGTTGCTACTGTTTGTGCGAAGTTTGGTTTGAAATGCGTTATATATATGGGCGAAGAAGATATGGAAAGACAGAAACTGAATCTTTATAAAATGAGATTGCTTGGGGCTGATGTAATACCTGTAAAGTCTGGATGTAAAACCTTGAAGGATGCTATCAATGAAACTTTAAGAGACTGGGTTACTAATGTTAGAGATACATTTTATCTTCTCGGCTCCACGGTAGGTCCCTATCCATATCCTTTGTTGGTTAGAGACTTTCAATCTGTTATCGGCAGAGAGGTAAAAACTCAAATAAAAAAGAACAGAAATAGTTCTCTAATTCTTATTGCCTGTGTTGGTGGTGGAAGTAACGCTTTAGGGCTTTTTTATCCATTTTTAAAGGATAAAAGTGTAAAGATTTATGGTGTTGAGGGTGGAGGTCTGGGAATAAATTCGCAAAAGCATTCGGCAACTCTTGCAAGAGGAGATATAGGTGTTCTTCATGGTTCAAAAAGTTATATTTTACAAGATTTTGATGGTCAGATAAAGATACCTCATTCAATTTCTGCTGGTCTCGACTATCCTGGTGTAGGACCAGAACACAGTTATCTAAAAGAAATCGGAAGAGTCGATTACACTAGTGCAACCGACAAAGAAGCCTTGAAAGCATTTCATATATTGACTGAAATTGAGGGTATAATACCAGCATTGGAAAGTGCACATGCAGTCGCTTATGCTGTAAAAATCGCTCCAAAGTGCTCCAAAAATACTAATATTATTATAAACTTATCCGGAAGAGGGGATAAGGATGTTGACATAGTCGCCGAGGCAGAGGGAAAAAAGTTATGAACAGGATAACTAAAATTTTTCAAGATGTAAAAAAGAATAATAAAAAGGTATTTATACCTTTTATAACTGCAGGATATCCCAGGCTTGAATCGACTGCAGAACTCATACCTGCACTTGCGGATGGAGGTGCAGACTTGGTAGAGATTGGCGTTCCTTTTTCTGACCCAATGGCTGATGGCCCGACTATTCAAGCTTCTTCCCATACTGCATTAGAAAATGGTGTTACTTTAAAATGGATTTTCAAAACAATTAAAAAAATTAGAAATAATGTTAAAATTCCACTGATTTTTTTTAGTTATCTAAATCCTATCTTGAAATATGGATTAGAGAGATTTTTTAAAGATTCTCAAAAAATTGGTATCGATGGTCTCCTCATACCAGACCTTCCTCCTGAAGAATCAGATGAAATTAAAAAGTTGGCAAGGAGATATAAAATTAATACCATATTTCTCGTGTCGCCAACCACTTCAAATAATAGAATACGGTTAATAGAGGAGTTATCAGATGATTTTGTTTACTGTGTTTCTGTCACTGGAACTACCGGAACAAGAGGAAAATTATATTCTGAGGTTAAGCCCTATTTAATGCGTCTAAAATCGAATCTTAAAAAACCCTATGTGGTAGGATTTGGTGTCTCGACACCGGAAGACGTTAAAAAAATTTCTGAAATCTCAAATGGTGTTGTTGTTGGCAGCGCAATAATAAAATTTATTGAAAAATTTAAAAATAATAAAGAACTTCCTGAAAAAGTAAAAAATTACGTAAAAAAACTAAAAAGTCCATTAAAATAAAAAAGGAAGGTATTTTATGGATATTGGTGACTGGCGTAAAAGGATTGACGAAATTGACATAAAAATCTTAGAACTTTTAAATGAAAGAGTTAAATGCGTTATAAATATTGGAAAAATAAAAAAACCAAAAAGACTTCCACTTTATTCTGCTGAAAGAGAAGACGAAATATTTAAAAAGCTTTTTCTTGCAAATAAAGGTCCTCTTGAAGAAAAGAATATAAGAAATCTTTTTGAAAGAATTATTGATGAATCAAGAAATATTGAAAGAAAATATTGTGAGTAAAAAGTTTTTTATACAACTTTTTTTAAAAAAGTTGTAAATTTTAAAATTTACTTAAGTTTTATTAAAAATTAGAGGTATAAAATGGTAGTAGTAATGGAGCCCACAGCAACAGAAAATCAGATAAGAAATGTCATTGATAAATTAAGCCAGTTAGGTTTTGATGTTCACAGGTCAACCGGAACAAGCAGGACTGTTCTTGGAGCAATTGGCGATAAAAGGGGAATTGATGTAAGAGATCTTGAGGTTCTTGATGGTGTTAGAGAAGTTATTAGAATTACTGAGCCTTATAAACTGGCTGGAAGAATATTTAAATCTGAAAATACTGTTATCGATATACATGGAGTAGAAATTGGAGGTAATGATATTGTTGTGATGGCTGGGCCGTGTTCAGTAGAAAGCAAAGACCAGATTTATGAGATAGCGAAGATTGTAAAAGAGGCTGGTGCAAAAATTTTAAGAGGGGGAGCGTTTAAGCCAAGATCATCTCCATACAGTTTTCAGGGGCTCGGCGAGGAGGGGCTTAAATATATGAAGGGAGCTGCAGATAAATACGAACTTCTAATGGTTACTGAAGTAATGGATTCTAACCAAATAGAAATCGTTGCAAGGTATGCTGACATTCTGCAGATAGGTGCAAGAAATATGCAGAACTATAATATGCTTAAAGAGGTGGGAAAGGTAAGTGTGCCAGTGCTGTTGAAGCGGGGAATGGCTTCTACTATTGAGGAATTGATTATGTCTTCAGAGTATATCATGCTCGGAGGGAATCATCAAATTATTCTGTGCGAAAGAGGAATAAGGTCATTTGAGAGTTATACTCGATTTACAATGGATATAAGTGCAATACCTGTAGTTAAAAAGTTAAGTCATCTTCCAATAATAGCCGACCCAAGCCACGGAACAGGAAGAAGAGATAAGGTGATTCCAATGGCAAGGGCTGCAATTGCAGCAGGTGCTGACGGCATACTGGTGGAGGTGCATAATAATCCAGACTCTGCTCTTTCTGATGGGGCACAAAGTCTATATCCTGACCAATTTTTTAAATTGATGGAAGAACTTAAGGTTATCGTAGACGCTCTAAAAAGAGGAATTTAAATGGAACCTCATTTTGATCAGATTTCAATTATCGGAGTTGGGTTTATGGGTGGTTCCTTGGCTCTTGCTTTTAAAAAATATGGAATGTCGAAAAAAATTGTCGGCGTTTCGCGTGAAGAAACTATAGAAAAAGCTTTAAAATTGAAGATTATTGACGGGGGATTTCCTTATGAAAAAATCGATAAAGGGATAGACGGCTCTTCTCTGATTATACTCTCTTCTCCCATTAATATTATAATTGAACATATTAAAATATTGTCCAAAATGGTTAGTTCTGACACAATTATTACTGATATAGGGAGCACAAAAGAAAAAATTATGGAGACAGCACAGGAGGAGTTTAGGGATAATGTATATTTCGTGGGCGGTCATCCTATGGCGGGTTCTGAGAAGAGCGGTGTTGATACTGCTGACTTGAGTATTTTTATTAACAAGGCTTATGCATTGATACCAAGCGTGAATACTCCACGCTTGATAATAGATAAATTAAGAGATATAATTATAACAATCGGCTCTATTCCAGTGATTCTTACACCAAAGGTTCATGATGAAATTGTAGCAGCAGTTAGTCATCTTCCGCAGATGCTTTCAGTTGCACTTATGAACGCTGTTGGTTCGTTCGATAATGATTCTGGTGATTTTTTCAAACTTTCGGGAGGCGGATTTTATGATATGACGAGGATTGCCTCCAGTCAATTTAAAATCTGGAAGGATATTTGCGAAACCAATCAAAATAATATTAAAAAAGTGATTTCTATTTATATCGAAGAACTTGAAAAGGTTAAAGAACTAATCGGAAAAGAAAAATTAAAAAGCGAATTTGAAAGGGCAAATCGATTTAGAGAAATACTCAATAAATTAAAAGGCTGAAATCTAACAAATTTTTAAATAAGGCTTGATAAATCAAGCCCCTACAAATAAAACATTAATGTTATTAAATGTCTTAAAATTAGGGAATGATTTATACAATATTGTTGCCTACAAATATAATGTTAACATATTATTAAATGTAGGGGTTCGATTTATCGAACCCGACCTTTAGAATATTTATATTTTTTAAAGATTCAATTGAAATAAAAGATTTACTATATGAAACGTAATAAATAAATAAACGATATGATTATAAATTTAGAAAAAAAGGATTGATAATTTTTCATGAGATTCCCACGCTTCGCTCGGAATGACAGGTATAACGTGTCATTGCGAGGAGCGTAGCGACGAGGCAATCTCAACAGCATCTTATATCATCTTATTTAAGATGTTATATATAAAATTAAATTAATTTGTATATTTTTAGAATTTTTGATGAATAAATTAATAAAGAAATCAGAAAGTATTCGCGGCGAGATATCTATTCCCGGGGATAAATCTATCTCGATAAGGTCAGTGATATTTGGTTCGATTGCTGAGGGTGATACAATAATAACCCACCTGGGAACAGGTGGCGATATACAGAGTGCAGTTAGGTGTCTAAAACAACTTGGAGTCTCATTTGAAGAAAAGAATGACTCTATAATAATACACGGTAAAGGGCTTTATGGATTATCGAAGCCTTCGACAGTAATAGATGTTGGCAATTCTGGAACGACTATTCGGCTTCTAACCGGTGTTCTTGCGGGTCAGAAGTTTAAATCGACAATTACCGGAGATAATTCTATTCAAAATCGCCCGATGAAAAGGATAACAAATCCTCTAAAGTTGATGGGAGCAGAAATTAAAGGGGAAAGTGATGATAATTGCGCCCCTCTTATAATTGTTGGCAAAAAACTCACGGCTATAAAATATGTTTCGCCCATTGCGAGCGCCCAGGTGAAATCTTCAATAATGCTTGCTTCCCTTTATGCAGATGGAATTACGCAGATTCTTGAGCCTTACAAATCGAGAGACCATTCTGAGCGAATGTTGGCGTATATGGGCGGAAATGTGGCTGTCAATGGTAATAATATTTCAATTGAAGGAGGGCAAAAACTTAAAGGAAGAGAAATTTTTATTCCCGGCGATTTATCATCTGCTGCGTTTTTTATTGCCGGAGCGCTGATTGTTGATAATTCCGAAATTTTACTTAAAGATGTGGGAGTTAATCCTACCAGAACCGGAATTATCGATGTATTAAAAAGAATGGGAGCAAATATATATATGCAGAATATGAGAGAGATAAATAATGAACCAGTAGCGGATATACTGGTAAAGTCTTCTGAATTAAAAGGAATTGAAATATCCGGGGAGACGATTCCGAGAGTTATTGATGAGATTCCCATTCTTTCAATTGTGGCTTCTGTTTCTGAGGGAGAAACAATAATCAAAGATGCAGGTGAACTTAGAGTTAAAGAGACAGACAGAATAAAGGCAGTAGTAACAAACTTAAAGAGATTGGGGGCAGATGTAAAAGAACTTTCGGATGGAATAATCATAAATGGACCAAACAAACTTAAGGGAGCAGAACTCGAAAGTTTTGGCGACCACAGGATTGCTCTTGCATTCTCGATTGCCGGGCTCAATGCTGAAGGAAGTACAATAATAAAAGATGCAGAATGGGCTGATATTTCATTTCCTGGATTTTTTGACTTACTTTTTTGAAAAAGAAGGTGGCATTGCCACATCAGCAAGAAAACTTACTGATATCACATATTCCTTGATATGCAAGAAATTAATGATGAATTAAAAGTTTCTTTCCCTATTTTCTTTTCGAAGAAAGTAGGACTTTTAACTAAAAATCTTAACTTTTGTAAATTTTGGAGTAGGACAGACATTCCTGTCTGTCCCTCGGATATTATGGTCAGACAAGAATGTCTGACTTACTGTTCTTATCGGTGTTTTATCATAAATATACGACTTTATATTTTTAATATTCTACTTTATTTTTCGAAAGATAATAGTTAGTGAAGTTAAAGTTGAATATTTTATTAAATAAAAATTTAATAGAGTTATATTATGATTATAAGATACTTAACATCAGGTGAGTCACACGGTAAAGCACTAACGGGCATATTGGAAGGGATGCCTGCTGGTCTTGAGTTATCGGAGGAGTATATTAACCGGCAATTAAAGAGAAGACAACTTGGATACGGAAGGAGCGAGAGAATGAAGATTGAATCTGATAGGGTTAAAATTTTGTCCGGCGTAAGATTTGGAAAGACTCTGGGCAGTCCAATTACTTTTGTTGTAGAGAATAAAGATTGGGAGAACTGGAAGGAGACAATGAGTATATCACCCACAGAATCAGACATAGAAAAAGTGACGATACCGAGACCGGGGCATGCTGATTTTGCCGGGACAATCAAGTACAGACATAATGATATAAGAAATGTGCTTGAGAGGTCGAGTGCGAGAGAGACTGCGGTTCGAGTGGCTGTTGGTTCAGCAGCGAGGAGACTTCTGGAGGAGTTTGAAATTTTTATTGTGAGTCATGTGATTCAAATAAAAGATGTCAGAAGCACACTCAGTTTGCAGAATATAGATTTAAAAGAGATAAATGTTCTTGCTGATAAGTCTCCAATAAGATGCCTTGACAAAAAGACTGAATTGCGGATGATGAATGTTATCGATGGTGCAAAGGCAAATGGTGATTCTGTTGGCGGGGTTGCAGAAATAATTGCATCAGGACTTCCAATTGGACTTGGGAGTCATGTGCACTGGGACAGAAGAATGGATGGTCAAATAGCACATGCTATGATGTCAATTCCTGCTATTAAAGGGATTGAGATAGGTGCGGGATTCCAGTCAGCATCACTTTCGGGTTCACAAATGCACGATGAAATCTTTTATGATGATAAATCAAAAGACAGCAGAAAAATGGGGTTTTACAGAAAAACCAACAATGCCGGAGGGATTGAAGGCGGCATAACAAGCGGCGAACCTATTGTAGTGAGGATTGCAATGAAACCAATTCCGACTTTAACTATTCCGTTGAATTCTGTAGATATATTTACGAAGTCTCCTGCAAAAGCACACAAAGAAAGGTCTGATACCTGTGCAGTTCCTTCTGCTGCTGTTATTGCTGAATCTGTACTTGCATTGGTTATAGCAAATGCTTTCCTCGAAAAGTATGGATGCGACAGTATCGATGAAATTAAAAGCTTACTTCTTTTGAAAAAGAAGTAAGCAAGAAAACTTGCTGTTATCACTTATTCCCACGAGTGCTCGTGGGAATAAGTGATGAGTTTAAAATTTCTATCCTGCCTAAAGTATATTAGCAGAGGCGGAAAATACTTTCTTTTCAAAAGAAAAAAAATACTATGAAAACATTGAAAGTAGATTTAAAAGAGAGAAGTTATCCGGTTTATATCGAAAAAGAATGTCTTAATAGATTCGGTGAGTTCCTCCAGAAACATTATAAAGGTAAAAGAATTGCACTTGTTACAGACAGCATTGTAAAAAATTACTACAGTGCTATTGTTGAAAAAAGTATTAAAGATAAAGGATTTGATGTTTCGATAATAGAAATTCCGCCTGGTGAAAAATTCAAGACTTTATCTGTTTTAGAATCTGTTTATGACCGCCTCATAGAAAAAAATTTTTCAAGGGATTCAGTTGTGGTTTCACTTGGAGGGGGCGTTGTAGGAGACCTTGCCGGTTACGCTGCTTCGACATTTATGAGGGGTATAAAATTTGTTCAGATTCCCACAACATTAATAGCCCAAACAGACAGCAGTGTAGGGGGAAAGGTAGGAATTAATCACCGGCTGGGCAAAAACCTAATCGGAGCATTTTATCAGCCGATTTTTGTATTTATCGACCCTCTCGTGCTTACGACATTACCGCCGAGAGAACTTAATGCCGGAATGGGTGAAGTAATAAAATACGGTGCTATAAAAGATGAATCTTTTTTAACATTTATTGAAGAAAATTTTGAAGATATAAATAGTCTTAAAAATATGAAAAAGATGGAGGAGGTAATTTTTCGCTCCTGTGAAATAAAGGCAGACGTTGTAAACCTTGACGAAAGAGAATCGGGTCTCAGGAGAATCCTGAACTTCGGTCATACTATAGGGCATGCGGTTGAAAACCTTACTAATTATAAGATTTATCTGCATGGCGAGGCTATTACTCTCGGAATGATTGCTGCTGGTTGGATTTCGGAAAAAATCGGAATTTTAGATAAAAAGAAATTCTTGAGACTGGAAAATTTATTGAAAAGACTTAATATAAAAAGTGAGTTTAACACTATTAAAGGAAAAGACCTCCTGAATGCAATCGCAAGAGATAAAAAAGTAAAAAGTGGAAAGATTCACTTTGTGCTCCTCGAAGATATAGGGAAAATAGTTATTCGTAACGATATATCCGAGGATATTATTATAGAAGCGTTCAATTATATATCAAAGAATTAACTTACTTTCTTTTCAAAGAAAGTAAGCAAAGAAACTTTAAACTTATCCTGAATATTCAGAATAATAGTAAGTTTTCTTGCCTACTTCTTTTTCAAAAGAAGTAAGTTGCAAAAAGAAGGATTTGTAATTATGAGAACATTAATAATACATGGTCCAAATTTGAATCTAACAGGCAAAAGGGAGACAGAAATTTACGGGAAAAGCACTCTTGATGATATAAACAGAATGATAAAAGAATGGGCTGATAAAAATAAAGTCGAAGTTGAACTTTTTCAATCAAATCACGAAGGGGAAATAATAGATAAAATTCATTCCGCTGTTGGCAATACAGACTTCATTGTAATAAATCCCGGAGCATTTACACATTACAGTATCGCCATAAGGGATGCGATTTCTGCTGTGGAAATACCAACGATAGAAGTCCACTTATCAAATGTACATGCACGGGAATTTTTTAGGTTAAAGTCTGTTATTGCACCTGTTTGCAAAGGACAAATTTCAGGTTTCGGTCCAAAAAGTTATATCCTCGCTTTGGAAAGTTTAGTTTAATTTGTATATAGTAATTTTACAAATTCAATTTCTATATGTCATTTTGAGCGGAGTCCCCCCACATTTGCGTTGAGACGGAGTTGAGAAATCTCATTTTTCTGATGTTTTATCTATGACATAAAGAATAAGATTTCCTCCCGAGTATTCGGGACTCGAAATGACAAAACGAGAATCAAATCCAAAAACAATTATGTCCTCTTAATACGAACAAATTTTCTGAAGAACCAAAATTTTAAAGTAAATATGAGGAATAAGTTAATATATTTAACAGGTTTTATGGGGAGCGGTAAGACTACAATTGGTAATATCCTTGCTGAAAAGTTGGATTACGATTTCATTGACCTTGACATTCTGATAGAAAAGAATGAAGACAGGGCTATTTCTGATATATTCAAAGAATTTGGAGAGCCATATTTCAGGAGATTGGAAAGGGAAATTCTTCGTAAGGTTTCTGACTCCGAAAGCAGAATAGTTTCTCTTGGTGGAGGTGCGTTGATGAATGAAGAAAACCAAAGATTTGTGAAAAGCAAGGGAGTACTTATCTATCTAAAAGTAACTCCGGAGGAAATTTATAAGAGAGTCAAGGATTGTACTGATAGACCGCTTCTAAAGAAGGATGATAAAACATTGTCAAGTGAGGATGAGTTTATAAATAAAATTTCACCCCTTTTCGAAAAAAGAGAGCCGGGTTATCTAACCGCAAATTTTATTATTGAAACTGTGGGCAAAAATCCGGAGAAAATCGCTGAGGAAATAATTTCACTCATTTCAAGTTAATTATAATTTATTAATTTACAAATATTTTCTTACAAATCCCGTATTTGAAAACTTAAACTTTAATAAAATTCTGACTTAGCTAAAAGGGGAAATTTATGGAAGAAAGAATTTATACATATTCAAAGTTCTGTGGATTATTAGGATATCCGATAAAACATACGCTATCCCCTTTGATGCATAATCTGTCATTTGAGTATCATTCTATGGATTGGGTTTATCTTCCGTTTGAGGTTAAGCCAGAAGAGCTTGAAAAGGCTGTGATTGGATTAAAGTCGGCAGGGGCTGTAGGATTTAACGTTACTATGCCTTTTAAGGAATCGGTTATAAAACTTCTTGATGATGTTGATGAAGAAGTAAAAAAAATGGGTGCAGTTAATACAGTCAAGATTATAAATGGAAAGACGATTGGATACAATACTGACCACAGGGGATTTTTCAGGACATTTGAAATGTATAAAGATGATATTAAAGGGAAAAAGGTAATAATTTTTGGCGCTGGAGGAGCAGCAAAGGCTGTGTTGTATTCACTTCTTTATAGGTTTGAGCCGGAATCTATTGTAATTCTCGATGTTATACAGGATAAAATAGATAACTTGAGAAGACTTATAAAGTTATGGGAAGTAAAATCTGTAGATATTTCATTTAATCTATTGGATGAAGTAAATAATCTTGATGAGAAAATAAGAAATTCAAAACTTATCATTAATGCTACACCTGTCGGTATGACGCCAGATGTTCATAAGTCTATTATTAATAATGAGAATGATTTGCATGAGGACCAAATAGTTTATGACCTTGTTTATAATCCACTAAGAACCGCCCTTCAGAAGATGGCTGAAAAGAGAAGCGCTGTTGCTGTTGGCGGGCTCGATATGCTAATATTCCAAGGGGCAGAGGCTTTTAAAATCTGGACGGGAAAAGATATGCCTGTCGAAAAGGTTAAAGAAAAATTGGTGTCCGCCCTGAAATAATTGTATTATTAAAATGCATGTTAAAAAATGGGAAAATTTACTCTATTTTTGTGGGAAAAAAGTATCAAAATTCCCATTTTTCCCATATATGAGGATTTTTGGGAATTTTGTGCCAGGGGTTAATTTATTTATATTCAAGGGTTAAAGGTAATATTTATTCGAAAAAAAGGGCATTTTTCATTTAAAAATTATTAGTGTTGGTATATATTATAATATTTCCAATTTTTGTTATATAATAATATAACAAATTAATGATGAGAAGTCAAGGAAAAAATTAATTATTTAAACCACAGAGAACACAGAGAGAGGCAAAGATAAGAAGTATCCACAGATTGCACGGATTACACGGATTATTTAAATTTGGAAATTTATGATTTATGAATGGGGAATGTAAGGACATAATACGTATTTGTTTTTATTTTTTTGGTTTTCTACCCGGTTTTTTGGTGAAAGCATGCGACTAATACTCCTTACAATTGTGCCATACGAAAATTTATAATTTTATAGCAAAATTGTAAAGAAATAAGTATTGTGTCCCCGAAATGACCGAAATAGGATGAAATATCAGAAATACTTTTTACATTCCAATCTTGAGGGATTACTCCAATTTCAGTTTCTTTGAATTTTGTTTTATTAACCATTATTTCAATCTTTCAACATTAAGAGAGCTAATATCAACAAAGCCAATACTAAAACAGCTTGGTCTTGTTTCTTTTTTTCAACTTTTGAAATAATGAAATTATGTAAACGTTTTATTTCAGCATCATATTTCTTCTTATCGGATAGGTCAAGATAATTAACACCCATCAACATTGCTTCTGGCTTTGAAACATCAAGAACAATAGGAATAATATTTTTATTATTTGCTATTGCTATTCCTATTTCTTGCTGTACATAATTTGATTTTTTAGCTGATGAACTATTGAATAGAAGAAAAACATCGCATTCTTTTATTGCTTTAGTAATTTCATTGCTTATTTTACTTCCCGGAATTAATGATTCATCTGCAAAAAATGTCTTAACTCCATCAATTGTCCTGAAACGCTCCAAATGTGGAATTATTTTTTCGATATCTTTAGTACTATAACTTATAAATACATTAAAGCTCATTTTTTAACTCAAAATTTATTTTTTAGTTTTCTTCCCCGTTTTTTTGGTGAGTGCATTCGTCTATAAAACGTTCGAGATGTGCGAAAATGTATAATTTTCTAACCATATTGTCAAGAAATAAGTAGTTTGTTCCCTAATTTATTAAAATTTACATTACTTCAACATCTATAGCACATTCTCCCTTATAGTTTCTACCAACCCTAAACGATACTTTTAATCCTTTTC
>JAUWXV010000297.1 GCA_030616165.1 bacterium | reverse complement strand
GTTCTTTTTTGTAATTTTTACAAAAAAATTTGACTGGAGTTAAGCATTTTTTTAATGAGAAAATAAAAAAAGTTCCTTAATTTTTATATTTGTATAATTTTCAAAAATATGTTAACGGACAGAACGCTGCCTGCACACTGTATTCTGTCTCTACATAATAATCATTTATGATTAAATATATTGTAGGGATAGGACATTGTCCTGTCCTTCTGTATAAAGTAAAAGTTGATTTTATGTCATTTATTATTTATCCATTTCAAAAAATGTCAAGAAAATATATACCATTTACTATTTAATAAGGCACTAATATAAAAATTGCTAAAATATTTTATAAAACAAAAAAAAGTGGAACAATATTCCAAATTTGCCTTAGTATATGACTATATGATGAAACATATTGATTATGAAGGTTGGGCAAAGCTTATAGATTCTATTCTTAAAATGAATGGAGTAAAATTGGGCGATATCATCGACATTTCCTGCGGAACGGGAACATTCTTAATAAAATTGAATAAATACGGGTATAAACTTTATGGTTCTGATAGCTCATTAGAAATGATAAATCAAGCAAAATTAAAATGTAATAAGATTGGAATTAATTTTTATACTATGGATATGAGAAATTTACACTTTGAAAAAAGATTTGATGGAGTGGTTTCACTCTTTGACAGCATCAATTACCTAACTACTGAAAGAGATTTATTGAAAAACTTTTGCAGTGTAGAATCTATTTTAAATGATAACGGAATATTCATATTCGATGCATGTACAGAAACAAACTCAATAAAAAATTTCAACCAATATACTGAAAGTGGAGAAAATAAAGGTATACACTATTACAGAAAAAGTTATTATTTAAAAGATGAACATATACAGATAAATGATATTAAAATCGTGAACAAAAATAATGGTGAAAATTATAGAGAAATACACAGACAGCGGATATACAATCCACAAGAGATAAAAGAAATAATAAATAATTCTCCTTTAAAGTTGATTAATATGTATGATGATTTTTCCTTCGACCCTCCTGATGAACAGACAGAAAGAATTCACTTCGTTCTCAAAAGAAGATAAATTCATAAGAAAATATCTATTATGTTATTGTTATAATTGAAATTATATAAAATCACTCTCGATAAAAAAATACTTGCAAAATTAAAAAATTATTTTATATTATTAGCACTCACTTATAAAAGGTGCTAATAATCTATAAAAAAGAGGAGGGAAAATATGAAAATAAAACCATTGTCAGACCGCGTAGTAGTTAAACCGTTAGAATCAATAGAAAGAACAAAAGGTGGTATTTATGTCCCGGATACCGCTAAAGAAAAACCTCAAGAGGGGGAGATTGTTGCGGTTGGACCAGGAAGAACAACAGATGAAGGGAAACAGGTTAAGATAGAAGTTAAGGTTGGAGATAAGGTATTGTATGGAAAATATTCTGGATCTGAAGTAACCATTGATGAAGAAGAATATTTAATTATGAGAGAAAGCGACATACTTGCAATAATCTAAGATATTAGTAAGTAAATAATTTCATTTAAAAACTAAAAATTTTTAAGAAGGAGGTAATCTAAACATGGCTAAAATACTCGAATATAATTCAGAGGCAAGAGGGAAATTAAAAGAAGGGATATTAAAACTTTCAGATGCTGTGCGGGTCACCCTTGGACCAAAGGGACGAAATGTTATTCTGGATAAAAAATTTGGTGCACCAACAATAACAAAGGATGGGGTAACCGTGGCTAAAGAGATAGACCTGGAAGACCCATTCGAAAATATGGGAGCACAAATGGTCAAAGAGGTAGCATCAAAAACAAGCGATGTGGCTGGAGATGGAACCACTACCGCTACCCTGCTTGCAGAATCTATATTTATCGAAGGGATAAAAAATGTAACCGCTGGTGCTAATCCGATGGACCTCAAAAGAGGTATTGAAAAGGCTGTCGCTGCAACTGTGAAATCCCTTGAGGAACAATCGAGAGAGGTAAAAGATAAAAAGGAGATATCACAGATCGGAACAATATCGGCAAACAACGACACTTTTATAGGAGATTTGATTGCCGATGCTATGGAAAAAGTTGGCAAAGACGGTGTTATTACCGTTGAAGAAGCAAAAAGTACCGAGACAAACCTTGAAATAGTGGAAGGAATGCAGTTCGATAGAGGATACCTTTCACCATATTTCATCACCAACCCTGAGGCTATGGAGACCATTCTTGACGAACCGATGATTCTAATATACGATAAAAAAATTAGTACTATGAAAGACCTTCTTCCAATATTGGAAAAGGTTGCCCAGATGGGAAAAAGCCTCCTGGTAATAGGGGAAGATATAGAGGGAGAGGCTCTTGCTACACTGGTAGTAAATAAACTAAGAGGAACTTTAAAAATAGCTGCCGTTAAAGCCCCGGGATTCGGTGATAGAAGAAAAGACATATTAGAAGACATTGCTGTTCTTGCTGGTGGAAAAGTTATCTCAGAAGAGGCAGGATTCAAACTCGAAAATACTACTGTTTCCGACCTCGGAAAAGCGAAAAGAGTAACAATCGATAAAGATAATACAATCATAGTTGAGGGAGGAGGCACTAAAAAAGAAATTACCGGAAGGGTAAATCAGATAAAAAATCTCATTGATACATCAACCTCCGATTACGATAAAGAAAAACTTCAGGAGAGACTCGCAAAACTTGCAGGTGGTGTGGCAGTATTAAATATTGGAGCCACCACAGAGATAGAAATGAAAGAGAAAAAAGCCCGCGTCGAAGACGCACTGAATGCTACACGGGCTGCTGTGGAAGAAGGAATCATACCCGGAGGTGGCGTTGCACTTCTCAGAGCAATACCCGTTTTAGAAAAATTGAAATTAAAGGGAGACCAGCAAGTTGGAGTTAACATTCTAAAAAGAGCATTAGAAGAACCAATGAGACAGATTGCAAACAATGCCGGTCATGAGGGTTCAATTGCGGTGCAGAAAATTAAAGAAAATTCCGGCGCTTTTGGTTTCAATGCTGAAACTGAAAAATATGAAGACCTGATTGAAGCTGGTGTTATTGACCCCACCAAAGTTACCAGAATCGCTCTGGAAAATGCAGCCAGTATTGCCAGCCTTATGCTCACTACCGAAGCAATAGTTGCTGAAAAACCTGAAAAAGAAAAAGCACCTCCATATCCACCTCCAGGTGGAGGAATGGGTGATATGTATTAATACTTTCAAAAGCCTCTGCATGCAGAAGCAGAGGCTTTTTAATTAATTTTTAATGATTGACCTTAAATATCCTTTTCAGATAAATGATTCAACTTTTTAATGTAAGTGTCAAATACGGAGGTTATTACGGGATAAAGAGGATAAATCTGGAAGTCAATAAAGGCGAATTTGTATATATTTTCGGCCCAAGCGGTGCCGGAAAAACCACACTTTTAAAAACATTATATCTTGACCTCATCCCTTTCGAGGGGCATTTTATAATCGATAAATACAATTCTTTATACATCAATAAAAATGATATCCCTTACATTCGGAGAAGAATCGGAATAGTTTTTCAGGATTTTATGCTTCTTGAAGACAGAAATGTATATGAAAACATTGACCTTGTTCTTGAGATATCAAATACTCCGAGAAAAAATAGAAAACGGAAAATATTAAGAATGCTTCTCGAAATGGGTTTAACCCAGAAAATGAAACAACTGCCCGGCGAACTATCGGGTGGTGAAAAGCAGAGAGTTGGAATCGCAAGAGCAATAATAAATGAACCTTCAATTGTTCTTGCTGATGAACCGACCGGAGACCTTGACCCGGAAACCGCTATTGATATTATCGGAATTCTAAAAAAGATAAACCAAAAAGGGA
>JAUWXV010000273.1 GCA_030616165.1 bacterium | reverse complement strand
CAATGCCTGCACACTGTGTCCTGTTCTTCTGTATAAAGTAAAAGTTGATTTTATGTCATTTATTATTTCTCCATTTCAAAAAATGTCAAGAAAATATATATCATTTATTATTTAATAAGGCATTAGTTGTGAAAGAGAACAGGAAAAAAGTCACTGACTTTTTACAGTCATATCAGATGTACTATGAAGACATCGATATAGAAGAGGATGTTCAGATATTTCTCAATGAGATGGAAAAAGGATTGACTGAAGAGGGCAGTTCTCTTCAAATGATACCAACGTATATTGAAGTTTACGATAAAATACCTGTAAACGAGAAAGTAATTGCAATCGATGCGGGCGGTACAAATTTTCGTGTTGCTTTAATTACATTTGATGAAGAGAGGAAGCCATCTCTTCAGGGTTATAAAAAGGTACTCATGCCGGGTGTCAATAAGGAAGTCAGTAAGGAAACCTTTTTTAAAACATTTGTTGATTATTTAAGTGAAGTAATAAATGAAAGTTCTAAGGTTGGATTCTGTTTTTCTTTTCCTACGGAAATATTTCCCAATAAGGATGGGAAATTAATCGATTTTTGCAAGGAGATAAAGGCAAAAGAGGTTATTGGGGAATTGATAGGGGAAAATTTATTAATCGCGATTAAAAAATCAGGTTATAATAAAGATAAACAGGTAGTCTTATTAAATGATACTGTAGCCGCCCTGCTTGCAGGTAATGCATTTTCTCAAAGTCGGATTTATGATAGTTATATTGGCTTTATTCTCGGTACAGGCATGAACTGCTGTTATGTAGAATCCAACAGCAATATCATAAAAAAATCAAATTTAGAACCGACAAAAAGTCAAATCATTAATGTTGAATCCGGGTCATACGGCAAGGGTCCAATGGGAGAAATTGATAGGAAGTATGACAGCACGACAATCAATCCAGGATTATATACATATGAGAAAATGATTTCCGGGGGATATTTTGGAACTCTTTGTTTAAACACATTACAAATTGCTGCAAAAGATGGTTTGTTTTCATCTGCTACCGCTCAAAACTTATTAGACTTGAAAGAGTTAAACATTAAGGACATTAATGATTATATGACCTGTCCAGCAGGTTCAAATAAAGTATTTCGTAACATTTTTCATCAAGCAGATGAGAATGACAGGGCAACTGCATATTTTCTATTTGATGATTTGATTGAGCGTGCAGCACGATTAGCAGCAATTTGTTTATCTGCTGGTGTTATTAAATCTTGTGCAGGTGTTAATCCATGCTATCCAGTGTGTATCAGTGCAGAAGGTACTACTTTTTATAAATTCAATTCTCTAAAAGCACGGGTAGAATCCTATCTCGATGGTTATTTAAAAAAAAGGATAAATCGATACTATCAGATTGTTCATATTAGAAATGCTTCGTTAATCGGTGCAGCGATAGCAGGACTGACAAATTAATAAAGATATTAATAAAGATTAGTGAATATAGGAGGAAGAATTATGAAAGTACAATTGTATATTATTACAATTATTATTGGTCTTTTCCTGGGTTTACACTTAGCAATGAATGCTAAAGTAGGTACTGTAGTAAATAATCCGCGAGTTGGTAACGCTGTTTTTTGGGTAATTGGTGCAATCATGGCAGTTATTATTGGGCTTACCGGTTGGGAAGCAGGTGTTTTGAGTCGTTTTAAAGATGTAAATCTTATTCTGTTAACGGCAGGAGCCTTAGGAGCATGCTTAGTTTTTTATACTGCCTGGGCTATTCCACAAATTGGCGCAGGACCGACTTTTGCAATTACGTTGACAGGTTGGATTATTTTTGGAGTTATTGCATCACACTTTGGCTGGCTGGGTTCACCCGTTCAATCGATTAGTTTAATGAGAGTAATTGGTGTAATTCTAATGCTTTGCGGAGTTTCAATGGCAGTGCTTTGAAAATAGACCATTTTTTACATTATTTCCACATCAATAATATTTATTTCTTTACTTAACTAATTTATATTCGTAATATCAGTCAATAATTTAATTTTTTTAAATTATCGAATATAATTATCTAAAATTTTGTATTATAATTAAAATTGTACTACATCTATTGAATAGAATGATTGAATATTTATCATTTTATTTGCTCCGTTTTTTACGCTTATATTATATATCAATCATTTACAATATAACAATATTTAGAAGAAATAATAAGCAAATAATCAACCTTAACATATTGTATTATCTAATATAATATGTTTTGAAGAAGCCTTTTTTTTGCTTAAAAGAAAGGAAGTTTTATTATGCTGCGTCTAAAAATATTTATCTTGTTAAATTTAATCCTGTTTGGTGTCATATCAGCGGCTGAGCCGATTTTTATCCCGGTGAAAATTGACGGTCCGATTCATGACCCAGCCAATCATACTTACTGGTATGGTCCGTTTTCCGAATGCGCTTCTGTATTGGATGTGGATGGGGATGGTGATCTGGATATCGCCAGCGGCCGCAACTGGTATGAAGCTCCGGACTGGATTAAGCACACTGATTATCGAGATGGTGCAAAAACAAACGGACCGGAAACAGACGATAACAGCGAATTCGCCATGGATGTCAACTTCGATGGCAGGATGGATATCGTCAGTTCTGGCTGGATGTTTATGAGAGGAGCCTATTGGTATGAAAATCCCGGAAAAAAAGGTGTAGTTTGGAAATCCGCCCTTATTCATAAGGCAGAGAATTTGGAAGGAGTCATTCCTGGTGATATTGACGGTGATGGGGATGATGATATTCTTTGCAATCATTGGTCTCTGGTGGAGGGTCAGGGTGTTACATGGTTGGAACATATTGATAGAGAACCCTGGTTCATTGAACACGTCATCGGAACAGAGGCGGATGTACACGGTAACGGATTAGGAGACATTAATATGGACGGCCGGATGGATATAGTTACTCCAAGTGGGTGGTACGAACAACCGCGCCGGGCAACGGATAAATCCTGGACATTTCACGCCGAATATCAATTCCAACCCCCTGACGGCGGTCGAAGAGCATCTGCTTCACATCCAATCCTTGTGTATGATGTAAATAAGGATGGATTGAACGACATTATAATCGGTAATTCCCATGCATATGGATTAGCATGGCTGGAACAAGAAATAGATAGCGCGGGAAACCGCACCTTTCAAAGCCACTGGATTGAGACAGAGTTTAGTCAGTTTCATACGATGGAATTGGGGGATTTGAACGGTGATGGGGAACCGGATTTGGTAACGGGAAAGCGTCTATTCGCACACCACGGTGATGATATCGGGGCTTTTGAACCCCTGTATGCCTTCTGGTATGACATTCAAAAAGGGGAATTTGAGAGGCATATCTTATCATTTAATAATTTACCTAAATATCAGGATGCATACTCTAATAATCCTCCCCCTAACTATGTTGTAAGTGTAGGTATGAAGTTAAACATCGCAGATATGGATAAAAATGGTCGAAATGATGTAGTCATAGCCGGCAAAGGAGGATTGTATGTGTTCTATAATATTGGCGAACCACCGACTCCGAGAAATGCCTATCAACTCCCACCGGAGAAAACCTATCCTTCCTGGGTGGAATGGATGAGGCGAACATCTATTCCAAGGAGACAAGGAAATGTTACTCCCCCTGTTCCCCAGACGGATTCAGAAGGTTTTATCACTTTATTCGATGGAAGTAATCTCGACAACTGGAACATGGGACCGGATAAATCCTGGGTTGTGGAAGACGGCGTTATTACCCTAAAAAGAGGAGAATTTGACGGTCAGGAGCATAACTCGGATTATCTCTGGACCAAAGATATGTATGGTGATTTTATTCTCGAACTGGAATTAAGAGTGCCGGAACGTGGTGCCAACAGCGGCATCTTTTTTCGCACCTCCGATCTCAAAGACCCGGTCTACACGGGTATCGAAATGCAGGTTTCAAATTCCTACGGAAGAGATGCTTTAAATCGACGATCCACTGCTGGAGCAATCTATGAATTTATGGCGCCTTCCAAGAATCCTATCAAAAAGCCCGGCGAGTGGAATCAATGCCGAATTATGTGCGAGGACAATAAAATTTTAGTGTGGCTCAATGGTGAACAGATTATCGATATGGACGTGAATCAATGGACCAAACCTAATAGGAATCAGGACGGCAGCAAAAATAAATTTTCCACACCCCTCAAAGACTTTGCCCGAGAAGGCTACATTGGTTTACAGGACCATGGCCGACCAGTTTGGTATCGCAATATTAAAATCAGACCTCTGCAGTAGTGTTGGAGAAATTAATATTCTATGGCATGATATGAGGGAAAAAACACGCTAAGGAAAAAGGGAAACATCTACTCATATTTGTTTTTCTTCTATTTAGAATGAAAATATGCAATCGAAGAAAGGACTTCTGCGCGTTTTCCAGAATCTGCTGCCTGAGTTTGTGTGTCTTCTTCTAACTGCTGAACTGCCGATGGCTTCGGACCTTAAGGTCTCAAGCAACAGGCGCTATCTCGAGAAGGCCGTCGGCACGCCGTTCCTTTGGACTGACTATACAGGCTAAGGGCTGTTATGGATCAACCGGACCGACGCTGACCTGTATCCGGAAAATCGATCCACCAAGGAAGGATTTTACAGTGATTAAGGCAGTAGCTATCTGTTGCAATAAGAATCCAATCAATACGTACTGTTATAGGGCGTTTGTGAGTGGCAGCAATCCCGATGTGACGAATCCGCGAGTCAGATCTCCAGCGCTAATGTCGATTACTGGGATCATGTCGATTACATCATCAACAAGGCATTATTGTGTTAATTTATAAAATAATTGAATAAATATTTCCATTCTTTTGTATATTATATATAAAATTTTATATATTTTACAGAAGGCTTTTGGAATGAAAACAAAAAGGAGAAAAAAATGAAACGCCTAAACATTATTATC
>JAUWXV010000231.1 GCA_030616165.1 bacterium | reverse complement strand
TTCTGTCCGTTAACATATTTTTGAAAATTATACAAATATAAGAATTAAGGAACTTTTTTTATTTTCTCATTAAAAAAATGCTTAACTCCAGTCAAATTTTTTTGTAAAAATTACAAAAAAGAACATATGTTATTTAACATGACACTGGTATTTACAATCTAAAAATAATTTTTCTAAAATCAAGTCTTAATCGACATTTTTTGGAGTATCCCAATCTGGGGCTAAAATAAAAATTTAAATAATTTAAAATTTATAACCATTTTAAAAAATTCTGCAAAAAACTTTTTAAACTATTTATCATGCTAGGATTAACAATTTAATGATAGTGTCTTATGTGATTGGATTAATCTTTCCTTGATTGCAATACCATACGGGCAGTATTTTTGACATGGTGCATCACAATCGGAACAGTTATCTCCCAATTTGTTTTTCGGCAAGTCTGAATATTCATTAACAGCCATTCTCCTATCACCATAATTTTCATAATACATCTGAAATCTCAAAATATCATTAACCGGAACACTTTTCGGGCAATACGAATGGCATAAATCGCATCCTATTCTGCAGTATTGATTCCAGACAAGAGCAATGTAATTGTCTAAATTTTCTTTATCTCGATAACCGAATTTTTCCCCTGAGGCAGGCAAAAAAGTATCGACATCATAGAATGTCCTGAAACTTGGAATCAAAGTGCTGACATGTGGATTAGAAAGAACCCATTTAAATGTACTCCTATTAAAATCCATAGTAAATTTATTATTACTATCATCAACAAATCTTATCATTCTGCTTCTCTTTTGATTTAGCGAAAGACTTTCAAAATCCTCACCAAGGGGCTGTTTATCCCACCCGGGAAGTCTTTCAAGATACGCTCCCATTCTTACCTTCATCGCAACAATTGCTTTCCCTTTTTCGGATAAACTCTTTATATCTTCATTAACATCCTTATTATTTAAATAATTATAAGCAGGTGTAAGGATTTTCATCGAATCATAATTAAAAAATTGTTTAACAATATTACCCATTCCGGAAGAATGAAAACTGGCACCTGAATATTTTACCTTTCCCTCCTTTTTTGCCTTTTCAAAAACCTCGTGCATTTCCTCACTCTTCATTCTACTTTCCGAAGCAGAATGTATAAGGAGAGCGTCCACATAATCGGTTCTCAAGTTTTTCAGACTTCTTTCGAGTGATTCTTTAAAATTTTTTTTAAGTTCTTCTGAATTTTTAGCCCGCCACGCTCTCTGGTTGAACTTTGTTGCAATAAATACCTCTTTTCTCTTTTCCTTTAACACTTCCCCAATTAATCTTTCCGACTGTCCATAAATAGGAGCGGTATCAATATAATTAACTCCGCAGTCAACTGCATATCTCACCACCGCCCCATCAGTAATATGAGCCGCTCCGAAACTTATATCAGAAACTTTAAATCCTGTATTGCCAAGGTTGCGATAACTCTTTATCTTGACCTTATCTCCCTGAGGAAGTCTGTTTACAAAAAAGTTTTTTATTATTGTATCTTTACCTGATGCAAAAACAGCAACACCCGCAAAGATAGTTTTTGCTTTCTTTAAAAATTCTCTCCTGCTTATTTTTATTAATTTTTTTAAGCTCATTTTCGAAAACCTCTGTTTTTATTAAAAAATTTTTTTGAATTATTTTATCTTACTTTATGCTATTCTTACTGCAATGGCTTTCAATCCATTTTATCAGCTTCTTTTCTTGAAAACTAAACAAAGTTTCTTTAATTTTCTACAGCGACAATCTTGAACCAAGACCAAAATAGTGGAAATTTTCTTTGTAAATGTCTTTGAAGATTTTTATAGCTTCTTCACCTGTGCAATGCGTGGGAGCAACATGCCTCACTCCCAGTTCATCTTTCATCATTTTCGCTATATTCGTAATATAGTCAGAGGAATAAGGAGATTGATGAAAACCTCCAATAACAAGTAAGACATTTTTTCCAAGATATTTTTTTGTTTCCTTAATTATCTCTTCGATTTTAGAATGGGAGCATCCAGAAATAAGGCTAACCTGCCCATCTTCGCCTTCCAGAGCAAGGGAAAGTTCCGGCATTTCATTAAACCGAGTTTCATTCTCATATGGTGGATACTTCCAGAAACTGCCTGCCAACGGCGAAGTCGTAGCGATGAGAACAACACCTGGCGCAATTTCGGTATGTTCCGTGACGAACTCAGTGTTCGGATGACGATACCGGTAGCCGCGCGGATATTTTCTATCCATATCAGCATAAAATTCAGCTTTCCCACCAATGTTCACATCGTTCGGCAAAAACAGTTTGAAATCCGGATTTACCTTCAGAAGATAGTCGAATCCACCAATGTGATCAGAATGATTATGAGAAAGGACGGCGATGTCAACCGTCGTGAGATCTGCACCAAGCATCTTTGTATTATGCTCCAGGATACCCGGGTGCGTACCTGCATCAAAGAGTATGGTCTTTCCGCTGTATCGAATAAAAGCAGAAAATCCCCAATCTGAGATTGCCTCGCCGGCATCTCTGGTAATGTTGTCATAGAGATTCAGAATCTGGTTTTTGCCTGTAATTTTATCAACTAAGGTTTCATCTCCGGATTTTCCACAACCAGCTAATATTGCTAATCCGGCTGTGGCTAATCCCAAAAATTTTCTTCTATTATATTTTTTCATTTTAGGAAACCTCTGTTTTTATCGTACATTAAACTTATTTAATAACAATCATTACTCTTTTATTTGTACATAGCAGCAGCTTCAACGTCAGCTAGCATTTTTTGTAACATCTTTTTCGGCAGGTATTTGCCGCTGAGTATTACAGCGTTGATTTTTTGTGTGTTAGTGATATCTTGGAGAGGATCGGCATCGAGCAATACCAGGTTTGCGATTTTACCTTCCTCAATAGTTCCAAGTGAATCTTGCATACCCAAAAACTTTGCTGGATTAAGTGTAGCTGTTTGTATAGCTTCCTGCGATGTTAAGCCTGCTTCAACCATGTATTTAAGTTCATCATGTAAACTGAATCCAGGATAAGTATATGGATTGGCAGCATCCGATCCAGCTAAAATATTAATCCCTGATTCGTGCATTTCCTTTACTATCTTGAGACGTATTCGGAATTCCTCTTTCCCTTTTGCAATATCTTTTTCTGTACGTGAAGTATGCCACCACGATGATCGGCTCCAAATTTCTTTGATATATTCTGGTATATATTTGAGTCTATAATCATTACGAAAGCTGTCATCATTTCTCACAAGGTCTCGATATGCAGCAAGCGTAGGAATCTGCCAAGTACCATTAGATCGAAATAATGTGTAAAGGTCAGATAAAGAGTTTCCAGAGTTACTATTATAAATTCCATCGAGATGTTCAATACTTATTTGACCAGCATTTGATACTTCGGCTGCTGTAATCGATTTAGGAACATGACCTGCAAATGGTAGTTGATTTTTCTTTGATTCATCCGCAATTGCATAGTATATTTCTCGAGGAAGTGTTTCGTATACTTTTATAAAATCAGCACCTCTATATTTTAAGGCTTTTACTAAATCACGAGCTTCAGCTTCGCTTCCAACTGGAGTCGTCACACCTGGCCAAAACGGTTTCGGGCCATCAATGATTGGTCCAGTTGCCACGATTCTCGGTCCTACCAGCGTTCCCCGTTTTATCTCTTCTTTCCATTTGTTAAGGCTGTCTAAACTCAGTGAGGCGTTACCAGTAGCCCTTACTAGATCGCCGCCCATATCACGAATACCAGTAATTCCATTCGCTATATATAGTGGGAAAAATGTGTCTTTTTCGCCAGTGTGAACGTGCATATCCCACAATCCCGGTATTAAGTACTTATCTGTTGCATCCACTACCTGTATGTTTTTAGCCACTTCCACTTTGTCTGTCTTGCCAAGTGTATAAATGTGGTTGCCTTTAATCACCACTGTCATGTTTGCTTGGGCAGGCGCACCTGTGCAGTCTATGATGGTTGCTCCACGCAGTACAATAAGTGATTCAGGTTGTTTTTTGCCACAGCCTTGTACATAAATAATAGCCAGAAATGCTGATAACAGGAAAAATACAAATGACTTTTTCATTGTTGAAAACCTGTGTTTTTATTCAAATATTCAAAAAAATATAATCATTTTTTAAATATTTTTGGTTTGTTTATTGGATTTATTTTACATAGAATACAAATTTAATTCCTTTTGTGAAGCTTGCGTGCCAAACAGTTATATGATGTTCACCTTCTATTATTGCATGTTTGATCTTTGACCTCTGATAATTCCTTTTCTTAATTATTGCTGAAAATTCTTCATTATCCATAATAAATGTAAAACATAGAACGATAAAGGATAATAAAGAGTCCTCAAATATGTGAAAATTCACATGAAATTAGTTAATTATCACAAAAAATCAGAAAGACCCTATATTTTAAAAAAATATCGTTATATTTTCTCAATTTGTCAACAATTTTTGGAAAAATTTTAATCCACAGCACAAATAAAAATTTTCCCTTTATAATCTTTAAATATTTTATTATCTTTTAACCTAATTATACAGGATTTGAGTAAATATATAAATTACAATTAAAGTCCTTTAGTTTATTTTTAAAAAGTTTTTTTACGCAACTTCTACAAAACCAATTCGGAGGGTTGAAGTGAAGGTAATCGATTTTCATACCCACGCATTTGCGGATAATATAGCGGAGCGTGCTATAAAAATAATAGAAGAGGAATCAAATTCCAAAGCCTTTCTCGATGGAAGCTTAAAAGGTCTTTTGAAATCGATGGAAAACGCCGGTATAGATATTTCTGTTATTCTGCCTATCTCCACTAAACCAACACAGGTCGAAACCATAAATAGATGGATGAGTGAGATTCGGAGTGATGCGATAATCCCATTCGGCACTATTTACTCAACTGCAGAAAATTCGGTTAAACAGCCTGCAATACTCAAAAATATGAATCTGCGGGGTGTCAAATTTCATGCTGATTACCAGAATTTCAAGCCCGACGAAGAAAATATGTTTTATATATATGAAGAACTGATAAAAAATGAGATGATAATATTTTATCATTCAGGTAAGGATGTCGGAATCAAAACCCCACCGCTCGGGACACCGAAAATTTTCTCAAAAATACTTGAAAAATTCCCTGAAATGAAGATAGTCCTTGCCCATACAGGCGGTTTCCGCCTCTGGGATGATGTTGAATATTATCTGGTAGGAAGTCAGGCTTACTTTGATATCTCTTATACAATTGGACACTTAAAAATAGAGCAGTTCTTAAGAATCCTGAAAAATCATGGAATTGATAAAATTTTATTTGGTACAGACTCACCCTGGAGAGACCAGAAAAAAGAAATAGAAAATATTATGAATCTTCCCATAACAAAGGAGGAGAAAGAGGCTATATTTTTTAAAAATGCTGAAAATTTATTAAACTTATAAATTTCTGAAATTAAATGGAAGAAGAAAAAAAAGATTATCCATCAAAGAGAGAAGCAATTTTTGTATTAATTATAACCTTTGCTCTCCTCTTTTTAATTTCAGGTATTTTTTCTGAGTCAGTTCTTGCAGGAAGAAAAGAGGGATTTCTGGCAGAAATACTTGTTATAATACCTGCTCTCCTGTTTGTTCATAATAGAGGATATTCTATAAAAAAGAGCTTTCGTCTGAACAGAGTCGGTCTTAATGTTATTTTATACAGTCTTTTAATTGGCATATCTTTGTTGATATTGAGTGAGGAGT
>JAUWXV010000129.1 GCA_030616165.1 bacterium | reverse complement strand
GTACCTTCGGAACTTTGCCATCAAGAGGGAAATCAACCAATATACCAAATCCCTTATCAAGTTCTTCATAATTGACATTTTTATAATGTGGGGAAAGCGATGAAATCTCTTTCATAATTTTTGTCGGTATATCAGACTTTGGTTTTCTTCCAAATCCTACTTCAAGAAGATTAAAAATTTGCAGGTCTGGTTTGGATTCAAACCTTGGCTCAATTACCTTTCTTACCCTTTGGACTCTTCCTTCGAGATTAGTAAATGTTCCATCCTTTTCTGCAAAACTTGATGCGGGCAGTATAACATCAGCAAACTGTGCAGTCTCGCTCATAAAAATATCCTGAACAACGAGAAATTCAAGATTAGATAATGCTCTTTTTGTTCGGTTTGTATCAGGAGCAGAAACAACAATATCTTCTCCTACAATATACATACCCTTAAGAGCATATTTTAAAGCTTCTTCAAACATTTCAAAAACATTTAATCCTACTTCATCAGGAAAGCTTCTTCCCCAGGCTTTCTCAAATTTTTTCCTTACCTCATCAATTGATTGATAATCAGTCAGATACCCGGGCTGAACACCCATTTCTACTGCTCCTCTGAAGTTATTCTGACCGCCTAAAGAATATACCTTTGAACCGGTAAGTTTTGCTATATATAAAATGCTATTTACAGAATCTGGTAAAAATTCGTTCGAAACTAAACCAGATGAAAAAAGTATTAATTTTTTAACAGGCTTTTTTAAATCTTCTGCAATTTTTTTAAGTTCTTCAAAACTTACTCCGGATAACTCCTCGAAAAACTTTTGATTATATAATTCAAGAAATTCGAACAATTCTTTTTCTTCTGTATCTTCTCTGCCCTCAAGAATCAGCCTTAAAATGCTGTTAATAACTCCGATTTCGCTTCCAGGTATATTTTTCAAATAAATTTCAGAAAACATTCCAAACTGAATTTCCCTCGGATTAACTATGAATAGTTTTACTCCTCTTCTTAATGCCTTTAAAATTCTTGCTCCAATTTGGGGGCTTTCTTCGGCGGGATTAGCACCAATAATAAAAACAATATCATTTTCCTGAAGTTCATCAATATAATCATAAATAGAACCACCGTAAAATACATTAAAAGGTTCACTTTGAAGCGAGAAACAATAAAACATTCCGCATAGGTCAATATTGTTAGTTCCAAGGACAGTTCTTGCAAATTTCATCAAAGAATAATTTTCTTCATTTGTTATTTTTTGTGACCCAATTACTCCGATTCCTTTTCCCCCTTCCCTTTTTAAAATCTTTTTAAATCCTTTTACAGCAAAGCCAACAGCTTCTTCCCATGTAGCCTCTTGAAATGTACCATTTCTTTTAATCAACGGTTTTTTCAGCCTTTCACTGCTGTTTATACTTTGATAAATATGCCAGCCCTTTATACAAAGATTACCCCTGCTTGCTGGATGAATTTTCACCGGGACAACATTCTTTATTCTTCCTTCTTCTCCATACAAGTATACCCCACAACCACAGCCGCATCCACCACATGTAGATAATATACCTTTCACTTTATACCTTAAACGATTTTTAAATGATTAATAGAAATTAATTAACAGAAAAACTATATTTTAAAATGTAAAAATAATAAAAAAGTAAAAGAGCACGTACTTTTGCCTTTTGAAGTTAAAAAAGAATGCTTTTGCAAAATAAAATCAATTTAAATATATAAATAATCATTAGGGCAGTTATAAATTTCATTTATTATGGCAGATATATATAGAAATGCTTTAGTGAGTGCAATCACTAATTAATTTTACTTTCAGAAAATTTCGATATATTATAATAACTTTTTAAATTATTGTCAAGGATTTTTGTAAATTTATCGTTTAATTTATACTTATATATTTATTTTTTAACAATTTTTTTTTATATAATTCTTTTTAACTATACAAATAATGAAAATTAATTATACATTTAAAAAAATACTTATTTTTTTATTACCATAAAAATAAAGGGTATTCTTAATACTTTTTAAGAATACCCTTTTTAATATTGTAGCGGGGGCTGGATTCGAACCAGCGACCTTTGGGTTATGAGCCCAACGAGCTACCAAACTGCTCCACCCCGCAATCTATTTTAATATAATAAAACTATTCCAAAAAATCAAACGATAATTTTAAACTGGATATATAATGTATTACTTTATGGAATTATGTTAAATACTGATTTTATATAAGATTTATTATTCATATTATCTACTACTTCAAATTCCACAATATGTTCGCCATATGACAGTGCTTCTTCCGGAACATAAAATACATTCTCCATAATCGGGTCATATTCAGATATTACCCTTTTTCCATCCAGTTTTAATATAATGCTTTCATCACTCTCAATCCCCGAAAGTTTATCATCAAAATAAACCGTTATTTTGGGGGTTCTGTTTTTAATCTTTGTTCCTTTTCTTGGAATAATTTTGTAAATAACAGGCGGTTCTGTATCTTTTATTAAGGTATATCTTCCTAATTCATTGATATTACTTTCTATCAGAGAAAATGAACTATTTAGTTTACTTTCTGAGTATCCTACGTGATTATTTTCTTCAAAACTATAAATACCAAATTTTTCAGGATTTGAAATACTATCAGGATATTTTATAAAGAGTTTTGCTCTATTATTCAAAGGTATATCAAAAGGTTCTAAAGAATATATATTTCCTATAAAAACTGAATCTTTCGAATTTTTGTTCTCAAGTTCAGTTATTCTTCCCCAGAACTTATTATAGACCGATTCCCTGGAAAATTCTAAGATACAATTTCCATTTCCCGAAATTATCCTGCCTCCTTCTTTAGAAACTGGAAAGAGTTTAATAAAATATTCACTTTTAACAATATTCCCTGAATACAATTCACCTTTTGCAATAAAATGGAGATTTTTTATACTTTCACCAATTAGTGGATATGAACAGACAAATATATTTTCGTCTATTTCTCTTGATTTTAATTTTAATTCAAAACTCTCATTATTATACACTTCTATTTCGGGATTTGATTTCAAATCCTCTAAAGAGTTTATTTCTAACCTTAAATAATTATCATATAAATCGCCCTTAAGGTATAAAATTTCTTTTGAAATTATGTCACCACTCGAAACTGAATAATCATTTTCAGCAACCTCAGAAACATCTATCACTTTATGATTTATTGCATTGAATTTACCTGAACAAACAGATATATTCCCAGAAACATCTCCAATAACTATGCGAAACGAATGCTCACCATCTCCAATTCCACCCTGTTCTGAAAAAAAGGCGCGAATTACACCATCATAGGTTTCGTATTTATCATAAAATTTAAGATTGTTTCCAATATCTCTGTATAATTTATTATATATCCCAAATCCTCTTTTCAACAGTCGAAAATCCCTATCCAGAATAATTTTTCTGGTTTCATCAAAAGAGAATTCATCATATTTTACCTTAAAAACCTCTTCATCATCAATAAAAAAGTCAATAAAATAAGGGCCATACATGTTCGCAACATTTCCATCCATATCATAAACAGAAACTCCTATACCAATATTCCCCCAAACTTCGACTGTTTCTAAAATATTAAATTTGCCCTCTGAAACTTTCTGTGCCGGCAAAACAAAAGGTTTATAATCATCTTCCACAAATGAATTATGATCAAGTGGAGAAAAAGAAACCGATTTAATTATCGGAGAAAAGCTGTCGTTAACCTTGAATCCATATATATTCGGGTTTAAAGGATTACTATATGCATCCCTAATCTCAAAGTGCAGGTGAGGAGATCTTGTTGCACTCCTTCCAGTGTATCCAATTAACTCCCCCTTTTTAACAGGAATTTCACCATTTTGAAAAAACATTTCTATACTAAACTTGTTTAGCCGCTTTTGTTCCTCTTTTACTAAATTCTGAATTTTATCCGAAAACTTCAGCAAATGACCATAAACAGAATATTTTCCATCATTGTGATGAATATATAACACTTTTCCATAACCATATGGAGAGACTTTCAACCTCCAGAGTGAACCTGAATCTACTGCAAATACATTATATCCTGTTTTTGCCCACGTCTTAATATCAATCCCTGAATGAAAATGATAATCTCTGTATTCACAAAAAGTTGAAGTAAGATATCTGCTGGCATTAGTTGGCCAAACATAATCCTGAGATAAGCTCTTATTCACAGAGAAAATAAATATAATTAACAGATTAAATAAAGCAGTTTTACTTAAAATTCGCTTTAAGTTTTCAATTGCATTTTTCATAATAATATTGCTCCGACAACTTTATCAATTTCCTCAAATTCTGTAAATAAAAAATCTGGCTTTGCCTTTTTTACCTTTTCTAAATATTCAGGTCGTCTCACCACAGCAATCGATTTAGCATTAAATTTTTTTCCGCAAGTAACATCATTTACCGTATCCCCTATTATAACTAAATTTTTACCATAAAAAGAAATACCATATAGATGTTTTGCTCTCTTTAAAGCGACCTCTACCAGACCATCCCGATACATACCATCGCTTCCGAATGCTCCAAAAGGAAAGAATCTATTGAGATTAAATGGAGAAAGTTTAATCCTTGCACCATGCTCAACGTTTCCTGTCAGTAATCCAAGATAAACATTTTCTATTTTGTTTAATTTTTCAAGTAGTTCAAAAATGCCCTCAAAAACCTTTGCATCATTGTCTTTATTATATTCTTCCTTAATAAACGTAAGATAATCATCGATTATTTTGCCCATTTTTTCATCAATTATATTCTGTTCTACACCAGATTCTAATAGAATATCTTTAATTATCCAGCGATCAGTTTTACCTGCAGTATTCTCGTAGGTAACCTTTATTTTTATTCCAAAGTTTTTTAAGATAGTTTTTGATAGAGCCCTTTTTGCTCCGTTCCCCGGATGAATCAAGGTTCCATCTATATCAAATAATACTAATTTCTTATCATTGTTTTTCATATTTTTTTAATTTGCTCTTTATAATTCGTCTTTATAACTCTTACAAACTACTTTCCCTAATTTTTCTAAATCTTTTTTAATCTCTTTCATATTACCCACTGCAACAACTGCTAAATTATCAGTTTGCAGGTATTTCTGTGCGGAATACTTCACATCATCAATCCCAACAGACAAAGTATTTTTACGATAATTTTCTATATATTTATTATCTAATCCATAAAATTCTATATCTGTTAATTGCTTTGACATTAACTCTAAAGTCTCGATACTAAGTGGGTATAAACCTGTGATATACTTTTTAGACCCTTCCAATTCTTTTTCAAATACATTTTCTGTTCTTATTTTTTTAATTTCTCCAAGAATTATTTCGATAGTTTCGAGTATTGTTTTATTTTTTGTAAAAGTACTTATTACAAATTCTCCAGGATAAAGTGGAGTATTGAATCTGCTTGTTATACCATATGTTAAACCTCTTTTGACTCTGACTTCATTGTTTAAACGAGAATTAAATCCACCTCCCAATATTTTACTCATAACACGAACAGCAAAATAATCATCACTGTTTTTATTTATTCCAACATTACCAAACCTTATCTGTGATTGGGTCAAATCTGGTTTGTCAACTATTAATATATTAATTCCCTCAAGAGACGGCGATTTTACAACAGGTTTATCCTTATCTGGATTTGCAGCCCATTTTGATAAAGTGGAATACAATTTATTCATAGCCTTTTCTTCTTCAAAATCACCTGCTATTACAAGGATTGAATTTTCAGGTGAATAGTGTTTGTTGTAAAAATTAATTATATCGTTTCTGGTTATATTATTTATGGATGATTCTGTTCCAGAGATTGGTTTTCCGTATGGATGTTCTTTGAAAAGAAACTTTGAAAAATGAAGGTTTGCAACAATACCTGGATTGTCTTTTCTTGCGATTACCTCTCCAAGTGTCTTTTTTTTCTTCCTTTCAACCTCCTTTTCATCAAACACTGGATTTAATATAATATCTGTAAATATGTCAAAACCTTTATCCCAATTCTTTGATAAAAATTCTCCGACAGCAATTGAATAATCAAGGTCTGCTGAACATTCAATTTCACCTCCTAACAGGTCTATCTCATTAAAAATTTCAACTGCATTAAGATGTGAGGTTCCTTTTTTTAAAAGGGATGCTGTAATTCTTGCCAGACCTTCTTTTCCTGGTGAATCATAAACCGAACCCCTTCTTAAAAGAAATCTAAAATTTACAAGAGGTAGTTTAGTATATTTCATTAAAAATACGATTAATCCGTTGTCTAATTTTATTTTCTTATATTCTGGTAACTTTATTTCTTTCAATTTAATTTAACTCCAAGAAAAAAATTACAATAGATTAAAAGTTCACAGTATCAGTATTATTTGGTTAGATAGATCAACTTCCTTCATTAGATTTTGGAACAAGAGTAACAACAGTCCTATTATCTTTTATAAAATATTTATTTACTACCTTAATCAAATTATTTTTCTCAATCTTTTTAAATTCATCCAAAACTTTAAAGATAAAATTATAATCACCGAATAATATTTCGGATGAACCAATTTTTTCACCCAATCCTAATGTGGTTTTAATACTTTTAAAAAAATAGCTTTCGATTTTATTTTTTGCCTTAATAATATCTTTATCTAAAATATCACCATTTTTTATTTTTTCAATCTCATCATAAAGCAGCTTTTCGCCCTCTTCAGAGGAATAATTAGGTTTCATCTGAACATACAATACAAAAAGAGTAGGGTCTATTCTCCAGGTAAAATCTGAATAAACAGATAATGCTATTTCTTTATCATAAATAAGTTTTTTTTGCAATCTCGAACTTTCACCATCAGTAAGAATAGTGCGGAGGATTTCCAATGCCAATATATCCGGATTGTTAATATCAGGAGCATGAAACCCGACCATAAAAGAATAAACTTCTGCAGGTTTACGATACTCAACTCTTTTTCCCCCTGTTTGTGTCGGTTCTTTTGTTATACATTGTCTTTTAACAGGATTGACCTGAATCTTACTGTAATTTTGTTCTATAATTGATAATGCGGTATTAGTATTAAAATCACCAACTAAAACAATACAGGAGTTTGCAGGATTATAGTATGTTTCAAGGTAACCATGACAATCGTCAATATTAATATTACTAAGGTCGGACATCCATCCTATTATTGGAAATCGGTACGGATGTGCAGAATACGCTGCTAAATAAAGTTCTTCATCCATTTTACCTATAATAGAATTCTCTGTTCGATATCTTCTTTCCTCTTTAACCACTTCCCTTTCAGAATCAAGTTCTTTTGAAACGAGATTAAGACTTCCCATTCTATCTGAATCAAGTTCAACAACAAGTTTTAATACATCTGGTGGAAAGTTCTCATAATAAACAGTCATATCCCTCGAAGTGTAAGCATTGGAATAACCACCCATCGGTTCAAGGATTTTATCAAAAGAAATATTTTTAAATTTCTTAGAACCTTTAAACATCATATGTTCAAAAAGATGAGATATGCCTGTAATACCCGGAATCTCATTTCTTGAGCCAACTTTGTAAAAAGTATAATAACTGACTATTGGTATAAAATGATTTTCCAATGTCAAAACTTTCAGTCCATTTTGAAGATTAAATTTTTTTATATCGAATTCAATTACGTTCTTCATAAATGTTTCACTCTGAAACTTTTTTAATTATCACAAGTGATATGTCATCACTGAATACGCTTTTTTCAGCAAATACATGGAGGGCATTAACTATTTTTTCTTGCAACTTTTTTGGTGCAAGAGAACGGTTTTTAAGTATAATATTTAAAAATCTTTTTTCTCCAAATTCTTCATCCCACTTATTTTTGCACTCGGTTATTCCATCAGTATATAATACTAAAACATCGTTGATTTCAAGTTTTACTTCACCTTTTTTATACTTAATCTCTTTAAAGAATCCCAGAACAGTACCTCCAATTTCCAATTTTTTAAATCCATCTGAACTTTTTATTAGATATGGCGGATTATGTCCAGCATTTGTATATCTGAATATTCCAGTTTGGATATCCAAAATCCCATAAAAAAAAGTGGCATATGTATCTGGCTGAGTTAAACTTGTTATAGAATCATTCAATTTTTCAATGACTTCGTTAATTTCCAAATAACCTTTTCTCCCCATTCTGAAAGTAGCGTAAAGTGTTGACATTAAGATTGCTCCTGGAACTCCTTTACCCGAAGCATCACCTATAGCAACACCAAGTTCTTTCCCATCGATTTTTTTCAAATCGTAAAGATCCCCTCCCAATTCCATACTATATTGATTAAATGTAGATATCTCATAGCCCGGAATCCTGGGTATTTTTTTAGGGAAAAGAGCCCTTTGTATATCACTTGCTTTTTTTATTTCCTGTGATAACTCTTCCTTTTTCTGAATTTCAAAATACAATCTTGCATTCTCAATGCCAATTGCAGCCTGACTGGCAAAAGTTTTTACAACTTCATAATGGCTCCCAGTAAAAAAGTTAAGTTTATTACTCTCAAGACAAAATACTCCGATTATATCTTCACCGCATTTTATTGGGATAACCATTTGGGATTTTGTTTCCTTTTTCACCGTTATATATCTTTTGTCTTTTGAAACATCTGATACAATTTCACCCTTTCCATATTGAGCTGACCATCCAACTAATCCTTTACCAACTTTCATTGAAACCCCCTCAAAACTCTTTTTACTATATCCCCGCAATACGCTGTATGTCATATTTCTTGGCTGTTCAGGATCAATTAAAAATATACCAGCTGCATCATAGGGCACAATCTCTGCAAGGGAATCTACAATTAGATTTAATATTTCTTGTAAATCTCTACTCTTACTTATTCTTCTACCAACTTCTATTAATATTCCCTTTTCAACAGATTCTCTTTTAGCCTCCTGATAAAGTCTTGCATGTTCGATTGCCTGTGTTAATTTGTCAGCAAGTTTAAGGAGCATTTTATTAAAATTTTGCGGATTTATTTTTTCTCTTTTCAATTCTCCAAGTGCTATCCATCCGAGCATCTCATTACTATTTCCAAGCGTAATTATATTTTTAAATTTGAGTGATAAAAGTTTTTCCCGAAGAGCAGATTTTTCTTTAATATCATTATAAATATCAAATATTTTTATAGAGTTTTCTGATTTTAGGATTTCCAACAAGGAATCGTTTTTATCATTTAATATTTCACTATTCAATTCTTCATTTTTCTCAAGAGTGTAAATATCGTTGTGTTGATAGTAAAATATGATAATGTTTTTATTATTTATACTTTCTGATAAACTCTTTAAAAAAATATTAAAAATCTCATTATATTTAACAAAATTAATCACTTTATTACAAAGTTCACCAATCTCATTTTCAAATTTCTTTTGTTCCGGGAAAATTATTTTATTAGTATAGACTTCAAAAGAGGTTAATATTTGCTTCAGGAATAAAGTTAAAAATGCTGAGCAAGTAAGAAAGAATATCACCTGTGATATTATGCCCCATTCATCAAAAAAAATTCCCATTGATAGAAAAACAATATAAAATAATCCACCAAGCAAAAAAATAAATAATATATAAAATAGAGTTTTTGTTATATGTACTTTCATCTAAATAAAATTTTAATTATATTATAAAAAGGGGGAAACATAAAAAAAGTTTCCCCAAAAGCAAATACAAAAATTAAAAAATTATACGATTTTTTTATTGCTTAAGTTCATCCAATTCTTTTAAGAATTCTATTTTATCCTGAAATTTCCTATAAACCGATGCAAATCGCACGTATGCTACCTCATCTATCTTTCTCAGTTCTTTCATAACATATTCGCCAATAACTTTTGATTTCACCTCTCTGATAAAATTGTTGTTTACCTTTTCTTCAATGCGCTCTACTACGTCATCAATTACCTCCATAGAGATGGGTCTCTTTGTGCATGCAAGCAGTATACCATTTTTCAATTTTTTTCTATCAAATGATTCCCTCCTCCCATCGGCTTTTATTACCATTAAAGATATTTCTTCAATATATTCATAAGTAGTATATCTTTTTTTACAGTTTGTACATTCCCGCCTTCTTCTAATAACCATTCCATTTTTTGCTTTTCTTGAATCTATTACTTTATCCTCTATATTACCGCAAAATGGACATTTCATAATTTTTCCAACTCCTGAAAAGGTATCAGATAAAATCATAAATAGGGAAATTAGCAGAAAGTTCTTTTATCTTTTGTTTTACTTCAT
>JAUWXV010000199.1 GCA_030616165.1 bacterium | reverse complement strand
CTCATTTGCACAAAACTGCCGACATTGTGAAGAGCCTCTCTGCATTGAAGCCTGCTCAAACAATGCACTATGGAAGGATGAAGAGACCGGCATAGTATATCTCGATGAAAAGCGATGTATGTTCTGCTGGATGTGTATAGGAGTATGTCCTTACGGTGCAGTTAAGCAGAGAATTGATGAGAAAAACAAAATCAGTAATGCGGTAAAATGTGACCTGTGTCCAGAGAGAGAAATCCCTGCATGCGTTGAAATTTGTCCAAACTCTGCATTATTCTTTGAAAACAGAGGAGTAAAAAATTGGAGATAGTGATTATTGGAAATTCGGCTGCCGGAATAGGAGCAGCCGAAGCCATAAGAAAAAATGATGAATTATCGAAAATTACCATCATTTCTGAGGAAACATATCCCGCATATTCAAAACCGTTTATTAAATATATACTGAGTGGAAAAGCCGATTTCAACAATATCGTTTACAGAAATGAACAATTTTATGAAAAGAAAAATATTAATACAATATTTGGTAAAAAAGCAGTCTCGATAAATCAAAATAAAAGAATTATCAGATTAAGAAATGGCAAAAATGTAAAATATGATAGACTTTTAATTGCCACGGGGGGGAAAACAATTATACCCCCTATAAAGGGATTAAATAAAAAGCAAATATTTCAGTTCATAACATATGATGATGCTAAAAATATATATAATTTTATAAAAAAAGATTTGAAAAGAAAAAAGAAAATCAATGCGGCTGTCATCGGAGGCGGACTGATAGGTTTCAGTGCAGCATCAGGGCTTGAAAAATTAGGTGTAAATGTAACTATTATCGAACTTCTTCCATATATATTGAGTAGAATTTTTGATAAAGACGGCTCGGAAATTGCTCAAAAAATTGCCAAATCAAAGGGTATAAAAATAATCACAGGCGATTCAGCAGTCTCCGTGAACGGTAAAGGAAATAATGTGAGTGGAATAACTTTAAAAAGTGGAAAAAAGATACAATGTGATTTGGTGATTTTAGCAGCAGGGGTAACTCCTAATCTGGAAATCTGTGAAAAAACAAAATTAAAAACAAACCTCGGAATAATAGTGGATAAATATTTAAAGACTAATATCCCCGAAATTTTTGCCGCAGGAGATGTAACCGAGGCTCCTGATGGACTGGGTGGAAAAAATAACGTAGTTGCAATCTGGCCTAATGCATACAGGCAGGGCTACTTTGCTGGATTCAATATGATAAACATAAAGCGACCATTTCCCGGAAATTTTGTTATGAATTCAATCGACCTTTTTGGAATATCCTCAATCTCTGGCGGATTAATAGATGCCCCTGACAATAATTACGAAATACTATCAGATAAAAACGATGAGACTTTTAGTTACAAGAAAATAATTATCCATAAAAATAAAATCGTCGGATATATCTTTATAAATGAAATCGACAAAACAGGAATATTTTATGGGCTTATGCTGAATAAAGTTAATGTAAAAAATTTCAAACAACATCTATTAAAAAGTGATTTCGGATTCGTTTACACCGATAAAAAATTGAGAAAAAAACTTTTCGAAAATCCAGCATAAATAATTTGATAAATGTGATGAATAACCGAAAAATCTTTGACAGAGGAATTAGAAATATATCTGGCTGTGGTTTGGTTGGGATGATAAATAAAAATGGAGTAAAAGTCGGCGGCGAAATCATTAAAAAATCGGTCACTCTTCTAAATGACAGAGGAAACGGTCTTGGGGCAGGATATGCTGCCTATGGAATCTATCCCGAATATAAAGACCTATATGCATTTCATCTAATGTATGACAGCAAAAAAAGTCTCGATGAAACTGAGGAATACTTGAAGAAAAACTGCATAATTGAAAACAAGGAAATGATTCCAATAAATCCAAAAGCAATCAACAACTCTCATCCCATTCTGAAAAGATACTTTTTACAGCCAGGATTAAACACAAATGAAAGCATTCATGAAACTGGAAAAATTGAAGAAGATGAGCAGATAGTAAGAATAGTAATGAATATAAATGAGCATATTGAAGGTGCTTATGTATTCTCGAGTGGGAAAAATATGGGTGCTTTTAAAGGAGTTGGCTTCCCATCAGAGATAGCAGACTTTTTCAAAATCGATGAATATGAGGGCTATATCTGGGTAGGGCATACCAGATTCCCAACAAACACACCCGGCTGGTGGGGAGGTGCCCATCCATTCACACTTCTCGATTGGGCTATAATTCACAACGGAGAAATTTCATCTTACGGTATTAACAAAAGATACCTTGAAATGTTCGGATATAAACTTACACTTATGACTGATACTGAAGTTGTAACTTATCTTCTTGATTTATTAATAAGAAAACACAAATTGAGTATAAAAACCGCTTGCACAATTCTGGCTCCACCATTCTGGAAAGATATTGATAAATGCGATAATCCAGATAATAATTATCTGAAAAAACTCCGTATGGTTTATGGAAGTGCAAGCCTTAATGGTCCTTTTGCTATATTTTTCGCCCACAAAAGAGGACTTGTAGGGTTTAATGACCGGGTAAAACTGCGTCCACTCGTTATCGGAACAAAAGATGAGTCGGTCTTTATGTCTAATGAGCAATCTGAAATTTACGTACTTTGCGAAACACCCGATAGGGTATGGACACCCAAGGCAAGCGATCCAGTGATAGTTAGTCTGAATGAGAATGTAAACTAAAAAATCCAAAACACAAAAAATGAAAATGATAGAAATAGACGCAAAAGGAATCTATTATCGGGACTTGAATCGACTAATCAGAAAAAAAATAAAGGAAGGTAATAAAGAGATTTACCTTAAAAATGTAAAAGGTCAATATTATATCTGTGATGGAATCAGAGGTGACGATATAAAAGTAATAATAGAAGGTATCCCCGGAAACGACCTTGGAGCATTCATGGATGGACCAACAGTAATCCTAAAATCGAATGGCCAGGATAATATCGGAAACACAATGACCAGTGGAAAAATTATCGTCAATGGCATTGCCGGAGATGTCTGCGGATACGCAATGCGCGGTGGAAAATTATTCATAAAAGAGGATGCCGGCTATCGAATCGGCATCCATATGAAAGGATATAAAGATAAAAAACCTATAATTATCATTGGAGGAAAAGCAGGTGATTTTCTCGGAGAATATATGGCTGGCGGAATCCTGATATTACTTGGATTAACCGCAAAAGATAATGAACCAATTGTCGGCGATTACCTCGGAACAGGCATGCATGGTGGTGTATTGTATATCAGAGGAATCGTAGATAAATCAAAGTGCGGAAAAGAAGTAGAAATAAAGAACCTAAATAAAGGTGATAAAAAAATCCTCGAAAAACTCATTACTGAATTCTGCGAGGATTTTTCTTTGAATTTTAACGAAATTATGTCAAAAGAATTTATAAAATTAATTCCGAAAAGTTCACGACCTTATGGAGCGCTTTATGCAAAATAAAATTACTTCTTCATTTTATTATTCCAACTAATGATATACTCCTTTACCTCCTCAACCGAATACCTTCTCTTGTCGGTAAGTGCTTTCAGTTCTTTTGTGATTTGAAGGTATTCTTCTCGTGAATGATTCAACCCCATCTCCCTTCCCAGCATCTCTATCACGTTTTTACCCAAAAGCCTGTGTCCAACTTCAAGAGTTCTGCTGAGACCAAATTCTTCAATGTCGAATATTTCGTATGATTTTGGATTCCTTATAATTGCGTTGGTATGTATTCCTGCTGCATGGTAAAAAGCATTTTCACTTGAAAAATAGTTGCTGAAAGGTATATCAATATCAAGAAATTCAGCCAGTTTACGGTCAAGTTCAATTAATTTTTTCAAATTATAGTGATTAATATACTCTCTGTCAGAAAGATAAAGCCTTGCAATCAGCCCGCCAAGTGGTGTTATCCCATTTCTCTCGCCAATTCCCATTACCGATGTATCGATATGTGTAGCACCACTCTTCAGCGCAGTATAACTGTTAATTACAGCACATCCAGTATCATTATGACCGTGAAACTCCATATCAATATCGTATCGTTTCTTAAAGTGAGTAAAAAGTTCTCTTATTTGCTCTGGAAATGCAATCCCAGTCGTATCTGGAAGACCAATTCTATCAATACCCGCTTCAACGACTGCATCGAAAACTCTCTGAAGGTCTTCTATTCTGCTTCTGGTAGAATCTTCACCACTGAATCTAACCTCCATATTCAGACCTTTAAGATATTCGGTCATCTTTACTGCCTGCTCCATTACTTGGTCTATATTTTTTCTTGTGCTGTATTTTTGCAAAATTGGTGATGTCGCATACATCATATGAATGACATCAACTCCAGCATCAAGGGATATGTCTATATCCTCTTTGTTGCATCTGACATGAGCGGTTATTTTTGCTTTCAACCCCAGATTTGAAAGAACTTTTGCATCTTCAAAACTCTGGGGAGAACAAGCAGGCGATGTTACCTCTATATATTCTACTCCAAACTCCTCGAGAAGAGAAGATAACTCAATTTTCATCTCCGTAGTAAAGAATGCCTTCGCAAATTGTTCACCTTCTCTCAAAGTGACATCGACAATATTTAATCTTTTATTCGCCATCTCATCTCTATTTTTTGACGATAAATTTATCAAATTAAACTAAATATAAACAAATGTTTTTAATTATAAAAATGTTTTTTTAGAATGGATATATTATTATTTTATAATCTATTTTTAAATATCTATAAGTTCAATTATATTAATAATATAAAATTTATAAAAAGAATTTTTTATTTAAATAAAAAAGGTACAGATTATACTGTACCTCTCCCGACTAAAATCTTTCTAATAAATTAGATTAATCAAAAATATCTAATTTTTATATAGTCACATTTACGCTAATACCAAGAGATTTTTGAAGTTTGACAGCTCCTTTCCCCAGAGCGTTAACATCTGGAACTAATTTTCTTCTGATAATCCTGTTAAACTCGCCTTTTGTCCTCACTCCAGAATGTAATATCCCCATCCTGCTGGGTTCTCGATTAACTCTCAGATTTACAAAAGGATTCATCGGCCTGCCTGTCCCATAAAATGTTAATGTAGGTCTTATTGCCATAATAAATTCCTTAAATTTTACAATACAAATTAAAAAAAATATTATAAAAAGTCAAGATTCTTTTGAATTATTTAAATTGTTTCATTAAAAAATTGGTTGACTTATAAAAATGAATGAAAATTAACTGTAATACCGCTTAAAATTATAATAAAATATTTCAAGGCAGATATTTTCTCTTCTATAACATGACTTAAATCTATAAATTTTAAAATATTTATCAATGTGGTTTTTAAAAATCCTCATTTTAAATACTGTTAAAACATAACATAAATACTCAATGGCACTTTCCGCAAACTATCTCATCATCTATCAATTTGAAAGATACGAAAGCTCCTTCTTCATTAACCATATATTTCTTATCTAATATAGTTATTTTAACTCCGGGATAAATTTTATTATAAACTTTAATTTCAGCATTTTTGTATTTTTGTAATTCTTTATGAATATTTTCTTTTTCTTTTTCGAGTTCCTCTCTTTGTTTAGGTAATGCACCTTGTATTCTTCGCATTTTCTCTAATAATTTTTCCTTCTCACTTGAAAATCCCTTTTTAGAAAACTTTGCACTAACTAAAGAATAAATTGCATTTTTAACATTTTCCTCATTTTCTTCATTCTTTTTAAGGTTAAATTCAATTTCTTCAATCTTCTTTTTCATCTTCTCACTAATTCCAACTGATATTTCTGTTCTCATATGCTGATAATTTCCAATATTTTTTGCCTCAATTCCTTCTGCTGCAACTACTTCTCCGCCAATTATAAAACCTTTTTTCCCTTTAACGATTATTTTACCATCTGCATAAACTTTACTGTGAAGTATTTCTTCACCGACAATTACATTTCCTTTACTATAAATACTTTGATTTTCAATAAATTTTAAAATTACATTCCCACCAGCTTTCACAACTCCACCCCCCTTTCCAATAATTCCTTTCTGAAGCAATACGCCACCGCCGGCTTCAATTTTTGCATCTTCGACAACTCCCCAAATATCAATATCACCGCCAACCTTGATATCAAATCCACTTTTTACATCTCCCTTAACAAGAAGAGAACCCACATAATCTATATTTCCTGTGCTGTAGTCAACATTAGCACTAACCACATAAGCAGGCTCTACCTCTACTAAAATATCTTTCTTAAAAATAATATGCCCATCAATTGCAGATATTAAAATATTGGGATTTTCTGGCATTGGCATAGTATTTCTGCCTTGAGGGAGTAATCTTTTTTTGCCTTCTGCGGGAGGTATTGGGTTGCCTGTTACAGTTTTACCTTCTACCCCAGGTTTTGGAGGCATGACTTCAGTAAGTTTTTCACCCTTTTTTATATTCTGGATTAAGCTTAAATCTTTATAATCTACATTCCCTTTCTCATCTTCCTTTGCTTTTATTTCTCTTTTTGTATTAAAAAAATATTTGATTTCACCATCCACTCCATCAACTGGAGGAAGACCACTTGCAATTAATATTTCCTGATCAAAAACCTTGTTTTCAAATATCTCTTTCAAAAGTTCATCGTTAATACCATAAACAACATTCGACTTTTTCAGTTCTCTTACTGCCTCCTCATAAGTGGCATCATTTCCGTTAATCGCTGATACAACCTTTAAATAAGTCTCTAATCTATCAGGTGTTACATTTACTTTTACTTCTCCATTTCTTACTATCTTCTCTTCATTTGCTTCTTGTTTATCTGCCATTTAAATCCTATTTAATATTACAAATATATTTCTAATATTAATAAATAAATCTAATATATTATAATAAAAATAACTCATAATATCAAGTAAATAAAAAAAAAATAATTTATCAGTTTAAATAACAATC
>JAUWXV010000058.1 GCA_030616165.1 bacterium | reverse complement strand
ATCAGGAGGTAAAAAATGACACTTAAAAGAAACATAAACCGTCGAAAATTTCTGGGCTCAGCAGCAGCAACTTTTGCATTTACTGTTGTTCCAAGACATGTGTTAGGTGGGCCTAAATATGTCGCTCCGAGCGATAAAGTTACCTTAGGTTACATCGGCTGCGGCACTCAGGGATTAAGGGAAATGGTTAGGTTGGTCGCTAATCCTGATATACAAATTGTTGCTGTCTGTGACCCTGAAAGAGACAACACAAATTATGTTGACTGGTCTAAAAATGGAATTCGAAACAGCATACGAAAGGTTTTAGAAGAGCCTACCTGGGGAGAAGGCGTTAATGGTATTCGGTGTGGCCGACTTCCCGGCCGAGAGGTTGTAGAAAAGTACTATGCAAAAAACAGGTCTTCAGAAAGTTATAACGGATGCTCTTCCTATGCTGATTTTAGAGAGTTATTGGAAAAGGAAAAGGACTTAGATGCAGTAAAAGTAATGACACCGGACCATCTCCATGCGACTATATCAATTGCAGCAATGAAAAAAGGCAAGCATGTTGTTATGCATAAACCATTGGCTAACAGGGTATATGAAGCCAGATTGATGGTCGAAACTGCTCGTGAAACGGGAGTAGCAACACACTTGTCAGCCTGGAGAAGACCGATTGATTCAGTAAGAGATATGGTATTGGACGGGGCAATTGGCACACTTCGGGAGATTCATAACTGGACAGACAGGCCGTTTTGGCCTCAATATCTGAGTATTCCAACTGAAAGAGTGCGGGTTCCGAGAAGCTTTGACTGGGATTTATGGCTCGGTCCGGCAGTCGATCGTCCCTATCATCCGAATTATACACATGCTGTATTTCGCGGTTGGTATGACTTTGGAGGTGGCAGTATTGCAGATATGGGTAATTATAGTCTTTGGCCAATATTTATGGCATTTGATTTGGGTGTTCCAAACAGTATCGAAGCACTCCCGAGTTCTTCCTGCGAAATAGTAGACCAGGTCAGCATTGTTCAACATAATGACTTTGCTTTCCCGCATGCCTGCACAATTCGTTTTAGATTTCCGGCACGAAGGAGAAGACCCGCGATTGATTTATATTGGTATGACGGAGGAATGAGACCTCTAACACCTGATGAATTGAAAATGGATAACAGGCAAATGCCAGCGACCGGGACTATGTTTGTCGGCGATAAAGGAACAATTCTCGGGAACCAAATCATTCCTGAGAAAAAGATGCTTGAATATCTGGGAGTGGACGAAATTCCTAAAGCAGAAAGGAGCAGAGGGGGAGGCGATAGTGATTGGGTAGAGGCTTTCAAAGGGGGGGAACCGTCGCCCGGGAATTTTATAAATGCAAGAGACGTTACAGAAACTATATGCCTTGCCGGTGTTGCGTTACGATATAGCAGAAGGAATTTCGATGAAAGCCATACTACACCGCCGTTAGAGTGGGACTCCAGAAACATGAAAGTTACAAACATACCTGAAGCGAATGAATATCTGCGTCGCGAATACCGAAGAGGATGGGAGCTTTAATAAATGCCATTTCGGATTTCTGAGAGGTTTCGTATAGATTAATATTTTGAAATAATCGGGTTAAGAGAACATTCATATTATTAAGTACTTCTGTTATTTACAGCAATATTAGAACAGTTGCAAAAACTTAATAGGATTTGTATATCTTTGTGGTTATTTAACCTGAATAATTCATAAAACTATTTATTTTAAAGGCGACGTTATCGATACTGGGTCCTAGACTTAAGATATTTTTTAGATATGATAAATTTTTATCATTTTATGATAATATTTTATCATTTTATGATAAAAAATGACAATTTTTTATCATTTTTATCATTTTTTTTATATTAGTGAAAAAATTGAACTATTCGTTATTTTATGCATTACATAGGTTTACGAAAATAAATTTTTTTATTATTATAAAAAAAACTACAATTTTTTTTCTGAAAAATGTGTAAATCGTTAAAAAATAAGATTATAAAGATTATCACTATGATAAAATCCTATCATTTACATAAATATTGACTTTAAGGCTGAAAGACCATCGCCATCAGAATTGTGAGGACAGAACACTGTTCTGTCCCTACAGCTAATTTCTTAAATCTGTGAAACTCGTGGTTCTATTTTCGGGATAAAGCTTTTTATTAACAATTCATTCTGAAGGTTAATTTTTTAGAGTTCATCGAAATATAAACAAGTTTCTGATTGTTATTGATAATAATATTACATTATAAATATAACAAAATATATTCGTAAAAACAAGAACTTTTTTATTATTGTTACTAATTTATTAAAATATTACTGTTAGTGATGGAGTAAACACTTATAATTATTGTATTACCTGAATAACAGATAAAGAGACTTAATTTTTGTTTTTTTATATAATATCATAGTTATTAATTCTTGTATGTTTTATAGTAATTGACAGGAAAAAATGCCTATTCAACCATTTTAAATTATGTTTTTATTTGGTTACCTATATAAGATTTAGTTACTGCTTTAGACCGTATTCATTAATTATTCAAAAAGAAGGGCGGGTAAACCCGCCCCTACGGATTTGGCATTGATAATTTGTGAGAAAAGGTATTTAATATATATAATTTCTTTTTTCAGAAGACCCTAAGAAATAGTTTTTATTAGAAATAAGTTTAATTTAACAAACATTTGTGAATTATTCAGGTTATTAAGTTAAACTTTATTAATTTTAATCCAAATCCCTTTTGAATAGAAGTATTTTAAAGTTTGGTTCTTTGTTAGGGGCGAAGGTGAAGAACACCTTCGACAGGGAAAATTATTTTTGTTTTATTAGAAGAGTTAAATTTTTTATAAATTAAAAAAGGAGGTTATAATGTCTTCAGCATTTGTGTTAATTATTGGTGTAGTTGTAATTTTAGTGGCAATGGCTTTAAAGATAGTAAAGGAATATCAGCGGGTGGTGATATTTCGATTAGGGAAGTATGTTGGAACCAGAGGTCCGGGTATTGTAATAATAATTCCATTTATTGAAAGGGTTGAAAGGAGAATTAGTATAAGGACAGAAGTTATCGATGTCCCGACACAGGAAATGATTACAAAGGACAGGGTTCCGGTTAAGGTAGATGCCGTACTATTTTTTAGAGTGATGGACCCCATGCATAGTGTTATTGAAATAAGGGATTACCTTTACGGGACAACCCAGTTTGCTCAGACAACTTTGAGGGGGATAGTTGGTAAGAATGAATTTTTTGAACTGATAGCCAACCGAGATAAGATCAATACAGAGTTACAAAAGATTATAGATTTTCATACTGATCCATGGGGAATAAAGGTATCCGGTGTAGAGGTTAAAAATGTTGACTATACCCAGCCTGAGCTGAGAAGGGCATTGGCAAAAAAGGCTGAAGCAAATATTGAGAGAGAGGCAAAGATTGTTCATGCAGAGGGAGAGCTTTCAGCATCTGTAAAATTGTCCGAGGCTGCTGGGATTATAAGCAAGAATCCGATGGCTATGCAGCTTAGATTTTTGCAAACATTAGTCGATGTTGCTGCCGAAAATAATTCTACTCTTATCTTCCCTGTTCCCATTGACCTTTTTAAACCATTTTTAGAAGCTTTTGCGAAGAAAGAGAAAGAACTCGCGAAAAAAGAATAGTAGAAACCTGATGAATATTCTGGATTAAGCAGAAACATCGAAGATATATTAATGAAAAAGTATCATAGGGAAAAAAACATAAAGATTGAAATCCCTTTATAGTTTGATTCTATGATAGAATTTGTAAAAAGTTTTTTTAAATACGAGAAACGAATATTTGATAAACTTAATGTTAAGCAGAAAACTTTTATTCTGTTTATGCTGCTCATAAGTTTGTGGATTATTTTGAGACTGCTTCTATGGGCTGTGGATGTTAATAATTAAAAAATGTGTAATAGAATGTCAAGTATAATAATATACTTGGCATTTTTTATTTCATAGTTCTTCTTAGGTTATGTGATTTGTTTACTCTATATTTTTGTAAAAATAAAGGTTATGCAATTATTTTTTTGAGAGATATAAAAAAAAAGACTTGTAGATAAGATTTTTTTTTAATAAATTTTAGAATAGGGGATTGTTTTTAATTAAAATATAATAGGATTAAATGTTATGGAAGGGATAAACAAGAATTTGAAGGTTAGAAAAGCAGTTTTTGCCGGGTCTTTTTATCCGTTTGAATCTGATGAATTACTTCAAGATTTAAGTTCTATGTTTAAATCTGTGAAAGGTGAAAGAGTATCTGAGAAAGTTTTGGGTTTGCTCTCTCCCCATGCAGGATATATTTATTCTGGCCAAGTAGCAGCAGAAGCATACAATCAGATAAAAGGAAGGGAATACGAAACGGTTATTATTATTGCGCCGAGTCATAGGGAATATTTTATGGGAGCTTCGGTATATGGTGGAGATGTGTATGAAACTCCTCTTGGAGGGATAAAGATTGATAAAGAACTTGCAGAAATTTGTACTCAATCAAATGAGAAGGTTTATCTATCAGATGAAGGTCATGGAGATGAGCATTCACTGGAGGTTCAACTCCCTTTTCTCCAGTTTATTTTAAAGGAATTTAAAATTCTTCCGATTGTAATGGGGGACCAAAGTTACAGCAACTGCACTTATCTTGGAATGATATTGGGCAAATTTCTCAAGGAAAGAAATGTTTTAGCAGTGGCATCAAGTGATCTTTCTCATTTCCATAATTATGATACCGCTGTTAAATTAGATAATCATATCGTTAACAGGGTAAATAACCTTGATCCTGAGGGATTATCAAGGGATTTAGAACAAAAAAAGTGTGAAGCTTGTGGAGCTGGTCCTATGATGGCAGTGATGTATGCAGCAAAATTAGCAGGAGCAAAGTTTTCAAAAGTCCTAAGTTATAAGAACTCTGGTGATGTTACAGATGATAAATGGAAGGTAGTGGGTTATTTGTCTGCTGTGATTTATGGAGATTGAAAGTTATTCTGTATAAATTTAAAAATTTTTAAGTATTGATACGAGCAAAAGTGTTGATTGATTATCATATTCATACAAGGTTATGTAAGCATGCAAATGGTGTTCCGGAAGATTATGTAGAACAGGCGATTAAGGAAGGGTTTTTTGAGATAGGTTTTGCTGACCATATTCCAATGCCAAATGAGTATGACCCAGAAAATCGTATGACTATTCTTGAACTTCCAGAATATATAAATACAATAAATGAACTAAAAAGTAGATATTCAGAAATTGATATAAAACTTGGTATCGAGGCAGATTATTTTCCAAAGTATATCGATTATGTGAAAAAGATTATTGATGAAAATGAATTTGATTATGTATTGGCGGCTGTTCATTTTTTGGGAAAGTGGGGTATTGATAATGAAAAATATATTGATGAGTTCAAAAAGAGAAATATAAATGAGGTTTATAGAGAATATTTTGAAACTGTTAAAAAAGCAGCCGAGACTAAAATTTTCGATGGTATCGCTCACTTTGATGTAATAAAGAAGTTCGGTTATAAGCCGAAAAACGGATATTTAGAGATAGCAACAGATGCGCTTGAGACTATTAAAGAAAATGATATCTGCCTTGAGATTAATACTTCAGGATTAAGAAAAGAGGCTAAAGAAACTTATCCGAATGATGAAATTATTTTCAAGGCACGTGAATTAGATATACCGATTATACTCGGTTCCGATTCGCACAATCCTTCTGAAGTAGGCTGGCGTTTTAGGGAAACAATCGAAAAATTAAAAAGAATAGGGTATGGGAAGCTTTGTAGATTTTCTGAAAGAAAAAGGTCTTTTTTATCATTAACTTAACTTTAATGCTTTTACTTTATTCCGGAAATAAAATATATTATCATGTTTTGGGGTGCTCCTTTAGAAGGTGAGTGTTTAATATAAAAAATTTTTTGTTGTTTAATCTTTTATTAAAACAAATATATATCCACGTATGGGTGAACTTGTTCACCCATATATGAAAAAGGGCGGGTAAACCCACCAGAGGCGGGTAAACCCACCAAAGGCGGACAAGCCCGCCCCTACGCGAGAACAAAGATATGAGCATAAAAAAAATCATTAACAATTATGTTCTTTATTCCGGAAATAGAATGTATTATCATGTTTTTGTGTGCTCCAAAGGAGCATGAATGTTTCTTTTGAAAAGAGAAGTAGAATCCGCATCAGCGGATTCGCTTTTGGCGGAAAGAGGACTTAAAATTATTCCAAATGTTCGGGATGATTAAACTTCTCATCTGAAGTGAGAAAAATTATATTTAATGATAATAAGTTATACAAAATTTACTAAATAGAAAGAATAGAAAATATGCCAGTCAGGAAAAAATCTAAAGAAAAAGAGATTACTGCTTTAAAGAATGCTTTTGAATTTTTTAGCGAGACCACGCTCAGACTCGAAAATGCTTATAAACTACTTGAAGAGAGAGTCAAGGAACTAAATATTGAATTGGAGAAGAAAAATAGAGAGTTGTCGGAAAATCTTAAAGAGATGGATTCAATAAAGAATCATCTCAGAAATATACTTGAAAGTGTGAAGATGGGTATTGTGGTAATCAATCTTAAAGGAAAAATTACGGTCTTTAATAATGCTGCACAAGAAGTTACTGGATTGAAAAGTTCAGATGTAATTGGAAAATATTATAAAAATATTTATGGGAATTTAATAGACAAGAGTCTTTCTCTTTTATCGACACTAAAAGACGGTAAAGAATATGAAAATGAGGAGAGGGAAATAATCACAACTAATGGTTCGACAGTTCCAATAGAATACAGCACTTCACTTGTGAAGAATGAGCACGGAGAGATTCTTGGTGCCGTTGAGATATTCAGTGATATGACCGAGATAAAAATGCTTGAAGAAGAAGTTCAGCATGCAAAAACATTAGCTGCGTTAGGGGAAATGGCAGCAAATGTTGCTCATGAAATAAGGAATCCCCTTGGGGGAATTGGTGGGTTTGCTGCTCTTCTTGAAAGAGACCTTGATATTGATGACCCGAGAAGGAATCTTGTGAAAAAGATTATCGAAGGTGTTTCCGGGCTCAACAGAATTGCTGCAAACCTACTTTTTTATACAAGACCTATAAAACCTGAACTACAAAAACAGGATATTATTAAAACAATTGATGAAGTTCTTTGCCTTATGGAGGTTGAATTGGAGCAGGACGGTAAAGAAATTGAGATTATTAGAGATTTTCCATCTGATTGTAAAGAAATAAGGTATGATCCGGAATTTTTTCAACAGGTTCTCCTGAACATTTTAAAAAATGCGTCAGAATCAATAGAAAATGAAGGTAGATTAAGAGTCGGGGTAAGAATGGAAAATAATGGGAAGAATATGGTTATATCTATAGAAGATAATGGGAAAGGAATGAGCGAAAGTGTCCAGAAAAAGCTTTTTAATCCGTTTTTTACAACAAAGCCCAATGGAGCTGGACTGGGTTTAGCTATTGTTAAAAAGATAATTGATGTCCATAAGGGAGTAATATTCGTTAAAAGTGAAGAAGGTAAGGGAGCTATTTTTGAAATAAATCTGCCTATTTGATTATTTTTTAATTATTATCAAATAAGATAGGGGTAAAAAATGCCAGAAAATGAGAATGTATTGGTCGTTGATGATGAGTCTCTTATAAGGGACTATTTAAAAGAGATATTGAAAAGAATGGGCTGTAGTGCAGATGAAGCTGTAAACGGGAAAGAGGCTATTGAAAAGTTAAAAAATTCTGAATATGATATAGTTATAACTGATATTCGGATGCCAGAAATATCGGGGATGGATGTTTTAAAAGAGGCAAAAATTTCACAGCCGGGCTCAGAAATTCTTATGATAACAGCCTTTGGCACGATTGAAAATGCAGTAGAGGCTATGAAAATGGGTGCGTATGATTATATAACCAAGGAGTCTTCTCTTGACCATATAGAATTGATTGTAAAAAAGGCGATTGAGCATCACAGACTAAAAAATGAGAATAGATATCTTCGCTCAGAAATTGATGGTCTTTACGGATTTGATAATATTGTGGGAAAGAGTGCAAAAATGCGGAAGATTTTTGATATGCTTAAGACAGTTGCGGAGAGTGATGCCACAATTTTTATTCAAGGACCGAGCGGAACAGGGAAGGAATTAATAGCACGTGCCATTCATTATAACAGCCCGCGCAGAGACAAACCTTTTATAAAGACGAACTGTGCTGCTATTCCCGAAGGGCTAATGGAGAGCGAACTTTTCGGGCATGAAAAGGGTGCATTTACCGGCGCTATAAAGGCAAGGAAAGGGAGGTTTGAAGCAGCACATACCGGAACGCTTCTGCTCGATGAGGTCAGCGAGATGAGCGCCGGACTTCAGGCAAAACTGCTTAGAGTCCTTCAGGAAAAAGAGTTTGAAAGGGTTGGAGATACTCAGAGTATTAAGGTTGATGTGAGGATTATAGCAACTACAAACAAGGATATTAAAGAAGAAATTAAAAAAGAGAGGTTCAGAGAAGATTTGTATTTCAGGATAAATGTAATTCCAATTCATGTTGCTCCACTGCGAGAAAGGAAAAAGGATATACCCCTACTCGTTGAGCATTTTATCAGAAAGTATAATAAAGAGCACAACCGTGAGATAAAAGGTATTTCCAGAGAGGCAGGATCTCTTCTTATGCGATTGGATTGGTCGGGAAATGTGAGGGAACTCGAAAACAGAATAGAAAGAGCAATGATTATCAGTAAAGAGCCTATTTTACAGATTAGGCATTTTCTCTTTGAGGAAGATGGATTTGACCAGTCAAGTGAATTTCATTCTGAAGATACTCAAATGACATTAAGAGAACTCGAAAAACAACAAATATTAAAAACATTGAAAAACAATGACTTCAATAGAACAAAAACTGCCGAAATCCTTGATATTTCAGTAAGAACGTTAAGAAATAAACTTAATGAATATAAGGCGAAAGGAGAACTTGATACCTGTTTTCTGAAAGAAAATTAAGTTGTGGAAATAATATCCCGATTTTGTGGAAACTTTTTCCATATATTATAGATTTTTATATTAAAGAGGGATTTAATTAAAATTTATTACATTGAAAATATATAAGTTATGTTAATTTCTTATTAATTTAAGAGATTTTTGTATTATGGCATATTAATTGCAAAAAAATTATATAAATTTCCTCAATTACATATAGCAGAATAGTATCGACTATATTATGAAACTGGTAGATATTCCGAATTTCATTTTTCGAAAGACTAATATACCACTTTTACATAAGGGATTAAGAGCATATTCAATGAGGCAGAAATCTATTGCGGATAATATTGCAAATGTGGATACACCGGGATTTAGAAGGTCGGAAGTAACATTTGAAGAAGATTTAAAAGCGGCTTTTAAGAAAGAAGGGATTAGAGGCTACGTTACGCATGAAAAGCATATGCCCATTGGCAAAAGGGAAATAGAGAAAGTAAAGCCGAAATATATTATTCCGAAAGACCCGACTCTTCCAAGCGGAATGAATAATGTGGACATAGATAAAGAGATGGCAGAACTTGCGAAGAATCAAATTAGATATCAAGGTGCTTCTATTTTGATTGGGAATATATTTAGCAGATTAAAGTCGGCTATAAGGGGAGAAGGGGTTAGATAAGATAAAAATTCTTAAGGGTTATAGTTATTTAAATTATGTTGTAATCGTATTGTGAGAGTTTTTGAGGATAAAATATATTAATAAGTGTATAATATTTAACGAAATTTTAGTAAATTTCCGATAATTTAGTAAGAGGATTAAATATAATCGTTTTTTATTGAAAAATAAAAATTTACAAAATTTTAGTAATATTTAAATCAAAAGAAGAAATTTAGGCAATAAATTCAGGTTTATCAGTAAATGTCAATACAAGGATTATTCTCATCAATAGATATAAGTGCAACAGGTCTAACAGCTCAGCGCACAAAACTTAATATAATTGCAAGTAACATCGCAAATGCTGAATCTACTCGAACTGAAAAAGGGGGTCCATATAAGAGGCAGCAGGTGATTTTGAGTCCGGCTAAAAGAGCACAATTTTTAACTATCCTTAAAGAAGAATTTATAAAGTTAAAAAGGACAAATAAATGGCATATTGATAATAAAGCATTTCGAGAGGTAAGAGAAGAATATGCCCAGGGAGTAAAAATTGATGGTATTCTTGAAGATGATAAGCCACCACGTCTTGTTTATGAGCCTGACCATCCCGATGCTGATGAAAATGGATTTGCTGCTTATCCTAATATTAATATGATTACCGAAATGGTTAATATGATGGTAGCTACGAGGGCATATGAAGCGAATGTAACTGCTATTGGTGCTGCAAAAAGTATGATGCAGCAAGCATTAGAAATATAATTAGGAAATTTTGATTAATGTAAAAAGGAGTTTTAATAGATGAACAAAATTCCTCAAATAAATAAACAGATTACTCCGATTCAACTTCCCAAAGAGCAGGAATCTATTAAGAAAGAGGTAAATTTTGAACAGACTTTAAAGAAGTTTATAAACGATGTAGATGAGGCTCAGAAGTTCGCTGGAGAATCTGTAGAAAAACTTTTAACAGGGGAAATTAAAGATATTCATGATGTTATGATTGCTGTTGAGAAAGCAGGGACAAGCTTTGAATTAATGATGGAAATACGTAACAAAATGATAGATGCTTATCGAGAAATTATGAGGATGCAGGTCTAATATCTTCGGGATTCCATTAACGGCTTAACTAAAAAATATAATCATTTAATTAAAAAAATTTTATTATTATGGTAGAATTTTTCCGACAATTTTTTAAACAGATTCAGAGTGTATTAAAAAAGTTAAATCCTACTCAAAAATTTGTAATCTTTCTTGTTTCTATTATAAGTATAGTAGTAATAATGTTGTTGATGATTTGGGCGAGCCAGAAAGATTATGTTGTTCTTTTTTCGAATCTTGACCCTAAAGATGCACAGGCACTGATAGAAAAACTTGAGGAAAAGGGTATTCCTTATAAACTTGAGACAGAGGGGACGGCGATTTTAGTTCCTGAGGGGGAAGAGACCGGATTAAGAATCGAGGCTAATGCAGAAGGAATAATCTCTCAAGCAGGAGTGGGATACGAGATTTTTGACAGACCAAATCTTGGAATAACAGATTTTATTCAGAAGGTCAATTATCGAAGGGCTCTGCAGGAAGAGCTTGCGAGAACTATTCGTATTATCGAAAATGTTGAAAGAGCAAAAGTTAATATAGTTCTTCCAGAGGAGGCATTATTCATAGAAGACCAGAAAGAGACGACTGCTTCTACGGTTTTAACGCTTCGTCCGGGGACAGAATTGACACGTGAAAATGTTTACAGCATTGCCAAGACTATTGCAATGAGTGTGGAAGGGCTTAAAGTTGGCAATGTCAGTATAATTGATTCATATGGGAATGACCTTTCCAAAGAACTTAACCGTGACGAAGTTTATTTAATGACTGCAAATCAAATTGAAATCCAGAATGAAATTGAAAGTGGATTTAGGAGAGAGATAGAGTCAATGCTTAATAGAGTATTAGGACCTGGCAAATCGGTTGTAAGGGTTACTATAGAAATGGATTTCAAGCAAATTTCAACGGTAAGTGAGAGATATGAACCCGGAACTCAAATAGTAAGGAGTGAGGATAGAAGTGAATCAGCAGGAATGGTTACCGATACCCTGGGTACTCCATCCAGAGGAGAGAGTTCAATTACAAATTATGAGATTGATAAAATCATTGAAGAAATTAACGATAAATATGGTAAGATTGAAAAGATTTCAGTTTCCGTTACGGTAGATACCGGGAGGTCTCAGCAGGAGTTGAATGATTTACAAAATTCTATTATGGCTGCCATAGGATACGATGAGGGCCGCGGAGACCAGGTTCAAATTGTTGAATTTCCGTTTGATACAACAGCGAGAGAGGCAGAAGAGGCGAGAATAAGAGCAGAACAAAGAAAGGAGTTTATAGGGAAAGTAATTAGATATTCTATTTTGTCTTTTGCCGGGATAATATTTTTAGTAGTATTGAGGTCAATTTTTAAAAGTCTTGATTTATTATTACCAAGACCAAAACCTCGACCAGCTATTGATATCGAGGCGGAAGCCATAGAAGAAGAGATATCTGCTGAGGCGCAGAGAAGAACGCAAATGCTCGACCAGGTGTCAAAATTTTCAAGAGATAAACCTGAAAATGTGGCTTCCTTACTTAAAACATGGTTAATAGAGGAGAGAACTTAGAAAATGGAAATTTCGTTTGAAGAGCTAACTGGGAGGCAGAAAGCGGCGATACTTATAATTTCTATAGGTGTAGAATCGGCATCCCAGATTTTCAAAAATCTCAAGGATAAAGATATAGAAAAATTGTCAATTGAAATAGCGAATATGCGAGATGTACCTTCTACGGTTATGGAGGCAGTCGTGGAAGAGTTCTATCAAATGATAATGGCGCAGGAGTATATATCTCAGGGTGGTATAGAATATGCAAAAGCCCTTCTTGAAAAAGCACTTGGACCAAGGAGAGCTCATGAAATTGTATCAAAAGTTGAGTCTGCCATTCATGTCAGCGGATTTAAACTACTGAAAGAGGTTGATCCGAATCAATTATTGAATTTTATTCAACATGAACATCCGCAGACTATTTCATTGATACTTGCAAATCTTGAACCAGAACAAACTGCTCAGATAGTTGCAGATTTACCACCTGAAATTCAAGGAGAAGTGGCATATCGAATAGCAACAATGGGGAAGATATCCCCTGATCTTCTTTCAGATATTGAAGGGATTCTTGAATCCCAAGTAGAAACAGTATTTGGACAAGACCTCAGCGCAGCAGGTGGTGCTAAGGCTGTTGCACAGATATTAAACCTTGCGGGAAGGTCCACAGAAAAGACTATACTTGGAGATCTTGAAAAGAGGAATCCGGAACTGGCAACCGAGATAAAGAACCTTATGTTTGTATTCGAAGACCTTGTCCTTCTTGATGACCGCTCTATTCAGCGGGTTCTCCGTGAGGTAGATTCAAAAGAACTTTCTCTTGCGCTGAAGGTTGCAACAGATGAAGTGAAGGACGCAATATTCAGAAATATGTCAGAAAGAGCGTCTGGATTAATTAAAGAAGAACTTGAATTTATGGGTCCTGTGAGGTTGAAGGATGTTGAAGACTCGCAGATGAAAATCGTTGAAGTAATCAGAAGCCTTGAAGAAGAAGGCGAAATCGTTATCTCCGGAAGGGGAGGAGAAGAGGAAATTGTTGCATAATATTATTAAATCTACGAAGCCAATAAGAAAAATAAGATTTGTTGAAGGTTTTGTTGTTGATGAGGTAATTGGACCTGAAGAGGAGGAAAGAAGAAGGCAGGAAGAGGAAGAAAATCGAAAGAGAGAAGAATTTGAAAAGCGCCTGAAGGAAGAAGTCAGTGAAAAAGTTAAGATTGCGCTTGAAGAACAGAAAAGCAAACTAACTGCTCAATTCGAACAAGAAAAGAAAGAGACATATACTCAAGGTTTTAATGACGGGAAAGAAGGAGGTATTAAGGAGGGTAAAGACGAAATAAGACCATTGATAGATGATTTTCTTAGTATTTCAAAAAAGATTTTGGATGAAAAAGAATTAGTAATTCATGAAGCAGAAAAAGAAGTTATAACTCTTTGTTATCTTATAGTTAGAAAGATTATTAAAAAGGAGATAGAAAAAGATGATAAAGTTATATTGGCTATGATTAAAGAATCTCTTGAGTTTATTTCGGATGAGACTGATTTAGTTCTTAAGTTGAATCCAGAGGATTATAATGTTATTAAGGAGTATGAAAAGGAACTGATAAATACGTTAAAGGATGTGAAAAATTTTAAGATAGAATCAGATGATAAGATAACAAGAGGCGGATGCTTATTGGAGACGAATTCTGGAGAAGTTGATGCACGGTTAGAAACAAAACTTAATGAATTGGAAAGAGTTCTGCTGGAGGATAAGAAACTTGGAGTTTGAATCTCAGATATCAGATAAGATTTTTAAAAAATATCACAATTTAATAGAAGAACACAGTTTTGTTAAAAGAAAGGGTAGAATAACTAAGGTAATAGGGCTGGTTTACGAGTCAATTGGTCCTCACAGCAGAATTGGTGAAAAATGTATTATTAGAAGCAGGGAAGGCAAATCAGAAGGGATTGCAGAGGTAGTAGGGTTTAGAGATAATATGGTTCTTCTTATGCCTTTGAGTGAATTAAAGGGGATTGCACCAGGCTCGGAGGTTTTTACAACAGGAGAACCTTTTTATATTGAAATCAGTGAAGATATAATTGGAAGAGTAGTAGACGGACTGGCAAGACCTATCGATAATAAAGGAGCGATAAGGGAAAAGGTTAAATATCCAATAGATAATTCACCTCCCAGAGCGATGGATAGGAAGAGAATTAATGAACCAATAATTACCGGAATTCGTTCTATTGACAGTTTTGTTACCCTTGGAAAAGGTCAGAAAGTGGGAATATTTTCGGGTTCTGGTATAGGGAAATCAGTATTAATGGGAATGATAGCCAGAAATACAAAAGCAGATTTGACGGTAGTCGGCTTGGTTGGAGAAAGAGGAAGGGAGGTCAGGGATTTTATTGAAAAAGACCTTGGCGAAGAGGGGCTAAAGAATTCAGTTGTAGTGGTGGAAACCAATGATAAGCCTGCTCTTTTAAGAATAAAGGGGGCAATGACAGCAACTGCTATTGCAGAGTATTTCAGGGATAAAGGGATGGATGTTATGCTTTTGATGGATTCTGCAAGTCGGATTGCTGTTGCTCAAAGAGAGATTGGCCTTTCTATTGGGGAGCCTCCCACTACGAGAGGATATCCCCCATCAATGTATGCTTTTTTGCCGAGACTATTAGAAAGAGCCGGGGCGACGGAAAAGGGAAGCATAACAGGAATATACACAGTGTTGGTAGAAGGAGATGACCTTAGCGAGCCCGTTTCTGATATTACAAGGTCTATCCTTGATGGTCACATAGTATTATCAAGAAGGCTGGCGAATGGGAATCATTATCCTGCGGTTGATGTTATGGAAAGTGTTTCCAGGTTAATGATTGATGTGGTCAGTGATGAGCAAAGAATTGCTGTTAATAAATTAAAAAATTTACTTGCTACATACCGGGAATCTGAAGATTTGATTAATATCGGCGCGTATTCTAAAGGGAGTAATCCAAAAATTGATGAGGCAATCAGCCTTATTGATTCTGTAAATCAATTCTTGAGGCAGGATATTTACGAGAAATGCGAATTTGAGGAATCAATAAAAAAATTAATTGAATTAGTTAAAGATGTTTCCGTGAATTAATTAATAGACCAATGAAAAGATATAGATTCAGATTGCAGAGGGTTCTTGATATTAAAGAGGTGATTCAGCAAATAAGAGAAAGGGAACTTGCAAATGCATTAAATGTCTTGGAATCAGAACAGTTAGTTCTTGACAATCATAGAGATAAATTACAGACCTATCAGAATGAAATAAGAGGGAGAAAGAGGTTGTCCATATTTGAGATGAGATTTTACAGCAGTTATTTGACTCTGTTAATATTTGAAATTCAAAGACAGATTAATAGGATATCAGAGTGTGAGAAAGAAGTTGAGAATAATAAAAAGAAACTGGAATGGGCTTATAAAGAGAGGCAAGCCATAGAAAACCTTAAACAAAAAACAAGGGAGGAATACTTACATGATTTTGATAAAGATCAGCAGATTCAAGGCGATGAAATTTCTTTATCAAAGTATTTTCTTCAGGAGGAATTAATTACGAGATTGAATATTTGAAGAATAATTTAAAATTAATTAAAGATGAAAATATTGTTAAAATTTTTAGTAATGTCAGCATTCTCATTTATAATAATGTTGGGAGTTATATATGGTTTGGTATATAAATTTAGAGATAAGGAACTTCCTTTACAGGAAAGGATTGTAAATATATTTCGAAAAGAGGCTGCTATAGTAGATTCATCTTTAATAACCGGGATACCAACTGCTGAACAGTTAAGAGCAAGAGATTATGAGAAAAGAGAACTTGACCTTGGGCAGGAGAAACTAAAACTAACTGAAGAGCAGCAGCGGATTAATAATGAAAAAGACAGTTTGGAAGCGGTTAAGCGGGAGTTAGAAATGTTAACCGGGCAAAGAGAAGGTTATGAAAAAGAGCGTATTCAGAAACTTGCTAAAGTGTGTGAGGGAATGAGACCCGAAGAAGCAGCACCAATTATTTCTCAACTTGATGACCAGACAATTGTGGAGATTTTTTTACTAATGGACGATAGAAGAGTAGCAAGAATTCTTGGGCAGATGTCGATTGATAGAGCAATTGAAATAACTCAAAGACTATCTGGAGCAGTGATGTATTAAAATTTTGATAGGAAAAACTTTCCTGTGATATTGTGAATAAAATAGTATTGATATAACTTTAAATTTATATATTATATTGATAATATTTAAATTATGCTAATTATTTAGGGATTAAAGTAAAAGGAGATATTTAGTGGCATAAAAGTTGCAAAAATCTAAATACTTAATATTAAGTTTAATTTATTATGAATTATTTTACATAACATTAGGTTTAATTTACGTTTATGAATTTTTCCTTGTTTTCGGTTTTATTTAGTTCAATTATTCAAGGAGAGGAAACAAGACA